>JAIRPL010000045.1 GCA_031256995.1 Puniceicoccales bacterium
CTCGCCTTCGATCCGACGCCTGCGCCAGGCGTCGATTTGCGCCGCGATCTTTTGATTGAGTTCGCTCAGCGTCGAGGGACTCACGCGGCTGCCCCACAGCGCCTCGGTGATGTCCTCGATCCACGCCCGGCGTTTTCATGCCAGACGATCGGCCAGAATCGCTCTATCTGGAAAGTTTCCACAGTTTCATTCCGTCGCACCGATCTCGGCCAGAACATCTCCACAAGTGCTTCCTCCACACTGCTTTCTCGCCGGCGGTAACGCTTGATAATCGCCGTCTCGAACGGCAGTTTTCGCAGCTTGGGCATGCGCAGCGTCACCTCGCCCGCCTTCGTGTGATAGCGCCGCTCATAATGACCGGCCCGCGTGTCAACGCGCTGGTCCGTGTGCTCGTAGCGTCCGGCTTTGCACAATAGCGCGGCGCGGTTTCCGCGTTGCGCATCGCGTTGAGCGTTTGCTCCACCGTGCTCACCACCACTTTGTCGAGGTGGCTTCGGATCATCTCTTCGTCCACCCGGATCACTCCGTCGGGCATGCTTTTTTCCTCGGCGGCTCCTGTGCCGCCTTCCTTGGTTTTTTCGGGATTTTGGTTCATTGGGGTTGTTTTTCCCTCACTCTCATGGCCTTAAAAAATCTGCGCAAGATTCAGGACGTTATCCTTGTCCAGGCCCCGCCATTTGTTTGTGGATAAGGCGGTGGCGGGGATTGTTTTCCGGGATGTCTATCTGGTCGATCGGGATTTCGACGGGGAGTTCCTGTCCGAGAAAACTCAATAACACGGCAACACGTCGTTTTGCAGGGGCGAGGCGTGTTATGCTCCCCTCCATTCCGTCAAAGGCGCCACGGATGATCTTGATGTGCTGGCCGATTTGGAAATCGGGGTCGTCCAGGCGCAAAATGGCGTTTGGGGCGAGCTGGATGAGTTCGCGCATGACCTCGGCGGGGACCTCGGCGTATTCGCCGTTGCCGCGCCGCAGGATGCGCGCCACTCCGAGTGTGTAGGCAACCTGCTTGGAGATGGCGGGGGGAAACCTCGAAAACAGATAATTGGGGAACAATGAGACGCGTTTCATGCGCAACCCGCTCCGGGTTCGCTGCGTGTAGGAGACCACGGGATGGAAGACCTCGACTCCATCCAGAAATGGCAGGCAGCGCGCGGCCAGTCTCTCCCGTGCGGGCTGCGTCCGGATGCAATACCATCTGGACGCGGGGATCTCCGCAAGGACGCGGGCGGGGGGCTGGGCTGGGGCAGTCATTTTTTCTGACTTACGGGAATTTCATTTCCTCCCTGTTTTGCCGTGGATTGGCTTTTGCGGGAAGGTTGGTGGAGGGAGGAAGGCGGGTGGAAAATCCCCATGAAATGGAGTGCCCGCCCTCCATGACTTTTGGCGCCCTGTTTTTTGTCCTTTTGGGATCGCACCTACAGGGTTGTTGGTTTGGGTGTGAGCCAGCGGGCCTGGGCTTGGGCCTTCAGGCACAATTCGGCGGCCTTGAAACAATGCGCCTGCGTCATTGCCGTCTCCGTGCGGTTGAGGACATCCAGGATCAGCTCCCCGAAAAAGCGGTACCCCACCTTCCCGGAGACGGGAATGTGTTTTTCGCCCTCGGCATCCACGAGAAAAACGTGGTCTGAGGTTTTGTCGCGCGCGAGGTCGAGATACTTGCGCAACTCCAGGGTCCCCTTGGTGCCGATGATGAAAATGCGCCCGTCGCCCCAGGTCCGCAGGCCGTCCGGCGTGAACCAGTCAACGCGGATGTAGTTGGAGACGCCATTGTCGCCGATGAGCGTGGCCTGGCCAAAGTCCTCCAGTTCCGGCGTGTCAGGATTGGCGTAATTTGCGACGGACGCGTCGGCGACAACGGCGTCCGTGGCGCCGGAATAGGTAAGGAATTGCTCGAACTGATGGCTCCCGATGTCGCACAGGATGCCACCGTATTCCTCGCGGCGGAAAAACCACGCCGGGCGCGATTTTTTGCTGAGCCGGTGGGGGCCAAGGCCGAGGACGTGGATGACCTTCCCGATCGCCCCCTGTTTGACAAGGTCGGTGGCGTGCATTCCGGACTCGGTGTGCAGGCGCTCGCTGAAATAAACCATGAACTTGCGTTTTGTCCCTGCGACGACGCGGCGGGCGTCGGCGAGCTGCCCCAGCTCGGTGAACGGGGTTTTGTCGGTGAAATAATCCTTCTCGGCCTGCATGACGCGGCAGCCAATGGGGCCGCGGACATTCGGGACGGCGGCCCCGGCGACAAGGTGCACCGCCTTGTCATCGAGGATCTCGTCAAGCGAGCGCGCGACGCGGGCTTGCGGATGCTTTTTGCGGAGTCCGGCAAGAAGCGGGTTTTGGGGATTGGGATCGTAGAGCCACTTGAGCGTGCCCCCGGCCTCGGTCAGGCCATTACATTGGCCGTTGATGTGCCCATGCTCCAAATACGCGGCGGCGAAGACGAACTCCCCGGGCTTGACGACCGCGCGCGCCTTGGTGTTGACGGGGGCATAATTCATGCCGTCCTTGGTCTGAAAGGCTGGCTTGGCGCCCTGCGCGGCGAGCGTGGCCGGGAGGCCAAATGCGGCAAGCGCGGTGGCGGCGGGCGCGGCCTGCGCGAGGAAATTTCGACGATTCATGGCTACGGAGGCGATGGATTTTGGCTGGCGGGAGAAGGGTGGCGCACGCCAGGGTTCTGGCGTCGCGAACAACGCAGGCAGGGAAGGAAAAAGCCGCCGGGCGGAAAGCGTGAAATGCCCGCCCGGCCCCAACCCCGGGCGATTCCCCCGTCCTTCCCCGGCGTCATGCCGCGCCCCCGGGGGGAACCTCCGGCGCCCCAACTTGTCTGGTGCCGTTTCCGTTCCAAACTCAACGAAACATCATGATTTCCTCTCAAACCACTTTCAACGCACTGCTGGGTGCGGCGTTCCTTGTGTGCGCGGCGCCTTTTGCCTTGGCCGACAAACGCACCGACCCGCAGCCCCTGCCATCCGTCGCAGTTGACGGTTTCCCGTATTCCGATGGCAAGAAGACCCACACGAACCCTTTCACACTCAATCTCGACGGAACGCCAACCGAGTGGATGACCGCCGCCAAGGCGCGCCCGCAACCCCCCCGGGCCACCGATCCCGCCCCGAAGTTTCAAAGCGTTCCCGCGCCGGCCGGGGCGGATATTTTGTTTGATGGCACCGCCGCCTCGCGTGACGCCGCGTGGGAGCCTGCCCGCCGCGACCGCAAGATTTGGGTTGTGAAGGAGGTCAGGGACCTCGGGGGCGGGCCGCTGTACAGCGTTTTGGAGGCTTCCAACAGGACCGACATCGACACAAAGAAAGCCTACGGCGATGCCAGGCTGCACATCGAGTGGCGCGCCCCCGTGAATCGCGGTGTGCACGGGCAGCAGGGCACCAACTCGGGCGTGATGTTCGGCCAGGGCCGCTATGAGATCCAGGTGCTCGATTCCTATAACAATTTCACCTATCCGGACGGAATGGCGGGGGCCATCTACGCGCAGTTTCCGCCCAAGTTCAACGCCGCCCTCCCGCGCGGGGAATGGCAGAGCTATGACATCACCTTCACCGCCCCGCGCTTTGATGCCGACGGCCTTTGCGTCAAGCGCGCCCGCTTCACCGTCGTCTTCAACGGCGTTGTCGTGCAGGACGACCAGGAGCTTGTCGGCGACTGCAGCTACCGTAATGCCAAGCTTTTCCCGACAAAGGAATTCAAGGCACTGAGCAAGGATGGCCGCCTGCACGGGCACCCCTTCCTTGGGGCGCATCCTTCCCGCCTGCCCCTGCGCCTGCAGTTCCACAGCGACCCCATCCAGTTCCGCAATATCTGGATCCAGGACCTTGAGAAAGCCGCCGCCCAATAGGCGCCGGTTCTCACTCCAATCCATTGCCAGCCACCAAGGGTTTTCATTTTTTCCCGAGGTGACGGCGATCCGCGACGGGCGACGGCTTTTTTGCCGCCGCCCGTCTTCTTTTGTTTTTTGCCGGTCAGCCCTCCCTCCTCCTCCGCCCCATGGTCGCCGCAGGTCATCCGGCTTTCGCGTTGCGACGCGCAAAAGCAGCGTTTTTTTCGCCCCACCATGCCAGCCTTCAATTCACTGCCGGGGTTTCGCGAATTTTACCCGGAAGACCAAGCCATCCAAAACCACATCTTCGACACTTGGCGCAAAACCGCCACAGGCTTTGGCTTCCAGGAATGGGAAGCCCCTGTCTTGGAGCCTCTGGAACTTTTCACCGAAAAATCCGGCGAGGAGATTGTCCGCCAGCTTTTTAACTTTGAGGACAAGGGCGGGCGGAAAGTCTCGCTCCGTCCGGAGATGACACCATCGCTGGCGCGTCTTGCCGCCGCGCGCGCCGGTTCGCTGCGCCGCCCGGTCAAGTGGTTCGCCATCGGCGAAAATTTTCGCTACGAGAAACAGCAGCGCGGGCGTCTCCGGTCCTTTTATCAATTCAATGCCGACATCCTTGGCGAAAGCGGCCCGGCGGCGGACGCCGAGGCCATCGCCCTTGCCATTGAGTCCCTGCGCGCCTTCGGTCTTGGTGAAACCGATTTTCGCGTGCGCCTTAGCGATCGAACCTTGTGGTTTCTATTCCTCCAATCAATCGGCATCCCCGAGGAATGTGCCGCCGCCACACTTGCCGTTGTGGACAAATTGGAACGCCTCCAGCCGGATGACCTCCTCAAGGCCATGGAGGAAGCCCTTGCCGGAAGTCCGGCCAACCCGGCGGAGGCGCTGGCCAGGATCCGTGGATTTGTCGCCCAGGACTCGCTGGAGAAACTGGCCGCCTTTTTTGCCGGCAGCGGTCCGGTCTCCGAGGGGATCCAACCCCGCCTCGCCGATTGGAGCGCCCTCCTCGAACGCCTTGCCGCCTTTGGCCTGTCCGACTTCATCTCCGTTGACATGACCATCGTTCGCGGCCTCGCCTATTACACGGGGTTTGTTTTCGAGGTGTTCGAGCGCGATGGCGACGGGCGCGCCCTCGCCGGTGGCGGCCGCTACGACGCCCTCGTCAAAAAACTTGGCGGCCCGGACATGCCCGCGACCGGGTTTGGCATGGGGGATGTCACGTTGCGCAATTTGCTCGAAGCCAAAAATTTGCTTCCCGCCCCCCCCTCCGGTCCGGACTATTATGCCATCGCGCTCGCCCCTGAATGCCGTTCCGCCTCCCTCGCTGGTGTTGCCGCCCTGCGCCGCGCAGGCATCCGCGCCGACTACTCGTTCAAGGAGGGGCGCTTTGGAAAACTCATCCAAGCCGCGGAGCAGGCTGGCGCCAAAAATGTCCTCATCTACGGTCCGGACGAGCTTGCCGCCGGGGTTGTCAAAATTCGCAACACCGGGACCCGTGCCGAGCGCACGATCCCCATCGCCAGCCTCGTCCCGGAACTCACGAAAACATTCCCATAGCCCCATCCTTTTTTTTGGGGCGCCCATGGCACCTTCGGGAAAAAAACATCCTGGGCGCCCCAGCCAAACCCAATGCCCCTCCCCGGAAGGACTCATGTTTCAGGGTTGCCCCGAGGCCAGGCGCAGGCAATCTGCGCGGGACCTTCCGTCCTTGGATGGCGGGTTTGTGTTTTTGTGAGGGGGAGTAGCTCAGTGGATAGAGCAACTGCCTTCTAAGCAGTCGGTCGCGGGTTCGACTCCCGCCTTCCCCGCCATTTTGACTTCGAGGTTCGAGCCAAGGAATCGAAACAGTGGGACAATCCTTGCGCCAAGTGGATGGTTTTGCGCGTTCCCGGTGCCTTTTGCCCTCCCTTTTCTCTCAAAAAACGCCGGAGGCCCGCATGAACAGGGGCCTCCGGCGTTTTCGGAAAAGATGGACCGGGATGGTTGCAAAGCGGGTCAGGCCCGGGTGTGGGCCTCAAGGAACCAGAGGGCTTTGTCGAGGGTGCGGGAGAGGCCGGTCAGGAGGTCGGCAGTGTCGGCGTCACCCGCGTTTGCGGTGCTGTCGATGGCTTTGCGGACGGAGTTGCCAAGGTTGGCGTAGCGTTCGGCGAGGGCCGTCACGTAGGTGAGTCCCCCCTTGGTGTCGGTGGGGAACTCGGGCAGCGAGGAGGTGGATGCCGCCTGACGGATGGTGCCGCCGGCGGTGCCGCCGAGTTGCACGATGCGCTCGGCGACATCGTCAATCGGCTCAAAAACGCTTTCGGCGAGGTCGTCGAAGAGTTTGTGCTGTGAATAAAATGCGGAGCCGGCGACATTCCAGTGCGCTTGTTTTGTCTGCGAGTGCAGGTCAATAAGCTCGGCGAGCACCTGGTTGAGCGTGGCAACGGAGCGGGTCCTCGCCTCCACGGCGAGGCCGTTGAGGGTCGAAGTGAGCTTTGGGCCGGTTATCGTGGCGGACTTTGTGCTGGGTTTTGACATGGCGTGCTGGATTCTGCGGAACCGTGATGGGGCGACAAGCGACATTTTTTTGATGAATGCGTGACAGTGTCCTTTCCTCAGGAAACGGCAGGCAGGTTTCCGGTGGCGGCAAAACCGTTTGAGCAGGGGAAGGCGCCGTTCTCAGGGGTTGGCACGGGGGCGCACGCGCAGGCGTATGCGGTCCCCCTCGTTCAGGCGCAGGATGGCCAGACGTGGGCGCGGGAGTTCGATGTCGAGCACGCCAAGGCCGTCGTCGCGTTTTGCGGCAATTTTCGCGACAGGGCCGGCGGCGTGGATGTCTGTGATGCGGGCTGGCGCGCCAGTGGCGTTGGGATCGTCGATTCCGGGCGTTGCCCCCTCGGGAAGCAGGATCTCGATGTCGTGCGGGCGCACGAAGGCGATCCCGCCTTCCGTGGGGACACTCACCCCCGGCCGGATGCCGGCCCAGGGGAGTGCCACCTGGTTCACATTGCCAAGGAATCTGTGGACAAAGGGCGTGGCGGGGTGGTCATAGATTTCTCTTGGCGGACCGACTTGTTCGACCCGTGCCTGGTTCATGACCACCACCTCGTCGGCGATCTCCAGCGCCTCCTCCTGGTCGTGGGTGACGAATATTGTGGTGAGGTGCGCTTCCGCGTGGAAATGGCGCAACCAGCGGCGAAGGTCGCGGCGGACCTTGGCGTCCAGCGCGCCAAACGGTTCGTCCAGAAGCAACACCCGCGGTTGCACCGCCAGTGCGCGGGCGAGGGCGACGCGCTGCCGTTGCCCGCCCGAAAGTTGCGCGGGCAGGCGGGCGCCAAAAGTCTCCAATTGCACGAGGCGCAACAGATCCTCGACGCGGGCCTTGATGTCGGCTTTCGACGGACGCTCCCGCCATGGGCGCGCTTTCAGGCCGAAGGCGATATTTTCCGCGACACTCATGTGGCGGAACAGCGCATAATGTTGGAAAACAAAGCCCACGCCGCGCTTTCCTGGGGCGACGTCCGTCACATCCTCCCCGTCGAACAGTATGCGGCCACTGCCGGGGTCCGGTTTTTCCAGTCCGGCGATGATGCGCAAAAGCGTCGTCTTTCCCGAACCTGACGGGCCAAGCAGCGCCACAAGTTTCCCGGCTGGCGCGTGGAGCGACACCTTGTCCAGCGCGGCATAGCTGCCAAAGGTCTTGGAAATGATTTCTGCGGTGACGGACATGGCTGGAGATCTGGAGGCTGGGAGGGGAGGGAAGAAGTCACATGGCCTCTTTTTTGAATCGCCATTCGGCGAATGTTTTCAGCGCGAGCGAAACCAGGGCCAGAAGCGCAAGGAGCGAGGCAACCGCGAAGGCGCCAACCGAGTTATACTCGTTGAAAAGAATTTCGACGTGCAACGGAAGCGTGTTCGTCTCCCCGCGTATCTTCCCGGAAATGACTGACACCGCGCCAAACTCCCCCATCGCCCGCGCCCCGCAAAGCACGACGCCGTAAAACAGCGCCCATTTGATGTTCGGCAATGTGACGTGCCAGAATGTCCTCCAGCCCGAGGCGCCAAGGGAGAGTGCCGCAAGCTCCTCATCGGCCCCCTGTGCCTGCATAAGCGGGATGAGTTCGCGGGCGACGAAGGGGCATGACACAAAAATCGTCGCAAGGACGATGCCGGGCGGCGAAAACAAGACCGGGAGCAAGGAAGGTTCCGCCAGCCATTCCGCAAGCGGGCCGAGAAAAGTCCCGCGCAGCCCGCATGAGTCCACAAATGCGCCAAACGCGGGCGCCACCGGGGCAAACAAAATCTCCAAATTCGCAGGCCCAAGCCAGCCATGCCGCCCAAAAACGAGCACAAAAACCAGGCCTGCGACGACTGGCGAAACCGCGAAAGGCAAATCTAACAGCGCGAGCAGGAGGCTCTTGCCGCGAAAATCATGTTTTGTCACCGCCCATGCCGCTGCGATTCCGAAGGCCGTGTTTGCGGGAATGCAAATGGCCGTCACCAGCAATGTAAGGCGGATGGCCGCGCGCGCGTCAGGCGAGGAGAATGCCGCAAGGTACATCCCGACCCCTCCCCGCAATGCCTCTGCGAAAACCGCAGCCAAGGGCACAAACAGGAATCCAAGCAAAAATAACAGCGCGATGGTCGTGAGCAGAACCCGCAGCCACATCGGGTCGCGCGTCACATGCCGGCTTTGCGCCAACGCTCCGGCGGTGGAGAAGGCCGCCGCCCTGCCGGCGATCTTGACCGTCCTTGGGCTGGGATGAATGTCTGTTTCGGGCGGCATTTGCGTTGAAAACGTTTCTCCATCCCCCTCCTCCGTTTTGCCAGCCAAAAACATCAAAGACCTGGGGCGGCGCCAGACGGCATGGATGGAAAAATGCCCCGAAAATGCATGGAATCCAACAAGTCATGTCGAATGCGAGGAGGCTGTTTTTTACATTTTCCCCCGATTGCGGACAGCCCCGCCTCAATATCTTGGAGAACCTTGGTCCGGGCACGTTAATCCGGGCGCCAAGTTCGTGCGGGAAAACAGGATGGGGCGACGCCCTGTTTTTCCGCCACAGGTTCGCCGTCCTTCACAGCCATTTTTTCTTCCTGAAATAGAAAAAGGCGAGTGCGACAAAGGAAAACATTGCCGCGAGGCAGACATAGTAACCGTAACGGGTTTTCAACTCGGGCATGTTTTCAAAATTCATCCCGTAAATGCCGACAACGAAGGTTAGCGGAATGAAGACGGAGCTGATGACCGTCAGCAAACGGATGATTTCGTTGGTTTTCACGCCTTGCAGGGTGAGGTGGTAGTCGTGAATTTCCTGCAACATCACGCGCGAATGCTCAAAACGGTCGCCTGCGCGAAGGACGTGGTCGTACAAGTCGCTGAAATACATTGTCTCGCCCAGCGTTTGCAGAAGCTTGTGGTCACTGCGTTGGAGGCGCCGCACGGTCTCGCGGAGGGGCATGGAGAGGCGGCCGAGGTACCCGACGATACGCCGGAGGCGGTGGACTTCGCCAAGGTCGATGTCGCTGGAATCCTGAAGGTGCCGGTCCTCGGTCTCGCTGATGGAGTCCTCAATTTCATCGGCAAGGTACAGCATGCGGTCCACGAGTGTGTCGAAGAGGGCGTAAAAGAGGTAGCCAGGCCCTCCATGGCGCTGGCGTCCGGTGTTTTCGCGAATGCGCCGTTCGATGGTTTCAAACACGTGCTCGTCGTTTTCGTGAAAGGAAATGACGAAATTACTCCCGGCGATGAATGAAATCTGCTGGCCCTTGGGTTGCGTGTCTTTCAGCCCCAGCCGCAATGGAACGGCGCGGGCCACGGCCAGAACCATGTCACCGTGCTCGTCGAACTTGAATCGGGACCATTCCGCAAGCACGTCCTCCTGGGCGAGCATGGGTAGGTTGAAAATGGCGCCAACGAGGTGGACGATCTCCGGGTCGGTGATGCCCAGCATTTGCACCCACACGACCCCCTGTTTCTCGGCGTATGCGGAGAGGTTGTCGACGTCGGAAAACTCGGTTTGCGTGCAACAATCCGCAGTGTAGTGCAGGACGCGGAAACGCGTCGGCCCCTCGCTTTCAAAAGGGCTGCTTGTTGGCAATTCGCCTGGCGCGCGCCCGATTTCATTCAGGTCAGGGTCATCCACTCCACCGGGGTGGGGGGCTGGGTGGGCTTGCGCGTCAGGGCTGGTTTCCGGGTATTCGGTGTCGTGGCTGGCGGGGGTGGGGGAGGTGGCGGCGAAGGGGGCATGATCGAGTCCGGGATTGTCGTCGTCCCGGAAAAGGGCGTCCATGTCGGAACCCTCGCGGGCATCGTCATCGGCGGCCTTGCCATCGTCAGGGAAGGGGCGTGGACCGGCGTGCGAGGGGAGGCGTGAGCCGCCCAGCCCAAATTTTTCCTGGGCGTCTCGGAGGCGTTCTCGCTGAAACTTCTGCGAACGCTGAAGTAAGCGACGGCGGCGTTCGGAACGACGGCTCATGCGGGGAAAGATGCCTCACGGGCATTTTGCTGGAAACCAAAAACGAGTGTCCGGCGCTTTTTCACGCGAGTTTTTGGGCAGAAGTCCGCCTTTTCATCCATGTGCGAGTTGAACCCGCCCGCGCGACTTTGCCTATGCCGTTTTCCGGGCGTGATGGATGGCGACGATTCCGAGGGTGAGCGCAGTGGAGCGTACTTCGCAAAATCCCGCGTCGAGCAACTCCCGGGAAAATTTGTCGCGGGGTGGAAACGTGGCGATCGAGTCGCCAAGGTATTTGTATGCGAGACGGTCGCCCGTGGCCGCCCTGGCCAGTGTTGGCAGGATGTGGCGCACGTAAAAATAATAGGGCGGGCTGAACCAACGGGCGGGTTGCGAAAATTCAAGGATGAATGCCGAGCCTCCAGGGCGCAGCACTCGATGGATTTCCCGCAAGCCCTTCGGCCTGTCTTGGAGATTGCGGACGCCATAGGCGATGGTGACGACGTCCGCGCTGGCGTCGGCGAGCGGCAGCGCGGCGCAATCCCCGTGCCTGAATGTGATGCGCGCCGGAGCGGTGATGTCCTCTTTTTTTGCGTGGAGTGTTGTTTCCCGGGCGGCGGCGAGGCGTTTTTTGGCCTCTTGCAACATGGGTTCACAAAAATCCAGGCCGCATATGCGGGCGGATGGCGCGAAGCGGGCCAGCGCAAAGGCGACATCGCCGCTGCCGGTGGCGAGGTCCACGGCAAACGCCCCTGGCCCGGTCAAATGCCCCGCCGCCGCGCGCGCGAGCCTGCGAGTCCAGCGCGTGCAAAGACCGCCGCTAAGCAGCAGGTTGGCAAGGTCGTAGCGGTGGGCGATACGCCCGAACATCAAGCTTATCTCGGAGCCATCAGGCATTTCCCACAGCCTTTCCCGCGCACTGTGGCCTCGCAAGCGATTTCAGAAGGGGCGGGCAGGGTGGGACCGCGATTTCCGGGCCAAGGTTCCGCCTTTGCCATTGACCGCCGCGCGCGCGGCAGGCACACAGCGGCGCATGACATGTGGCACGCACGAGAAACCCATAAAATCTTCCTTTGAATTCTGGCTTTTCCTTGCAGCGCTTGGCGTGGCCTTGCTTTCTCCGCTCGGCCCCTTTTCAAAAGACATGCCCGCCGCGGACTCCACGGTGTTTCTTTCGATCGGGCAGGGGATTCTCGATGGCAAGGTGCCGTATGTTGATTTCTTTGACCACAAAGGGCCGCTGCTTTACGCGATCAACGCCGGAGGCTTGCTCTTGGGGAAGTTTTTGGGTCTTTCCTGCGGTTTTTTGCCATGGGGCGGCGTCTGGATTCTTGAGCTTGTCTCGCTGTTTCTCGCGCTGCTCTTTGCCTTCAAAACCGCCTTGTTGTTCGCCGCGCCTCGCCCGGCCATGCTCGCGGTGCTGGTCAACAGCGTCTGTCTTGGCGCGTTCTTCTACCAAGGCAACCTTCCGGAGGAGTATGCGCTGCCGCTTGTCTTTGCCTCGCTGTATCTTTACTTGCGCCATTTTATTTCCGGCGTGGAGTTAAGAGGCCGGGACACCGTCCTGCTCGGGGTGTTTGCCGGCATGTCGTTGTTGCTGAAACCCAACATGTTTTCTGTCTGGGCGGCGTGTTCCGGCGTTCTTTGTCTCCAGATGGCATTGGCGCGGGATTGGCGGCGTTTCGCCCTCCATGTCGGGAGTTTCTTCTCGGGTGTGGCGCTGGTCTTTGTCCCGGTGTTTCTCCTCCTCGCGATCACCGGCGCCCTGCCGGATTTCTTTGGGCAGTATGTCCTTTTCAATCTGCGCTATGCCTCGCATTCCGGCTCGTTGTGGAATTCCATTCACAACTTCTTTTCCATCGCGAACCGGATGCACATCTGGGTGTTGCCGGTGGTCGCGTTTTATCTTGTCGCGCGTTTCCACGGAAAACGCGAATGCCCGGGGTTTCTCGCGTGGTTTCTCTCCATTCCGCTGGCAATGGCGATGTTTGCGAGCAGTCCGCATCTTGGGGAGCGCAATTTCATGGTGATGGTTCCCCTCTATCTTCCGGCCCTTGCGTTCTTTGCGGGGAAAATGGATGAACATTTTGCGGCGGTGGGCTTCAAATTCCTTCGTCTGGCGCTGCCTTGCGTGGTTTTTGCCAGCGCGTTTTATCCGGCCCTGCGGCAGAATGGCGAGGACCTGCTGAACTCGCTCAAGCGAGGGGAAAACCGTCCCAATCCACTTTCCGAGGAGAAGGCTTGGAAAGTGGCCCAAAACGTGTTGGAAGAAATTGGAGGGAGCGCGGAAAACGCGGGTGAACACTCGGCGGTGATTGGAAATAACTGCGGTCTTTATTTCTGCACAAAATTGCCACCGTTTTCAAAATATCTGTATCAATATCCGTTGGTGAAAATCGCGCCTGAGATCCTCGCGGAGTTCCAAGGGCAATTTGAGAAATCACATCCAAAGCTCGTCTTTGTGGTGTGGCCCTACGTCACCGCAATCCCCGGCGCCAAGGGGAATTTTAGGAAATTGAGGGAGGACTATCCCGGCGTCGCGAACATTCTTTTGGACGAGGGAAAATACCGCCATGTCCATACCGAGCGGGGAATGGCTGAAGTGTTTGTGCGGATCGCACCAAAAGGGGAGGGCAAGGCGGAACCCTTGCCGCCTCCCGCAGGGGGCCGTTTTTCGCCAAATGGCGCGCAAGGCAGGGAAATTGCCAAGCAAAAAGGTTCTGTGATTGATGTTTCATGACCCGGAAGGATATGTCCAAGATTGGAAATAGAAAAAACAAATCCAGGGGCGAATCCGCCTCCGGGATCCCAGCGGTGGATTCGCCTGATGTTGACGGTCTCAGGGAATCCACAGCCTCCCCGCCCTGGAAGTTGGAGCGTCGAAGTGCATTTTCCATTTTTGGGCTTTTTGCGCTGGCACTCACGACGTCATTGCTTTCCACCCTAAGCCCATTTTCCAGGATGCTGCCATGGATAGACTCCGCCGCGTTTCTCTCCATTGGCCATTGGATGCATGAAGGCCTGTTTCCATACCGTGACATCTTTGATCATAAGGGCCTGTTTCTTCATGCCATCAATTTTGCGGGGATGTTTGGAGGAAGGACCGGGGTTTGGTTGTTTGAGGTTTTCTTCCTCTTCGCAACCGCCGCATTTTCCTATAAAACGGCGCGAATCTGGCTTGGGCGTGTCGCGGCATTTCTTGCAACACTCGTTTTGTACTCATTTCTCCATGATTTTTTCACCAACGGAAACATGCCGGAGGAATATGCGATGGCGTTCCTCTCCGCTTCCTTGTTTGTTTATGCGCGTTTCTTTGATGGCTTGGGGCCTGTTTTGTCCTGTCCCGCGACGGCGCGCGCCGGGGGAGCGAGGCCGGCCGCCGGGGACTGGCCGCATGCCAGCGCGGCGAATGGGGAGCCTCCTGGACGCTGGCAAAGTCTCGTCCTTGGCGCATGCCTTGGATCCGCCTTGTTTCTGAAGATTAATTTTTTAAGTCTTTGGCTTGCCTTCTCAATTTTGCTTTTCATTCGCGCGGCACGAAAAGGGGCATGGTGTTTTTTTATACGGCACATGATCTGGCTTGCGGCCGGCGCTGGATTGGTTGTGGTGCCGGCATTGGGTTTGATTGCCGGGAAGCAGGCGTTTCTCGCATGGGCGGAGCAGGTGATATTCTTCAATGCGCAATATTCCAACGAGGCGGATGGTTTGCGTTTCTTGAAAAACATCGTCCTTGCGTTCAAGAAAAACCCTTTGGCCTCGGCGGCGCTGGTCATCCACCTGCTTCTGGCGCGCCGGCACTGGAAAAGCGAGGCTGTTTATTTCCATGCGGCCTTGGCGTTTTCCATCCTGCTCACGGTGGTCCTGTTTTCACGCACGCCGTTCCTTGGGAATCATTATCACATGACTCTCTTTCCATTGTCCTTGCCGGCGTTTGCCTTGTGCGCCAAGAGGCTTTTGCAAACGCGCTTGCGTCTCCCGGTTTTCACCGGCGGGCTGGCGGCGGTTTCCTGCGCGATTTTCGCGGGGCAGGGCATGTGTTTTTACGAGGCCATCTCCAAAAATTTCAGTCCGCATGATGATGGTACGAACGCCCCTGGCAGGGGTCGGGCCTATACATCCTACACGCGGGAAAAACTTGAGAAAGTGCGCGCCGCCACCCCGCGTGGCGCGGGATCCGTGATCGTAATTGGAAACAATTGCAATTTGTATTTTTGCGCCGATGCGCTTCCTGCGTCTTCCTATGTTTACCAATGGCCCGTTGGGAGAATCTCGAAAAAAATCGGCGATCAATTCCAAAGGGATATTTGCGAAGGGCTGCCGGAATTGCTTTTCCTCGCGTGGCCATATGTGCGGGTGACTCCGACCCTGGAGGTGGACTCGGCCAGTCTTTTTGGGGATTTTCCCCGGCTCCGCGCCTTGCTCGAAAATGACTATGAACGGATCCATGCCGAATCCGGCCTGGCGGTGCTTTATCGTCGCAAGAGATTGGTGCCGTGAATGTTCCGATTTCATGCTTGTCAGGTAACAACGCAGATGAAGATGTGAGGACTGAAAAAATACTTTCCTTCGCCTTTTTCGTCCATAGGATGCGGGGCGGTTGAAACAATGAGAAACGAGTCCAATCCTGAATTGAGTCGCGGTGCGTTTGAAGGCGCGCCTTCGGGTATTTCCGCGATTTCGGAGCCGCCCTTGCGCCCGCGCAAGCCCAGGCAGCCTCCTTCGCAAAACGGGCGTTTTTCGTTGATGACATTTGGCGCCCCGTTCCTTGCGGCGCTTGTCGTGTGCATGTTCTCGTGCCTCGGTCCATTCTCCATGGTGGATGCCTTTGGGGATGCCTCCGTTTTTCTCAACATTGGCGAGGGGATGCACAACGGAAAGGTTCCTTATCGCGACCTTTTTGATCACAAAGGGCCATTGCTTTATTTCATCCACTACATAGGACTCTTCTTTGGCGGACGTCTTGGAGTCTGGTTCATGGAGCTGGCCCTGATGTTTGTCACCTTCTTTTTTTCTTACCGCACCGCCCTGCTGGTTGCCGGCCGTCAACCCGCCTTGTGGGGCATTGCCGCGATGGCCGCAACGACGATTGGTTTTTATCAATGGGGGGATTTTCCCGAGGAATACGGGATGGCATTCATCTCCATTGCATTTTTTCTCTTTGCGGGACACCTTCTTAAAAACGAGCCGTTGACGCGTTGGAAAAGTCTCGCGATAGGGGCGTGCTTTGGTGCCGTGCTTTTATTGAAACCAACTTTGTTTCCTGTCTGGATTGTGTTTGGCGCCACGATTGTGACGCTCGGATTCATCAGGGGAAAATACCGGGATCTTGTGTTTTATGTCGTATTTTTTTTCCTGGGTACGGCGGCGGTGATCACACCGTTTTTACTCTATCTTTTGCTTGAGGGGGCGTTTCCTGATTTTTGGGAACAATACGTTGTTTTTAATCAGACTTATGCCCGGCAGGGCGGGGCGATCCCCATGAAAACGTACCTTAAGAACTTTTCGCTCTTCCTTAACCGAAATTACATTTGGGTGATGCTCCTTGCGGGCGTGGGGATGCTTGTGTTGCGCTTCAATACCCGCCAGCGCCCATTTTATATTGCCTATGTGTTGACCGGGGCGATCTCCCTGTGCTCCATCTCCTTTTCTCCTTTCTCCTTTCCCCGGTATGGTCTTGTCACGGTTCCGTTGCTTGTCCTTGCATGGACACTTCTTGCCAGCGCGGCGCTTGATGCTCTTGGCGGCGGGCCGTTTGCCCGCCGTGTCATTCCCTTGATTGCGTTCGTCGGCATTTTCAATTTGCAAATCGGGCAATTCCTCCGCTGGCGCCTGATTTTCTATCCTTATGGCGCCAATCAGAATTATGAAATGCACATTCCGCTTGACGTGGTGAGGGAAGCCTGTGCCGTCATACGCACGCACGCCCCGGCGCGCAGCGACAAAATCACGGTTTTTGGGCGGGCCGCCTCCCTCTACTACTATTCCGGGCGGGAATCGGTTTCCAAGTATTTCTACCAGTTTCCAATCGGGATGAATGACGTGAATATCGCGAAAAAATACGAGGAGGATGTCATAAAGGGGAAGCCCAAGCTCATTGTGGTCGACAAAATTTACGAGTCGGATGAGATCCTGTTCCGAAAATTCCAATTGCGCCGCGACCCCGCGTTGGGAGTCCAGCAACGTTTCCTCTTCGGGCGCATGCTTCCGCTCACCGACACCTATTTTGTCGAGAATGGGGTTAGGCAGCCCATTCCTGATCCGGAAAATCTTCGCAAGCAATACCGCCTTGTCTGGGAAAAGCCGGGCTATGTCCAGATCTACAAGCGCAACAATTGAGGCGGCGTGGACCGGGTTTTCGCGTTTTGGTTTGCTTCCTGTGATCCGCCCTTTTTCATGCAGTCAAAAACACCATGTTCCAATACGACACCATAGTCATAGGCGCCGGATTTTCCGGGGCCGTTTTTGCGCGCGAGATGGCCGACGCAGGGAAACGCGTTCTGCTCATTGAACGCCGCTCCCACATTGGCGGAAACATGTTCGAGGAGGATAGCCCGGCGGGTGTTCGCATCCACAAGTATGGGCCGCACATTTTCCACACCAACAACCCGCGCGTTTTTGAGTATCTGCAACGTTTTGGAAAATGGTTCCCCTACGAGCATCGGGTGCTTGGAAGGATCGACGGGAAGCTTGTTCCGATTCCGTTCAATTTCAAATCCGTGGATGTGCTTTTCCCGGAGGAAAAGGCGGTCCAGTTGAAGAGGCTTCTTCTGGAAAACTTCGGAAAGGACAAGCGAGTTTCCATTTACGATCTCGCCAATCACTCCAATGCGGAGATTCGCGAGTTTGGTGCCTACGTCCTTGACAGGGTGTTTCTCCACTACACGGCGAAACAGTGGGGTGTGCCCATTGAGCAGGTGGACAAATCCACCATCAACCGCGTCCCCGTTGTGACCGGCTACGACGACCGCTATTTCCAAGACGAAATCCAGTGGATGCCCGAGGAGGGTTTCACGAAGATTTTTGAGCGAATGCTCGGCCATGAAAACATCACGCTTCGTCTTGGCACGGATGCCAGGACGCTCCTGCGTCTCGATCATGGGACCAAAAAGGTTTTCTTTGAGGGTGTGGAGTTTTCCGGCACCGTTTTCTTTTCTGGTGCGATTGATGAGTTTCTTGACTGCCGGCATGGGCGTCTTCCCTACCGTTCCGTGGATCTCGTCTTTGAAGACTTGGACATGCCGCAATTCCAGGCTGCCGCGGTTGTCAATTATCCAAACGAGGAGAAATTCACGCGCATCAGCGAGTTCAAGTATTTCCACCAAAAATAGAGGAAGCCTCCGCCCTTCCTGCCCTTCCCGCTCTTTCGCGTCCTCTCGTGTTGTGCGGAGGGTTGGTGGGGGTGGCGCGAGGCTTTGCGCGCATGGGCCGATCAGGGGAAGAATTCCCTATTTTCCGTAGACTTCGACCTCAATGTAGTGATTGCCTGAGGTGGCGCTGCTGCCAGCGCTGTAAAGGCGGACATAGCGGCCCTGGATGCCGCCCTTGGCTTCGATAAGGCGCCCGAGATTGGTTTCGAGGTACCCTTGATCCGTGCCGATACCTTGTTTGTTGATGTTGGCGGTGTCCGTGTTGAAGATGGTCTTCACGCCGGTTTTGAAGGCCGGATCATCAGAGATCTGGATGGTCACGGCCTTGTAGGAACGCTTCTGGCGGTGGAAGTGCCACACGGCGACGGCGTAGATGGTGGCGCTTTTCTCAAGGTCGATCTGCACCCATTGGGAACCGGAGGCGAGTTCGACCTCATAACCTTCATCGGCTTCCTTCTCCCCGTCTGTGATAAGGGAAAGTTCGCCGATGATGGGAGCTGGATCGCTGGAGGTGACTTTCTTGTTGAGGGCAAGGTTTTTCACGCCCTTGGGGACAAGGATCTTGGGTGAAAGGTAGTCCCGGCTCTCGTCTTTGTTGTGCGGAATCGCGATCGGATGAGCTCCGCTTGCAAGAGGCACCGGCGGGAAGTTTATCCTGAGTTCTTCTTGTGGAACCGCGGGAGGCGGGACGGCGGATGCCGCGAGAAGTGTGATGACGAGGGGGATGGAGTTCATGATGGGTAATGTTGGATGACTTGTCGGTGGAGATGGTGCGTACAAATGTTTTGGACAGAAAAAACGGGCACTCGTCAAGAGAAACGAGCGCCCGTCCAACAGGCTTATTTCCATCTGGCGAAGAAACCGAAAGGCAAAGTGCTCTTTCGGGGGGGGCTATCAAGCGTGGTGGAGGGACTTGCCCTCCCTTTGCGCATTAGATCCCGTGGACTTCGACTTCAATGTAGTGATTGCCCGTGGTGGCGTTGCTGCCAGCGCTGTAAAGGCGGACATAGCGGCCTTGGATGCCGCCCTTGGCCTCGATAAGGCGCCCGAAATTGGTTTCGACGTAACCTTGGTCGGTGCCGACGCCCTGTTTGTTGATGTTGGCGGTGTCCGTGTTGAAGATGGTCTTCACGCCAGTTTTGAAGGTCGGATCATCGGAAATCTGGATGGTCACGGCCTTGTAGGAACGCTTCTGGCGGTGGAAGTGCCACACGGCGACGGCGTAGATGGTGGCGCTTTTCTCAAGGTCGATCTGCACCCATTGGGAACCGGGGGCGAGTTCGACCTCAAAACCCTCATCGGCATCCTTGTCCCCGTCCGTGATAAGGGAAAGTTCACCGACGATGGGATTCGGGTCACTGGATGTGACTTTCTTGTTCTTGGCGAGATTCTTAACGCCACTGGGAACCGAGATTTCGGGCGCAAGGTAGGACCCGCTTTCGTCCTTGTTGTGCGGGATGTTTATCGGGATTGGCGTCCCGACAATGTTCACGGGAGGAAATGCCAGCTTGAGTTTCTCCTGCGCGATGGCAGGTGTCGCTGCGGCGAATGCGGCGAGGAGTGCTGTGGTGAGGATGTGTTTTTTCATGGAGAGAAAAGTAGGATTTTTTGGTTGTTTGTCTTGTGCGTTGCGCGGCCGCCTTGTCGCGCCGTGCCCCAATGCGAGGCAGGTGCGTGAGGTTGCCGGGTGGTGGACAGATGGCGAGGGAAAATGTTCACAGAAATCTTGGCATTCCCGATGCCGGACAGCCGCCACAAGGGTGCGGCAGGAGATTGGCGGCGCTATTCGTCGAAAAAATGCGCGGTGTCATGGCGGAGCATTATCCGGTTGGGGTGCCAATCATTGGAGGCGTCCTGGCGAATGCCGAAGGCGTCTTGCAGAAGAAGGCGCGTGAAAGGGGTTGCCGAGGCGTCGTCGGCCAAGGGATAGCCGCCGCCGAAGCGCGCGTTCATCTCGAAGAGCGCGATCTTCCCGTCGTCGCGGACGATTCCCTGGGCGCAGTGCGGCCCATAGGCCTTGTGTTTTCCAAGTGCCGTGGCGAGCGTCCGCACGGCTGTTTCGAGGGCCGGGATCCGCCTTGTGGCGCCCTTGGACACCTCCCCGTCGCGCACCTCAATCCGCTCGCAAGGAATGACACCGCTGGCAGGGTCCCCCTGTTGGTTGATGAAGAAATGAATGGTGAACTCGCGTCCCACCCAGCGTTCCTGCCAGATGTAGCGCGGGTCCTTGATGATTTCGGGTGGGACGTCCCTTGGGCCGTTGGCGCGCAGAAGGCCCAGGGAGCGGCTTCCGTCGCGAGGCTTGAAAACGCAAGGCCATGGCAGCGCGGCAAGCGAGGCGCCGTTGAGGGCGATGGCCTCGCCGGTGCGCGGAGAGGGCAGGTTGTTTGCCACAAGAAACTCATGGAAGCGCATCTTGTCGCGGGCGAGGCTGACGACTTCCGGGCTGGATATGGCGAGGCGCGCGCCAATGCCCGCATAGGCGGCCTGTTCGGAGGCGTAACCGGGAAGCTCGGTGTCAATTGTCGGGATGATGAGCCGGACATCCTCGGCGCGGCAGATGCCCCGGATCTGTTCATGAAAATCCGGGGCCGTGCAGCGGGGGACGGTGAACGCGGCGTCGGCGGCATGGCAGGCGGGACTCATGGCCGGGTTCATGTCTGCCGCGAGGATGCGGATGTTCATGCCAAGCTTGCGCGCGGCACCCCGGAAGCAATCCATGAGCTGATTGCGCCGGCCGGCGGAGGAGACCAGGATGGAGGGTGTGTCGCGCATCGACGGGAAAGCTGCGGGGGTTGCCGGTGGCGCTATTTCGCGGGGATCTCGCGGACAGATATGTTGCGAAACTGGATGCGGTCGTTGTGTCCCGCAAATCCGATGAAACCGCTCTTGCGGTCCTTGCCGGGGTGGGGGCGCTTATGCATGAACTGTTTCACCGTGGAAAGGTCGGCGTCAAGGATCACGAAACCGTTGAGTTCGACCCGGACTTTTGTGCCACGGACGGTTATCTCCTGCCAGTTCCATTCGCCGTAGGGGCGCTGGTAGCCACGCGCGGCGGCAACCATGCCATATGCCGATCCGTGGGCCTGGCGCGGGTCGATCTTCTCTTTGCGGACTTTCTCGTAGTTGTCGTCCAGGACCTGGATCTCGCACATGCCGGCATAGGCGCCATCGCCCTTTCCAGGGTAGCGGACCACCACGCCATTGTTGGCGCCAGGGGGGAGCTTAAACTCAAAACGCATGGAAAAATCGGAGAATTCACGCGTGGTGTGCAAGGTGCCGCCCTTTTGGGGAAGCCAGGCGATGGCACCGTCCTGGATTGCCACGGCGTTGGTCGCGCCGGCCCAACCTTCCAGCGAGACGCCGTCAAAAATGGGGTTGAAGCCTGCTGGCGCGCGCGCGGCAAGGATGGCGTTCGCGGTTTCCGGCGGGATCTCGCGGATGAAAATGTTGCGCCAGCGGATCTCGCCGCCATGCGTTTGCAGCAGAATCGGGCCGCGCGGAAGGATGGGCGTCCTGCGATCAAGGTAATCCTCCAGGACGGCGCCAAGGACGGTGGGCTTCCCATTGAGCCAGACCCAGACGCGCGAGCCGACCATGAGGATGCGCAGGCGGTTCCATTCGCCAAAGGGAAGGTCGGCTTTGTTGAGTGGGAAGCGGCCTTCCCTGGAATTGTTCCAGAGCGCGCCCGAGCCTTTTTGCGCGCCGTTTTTGAATTCGCGCGGGTTGGTGGAGTCCCAAATTTGCACCTGCGGGTAACCGCGCAGATAGACCCCGCTGTCCGCCTTGGGAACGGTCTTGTAATCCACGATCAACTCAAAATCCCCATAGTTTTTCGTCGTGGCCAGAAATGGGCCGGCCCCGTCATTGACGAGTTCGCCGTCCCGTGCGAGCCAGTGCCTGGCAACAGCGGCGGCGGTGGCGTTGCGCCTCGTCTCGAGCGCCTCCTCGCCAAGGCCGACATACTTGCGCGGGTTGATGTCATTGCCTTTGCCTCCCCAGTTGGTGACTCCCCACCAGCCGTCAAGGTCTTTGCCGTTGAAAAGTGCGACGAAGCCTTCCGGGGCGATGTTTGCGCTGTTGAGCGCGGGGGAGCCGGGCTTATCGGCCTCAATGTCACAGGCCGCCGCCAGCCCGGAAAAAAGTTTGGCGCCGGAAACCGTGGGGAGGGGCGAAGTCTGGCTGCCGGAGATGGTGGAGAACGGGGGAATCGCGCCAAGAACGACTGAAAGGAGAAGGGTGGGTAGTCTCATGCGCGGTCAGGGAATGCCGGTTTGCCCGCGAAAATCAAAGTGTAAAAAAATTCCGCCAGAAGGGGCGCCTTGGTTTCCCATGCCTCACACCCCCGCCATGTCCAATTGATGCCGCAATTCCCGGGCGGCAATTTCCGGGGATGGGGCGTTCATCACCGAGCGCACAACGGCCACGCGCCGCGCGCCGGTCGCAAGCACGTCGGGGAGGTTGCCCGGATGAATTCCGCCGATGGCAAACGCGGGCTTGCCGGGAAGATTTTCCGCGACCCAGCGCGCGTAATCGACCCCGGCTGCCGCGCGCCCCGGCTTGGTCGGCGTGGCGAAAATGGGGCCGACGCCGATGTAGTCCGCGCCAGACTCAACGGCGGCAAGCGCCTGTTTCGGCTCGTGGGTGGAGAGGCCGATGATGGCCCCGTCGGGCAGCAGGCGCCGGGCGGATGAAAGCTCCATGTCATCCTGCCCGAGATGGACGCCATCGGCCTCGAGGGCGAGGGCGACGTCGACGCGGTCGTTGACGATGAAAAGCGCGTTCGCCCCGGCGCACAGGCGGCGCAGTTCGGCCCCAAGGCGGAGAATTTCGCGAACGGGGCGTTTCTTTTCGCGAAGCTGCAGGATGTCCACGCCGCCACGCAGCGCACTCTCCACGGCGCCAAGAAAGGCCGCATCGTCCCCAAAAGCATCGGAGTTTGTCACGAGATAGAGCCTCCTCCCGGCGAGCAGTGCGGCTTTTTTGAGATGCTTCAAGCCCATGTGAAGGCGTTGCTCCAGCGTGTAAGCCTCATAGCGAAGGGACTCGAACCCGGCGGTGACGCCAGTGTCCGCGCCATATTCGGCAAGGACGCGAAGGGCCTGCTGGAGGCGCTTGCTGTTGGCGCTGATGATCTCCGCGAGTTCGTGACGCGGGACGGGGGCGGATGGTGTTGCCGCACCAGGGTCATTGCATGTGTCGCGGGCGGCCAGCAGTTCGTCGCTGCGCGCGGAAAGGGAGCGGCACAGGCGATGCCGGGCGTCGCGCAAGGCGGCGGCAAGCGACGCGTCGGCAAGCACAAAGCGCGCGGATTCCTCCAGCACGCGCAGGGCCTCGGCGGCACGGTTCAGGTTGGCGTCCAGTATCCGGTTCATCTGTCTGCCCGGATTACCTCCACGCACCTCCGCAAGTCGAGCGGGAAGGTTGTTGATCACGCTCCTCGGGGCGATGCGTCGCGCAAGTCCGCCAGTGAATGCGCACAAGGTGGCGCTTCCCGAAGCAGACGGCCTTTTCCCGTGTGGCGACGACGGCTTGCCGATGTTTTTTTGATTGCGCATGGGGCGGTGCGCACGGGCGACGGGGACGTTTTTGAAGGAAGACGGTCCTTCTGCGGACGTGAGATGTCGCGTGCCTGTCTGAATCGCCCCACTGCGGCGTGGATGCCGCAAGGTGTGGCAGATCACACGAGTTCCTGACGCGGGGGCAAAGGTTCTTGCCTGCGCGGCTCATGACAGGGCGGCGTCCGTGGCGGGTGCCAAGTTCGTTTTGCGCACCCTGACGTTGTGCCGCGGAGCCTCCACCCCCGACTTTTTCGGTCGAGGGCATGGGTGGTCCTCTGGATTTCAGGTCGCCTTGGGCGGTTTTATTTTCATCGGCGATCCGTCCCTCGTTTCACCCCCCCCGCCTCCGAAGCGCCTTGCCACGGGCCGGCACAAACGTGGGGCTTTCCGCGAATTTTTCAAAAACCGCTTGACAGACGCCCTCGCATCGCCACGCTCCGCCCTCTCTTTTCCTCCCGGTCTTTGCGCTCGGGAGGGATGGGGTTGTCAGGTGCCACGCCCTTGTAGCTCAGTTGGTAGAGCACGTCCTTGGTAAGGACGAGGTCGGCAGTTCAAGTCTGCTCGGGGGCTCCATCTCTCAAGGCGCGCAAGCTCCACAAGCAATTTTTTCATAGCAACACTAACATAACTCCAACACACAAAACAAATGGCCAAAGAAAACTTCGTCCGTAACAAGCCCCACGTGAACGTGGGAACCATTGGTCACATTGACCACGGCAAGACCACCACCACGGCGGCGATTCTTGCGGTGCAGGCTTCCAAAGGCCTTGCCGTTGTCAAGTCCTACAAGGACATCGCCAAAGGCGGCACCGAGCGTGATGCGACCAAGACGGTCACCATCGCCGCCGCCCACGTCGAATATGAGTCCGACAAACGGCACTACGCTCACGTGGACTGCCCCGGGCACGCCGACTTCGTCAAGAACATGATCACTGGCGCGGCCCAGATGGACGGAGCCATTCTCGTGGTTTCCGCCGCTGACGGCCCCATGCCCCAAACGCGCGAGCACATCCTTCTCGCCAAGCAAGTGGGCGTGCCTGCCATCGTCGTGTGGCTCAACAAGGTGGACCTTCTCGACGACCCGGAGCTGATCGAGCTTGTCGAGATGGAAATCCGCGACCTTCTCAACAAATACGAATACAAGGGAGACACCGCCAAGATCATCCGTGGTTCCGCGACTGCCGCCCTTGAACTCAAACCCGAAGGCATCAAGGCGATCTCCGAGCTTATGGACGCGCTTGATTCGGATGTCGCCGAGCCGGTTCGCGAGATCGACAAGCCCTTCCTGATGTCCGTTGAGGACGTTTTCACCATCACCGGACGCGGCACCGTCGCCACCGGGCGCATTGAGCGCGGAAAAGTCAAGGTGGGCGAGGAAGTTGAGATCGTCGGACTTGGCGAAACCCGCAAGACCACGGTCACGGGTGTCGAGATGTTCCGCAAGAATCTTGATGAGGGCATCGCGGGCGACAATGTCGGCCTTCTCCTGCGCGGCATTGAGAAGAATGACGTGCAACGCGGGCACAGCCTTGCCAAGACCGGCTCCATCACCCCGCATACCAAAGCCAAGGCCCAGATTTATGTTCTGACCAAGGACGAAGGCGGACGTCATACCCCGTTCTTCACCAACTATCGCCCGCAGTTCTATTTTGGCACCGCCGACGTGACAGGTGTTTGTACCCTCCCCCAAGGAGTGGAAATGGTGATGCCAGGTGACAACTTGACCATCGAGATTGAGCTTCAGAAATCAGTCGCCATGGAAAAAGGCAAACGCTTCGCCATTCGCGAGGGAGGACGCACGATTGGCTCCGGCCAGATTATTGAGGTTGTCAAGTAATTGACATCTCGCTATAGCCACGCCAACCAACGCAACCAGCCATGCCGAGATCCTGTCAAAAACGGGTTTCGGCATTGTCTGTCGACAAAAGGCGGCATGGGGTGGCACTCTTTTTCAACAAACAACAGGGGTGTAGTTCAATTGGTAGAGCAGCGGTCTCCAAAACCGCAAGTTGGGGGTTCGAGTCCCTCCGCCCCTGCCAAGTTTCACAATGAAAGCGTTATCCTTCATCAGCAAAATCCGACAGTTCTGGCAGGAAACTATTTCCGAAGTCTGGACAAAGGCTGTCTGGCCGTCTCCGCGTGAGTTGGCCCAGTCCACTTCCGTGGTTGTGATTTCCATCGCAATTTTGTCGGCATGTGTCTTTGTCTTTGACTTCTCCATGCATGAGCTTGTCCGTTGCATAACGCGCTTTGTGGGGCGCTGAAAATCGTTTACTACTTAGATTCCAAGGCTTTAATTGAGACTTCACACGTATGCCCGAGACCTCAGAAACACAGTTTGGGACACCAGCGGCCCCCGTTGCCGAAGGGCAGTCGTGGAGCGCGGACTCTTCCGCCGGCGTGGCCCTCGCGCCCGAGGCGCGCAGCCCTGTTTCGGGTTTCCGTTGGTATGCCATCCAAACCCTTTCAAACATGGAGGGGAAGGTTAAAAAGTATCTCGATAAGTTTATAGAGGTGGATGACATGTCCGAATACTTTGCGCCCCCTGTGGGGCGTCCCCTTTCTGACCGCGTTCTCATGCCGACAGAAATGGTGCAAGAGGTAAAAAATGGAAAAAAGACAGTCAAACAGCGCAAGCTTTACCCGAACTACATGTTTCTCCAAATGCGGTTGTATGACGACTTTGGGAAACTTCTCCAAAAACCTTGGTATTTTGTCACTAGCGTGCAGGGGGTTATCAGTTTCATCGGCGGAAATGAGCCTGTGCCCCTTAAGCCGATCGAAATTGAACGCATCCTCCAACAGGTCGAGGAGGCCGAGGGCAGGACAGTGCCAAGCATTCTCTACAATGTTGGGGATAGCGTGAAGATTAACAACGGTCCCTTTGCCAATACCGCTGGCATTGTCGAGGCCGTGGACAGCGATCGCGGACGGCTGCAAGTTTCCGTTTCGATATTCGGGCGTTTCACGCCCGTGGAATTTGAGTTTTGGCAGGTCGAGCGATCCGTTGAGCAATAGGACGTATGGCACCGGCCGTGGTGTTTCAAACGTCGGATTTTTACACAGCAACACTAACAACATAACAAAGAAAGACATCCACAATGGCTAAGAAAGTCGTCGGAGAAATCCGATTGCAACTCCCCGCCGGGTCGGCAAACCCGGCACCTCCGGTGGGACCCGCGCTCGGCGCCAAAGGCGTGAACATCATGGCTTTTTGCAAAGAGTTTAACGCTCGCACCAAAGAACAGGCAGGACTCATTCTTCCTGTTGTCATCACTGTCTATCAAGACAAGTCCTTCACCTTCATCCTGAAATCTCCGCCTGCCTCCGTCCTTCTCAAAAAGGCGGCCAAGATAGAAAGCGGATCCGGGGTTCCAAACCGGGACAAGGTTGGCCGGGTTACCCGCAAACAGCTCCAAGAGATTGTCGAAATGAAGAAAAAGGATCTTAATGCCGCCGATCCGGATGCGGCCATTCGCATGATTGAGGGTACCGCCCGTTCAATGGGTATTGAGGTCGTGGACTGATTCCTCTTCCCTTCAGTTGTTTTATGCGAGAGCCGCTCCTTCGGGGCGGCTCTCGTGCTATCTCTCTATGTGTTCCGTTTTCCAACACCCAAGGCGCGACACATTTTGTTATCAGCCATTTTGGTCGATGCTGCGCTGACGTTGGATTGTGAAAATCGGCTGGTCCCTTTGGACAGACGGCGACTACGACTTCGTTTTGATAACGTCCTGAATCTTGCGCAGATTTTTTAAGGCCATGAGAGTGAGGGGGAAACCAACCCCGATGAACCAAAATCCCGAAAAAACCAGAGAAAGCGGCGAAGCAGCCGCTGACAACCAAGCCATGCCCGGTGGAGTGATCCGGGTGGACGAAGAGATGATCAGAAGCCACCTAGACAAGGTGGTGGTGAGCACGGTAGAGCAGACGCTCAACGCGTTGCTCGATGCCGAGGCCGCGCTACTATGCAAAGCCGGATAACGTCCGGAATCTTGCGCAGATTTTTAAGGCCATGAGAGTGAGGGGGAAACCAATCCCGATGAACCAAAATCCCGAAAAAACCAGAGAAAGCGGCGAAGCAGCCATGGACAACCA
>JAIRPL010000068.1 GCA_031256995.1 Puniceicoccales bacterium
CCCCCCCCCCGCCAGCCACCCCCCCCCCCGCCCCGAACCCCACCCCCCCCCCCCACCCCGCCCCTACGCCCCAACACCCTCCCCCCCCCCCCCCCGCTACGCCCCACCACCCACGCCCCCCCCCCGCCGCCACCCCGCCCCACCACCCCCCTCCAGACCCAGATAGGGACGGCTCGCCGAGCCGTCCTTCCGCCCCATTCCACCCGCCGCCGTTCCCGCCCCAACCCAACCCTCTCCCAAGCCTCCCGCCCCATCCGCCGCCGTTCCTGCCCCAAACCCTCTCCCAACGCCCCGCCTCTCCACCCCTCGCGCGCGCGACAGATTTTCAGGGGCATTCCCGGTTTGATTCGTCGTAAACGGCCGGGAGGCCTGCCGGGGTGTCCTTGGCCGTTTTGCTGAAACCGCCCAACCTGCTGCGGCCGGAAGATGTTCCACGCGGCGTGGGCGCGGGATGCGCTTGGTTGGGAAGGGCGTCCAAGGCGGCGCGCAGGTGCCGCGTTCCAGCGTTTCGGCAGCGGACGTCTTGCGGGGTGGGGATCTCCGTTTCACCGTCGTTTGTTTCCCTGTCCCCAGTCCTCCTGTTCCCTGTTTTCCGCCCTCCGGGGCCTTGTGCTCCGCGTTTCGGCGCTCATTCAGGGAGTAAATTGGGCGGCAAAAATTTTTTCGTTTTTGTTACGGTTTTTGCTTGCACGGCGCCATAAAGCGCGTTCCTTGGATGCCAACGTCCATGCACCCCTCTTCTCGAAATCGCATTGGTGGCCCCTTGAACCCCATTTTGGGACGGGTGTGGCGCGTCCCGTGTGGATTGTCTTTCGTGCATGGAAATTCTTTCGTGTTCTCCGATGTCACATGCGGGGGTGTGTTTCGGAATGTTTATTCGGTAATTTTTACCCCCCCCCCCCCCCCCGGTCGGAATTTTCGTTCGTTTTCTCGCCGTGCCTCATTCTCCGGTTTTTGCGTCGTTCCGGCCTTTTCAAATTTTTCGTTTCCGGCGCCTGTCGGCCTTGTTTCGGCGTCCCCTTCATTCCCTTTTTCTCCCGTAGGGCGGGATGGCCGTTTGCGGCGACGGTCTGGCATCGTCCGGACACCCCGTCTTTTCGTCCCAAACCGTTTTGCCTCAAATCCCGCCTGCGTTGAGGCTGCGGTGGTTCAACCCGTCGGCAGGCTGCCTCTTGCCATGCTTACTCCCAACTCCACCACCCAACACGGGACGGGGGCTTCCGCCTTTGCGCCCATTTTTCCCCCTGCCGCATGGGTTGTGGCGATTCTAGGCGCGGCGCTGCCGTCGTCATTGCCCCGTGCCGGGGGCGCGCGATCAACCCCGCCCAGGCGGGCGGCGGGCTTTTCCGTGGCGGATGGCTTTGCTTTCGGGACGCCTCGCGCCGTCGCGTTCCTTGCCCTTTTTGCTTTTTGCGCCCTCTTTTCCCCGGTCGCGCGCGCCGGATATTTTTCCTGCGGGGTTGACACGCACCTGCCGTCCTCGCCGACGGTCGACTCTGACGACCTCCGCCTCTCGTTTTGGGAATCCTGGGGGGACCTCAAAATCTCGCCCAAAATCACGTTCAAGGTGCCGGTCGGCTTCTCGCCCATCGCCAATTACCAAAGCAGCCGGATTCTCGGCGTGGGCTGGTCCTTCCCCCTGCTTGAGAGCGCCATTTTTGCGATCAACGACCGCGAATATGAGCTGCGCTTCCCGACGGGGCACAGGATGATCCTCGAAAAAACAAAAACACCCGGGCATCTCTCAAGCTACGGCTGGAAAGCGGTGACCTCGGGAAAAACCACCACCGCGCAATCCTCCTGCGGCTGGACCCTCGTGTTCAATGGTGGACGTCTCCAGCAACTCAAGACCCCGGACGGCGCAAAGATGGAGTTTCTTCGCAACGCGACGGGGAAACAGTGGATCACCCTGAACAGCAGGACAATCCTGACCTACCGGGAGGAGTTTGAGCGCGACACCGCCCGCCGGATCGCGCACCTGACACTTCAGGATGGACGCCATGCCGTCCTGCGCTTCGCAACGCGTCCGGCCATCCTCGAGGTCCTCGAAAAAACATCCGGAGGCACCCCGAGAAAAACCCGGCGGACGGAACGCGTTGAGACACTTGCCTCGGTGCAATGGGACGGGAAAAAGGAGGTCACCTACACATTCGGCCCGGACAGTCTTGATGTCTTCAATCCAGAGAAAGTCAGTGATTGGAGAAACCCGTCAGGAAAGGAGATTTTCCACTGGGATTCCCGCGATGGATTCATGACCAAAGACAATCAGGGGGAGTATTCCATTCTTCGCATCGACGGCGTTCGCTGCCTGAAAAAGAAATTTCCCGATGGAGACAGGGTGAGCATCCGCGGTGAGAACGCGGACAAAAGCAAGGAGGTCGTGAAAAGCGAAAATTCCAAGAACATTTATCTCGTGGAAAAATTCCCGAATTCCCATCCGTTTCGCGGGAAAATCAAGAAACGCCACCGCGTCTCGGAATCCGGGGCCAAGGAGCTTGTTGAAAGCTGTATTTATGATGAGAACGGCGTGGTCACAAAACACCTTACCGACGGGAAATGGATAAGCTATTCCCCCACCAAGGACGAGGCCAAGGACGCCAAGACCGGCGTGCTGCTCTGGCGGAAAAAACGCGATGCCTCCGGGCGGACAATCGAATTTGTATCCGGCGCAAATCATTACAACATCGAGTATTCTGGCGCAAAAGCCTCGGTCTCCATCCTCTCCCCGGACGGCACCGTTCTCGAGAAAGTCCAGCTTCCGACAGCGGAAATTCAAAAAATTTTCCAATAATTTCCCATCCCCAAGGATCACCCCGAATAGAACCACCCAACAACCAGATAGAAAGTAGAACACCATGAGTAAAAAGAAAGTCTTATTACTAACCACGACCGCGCTTTTTGGCGCGGCGTTCATCCACGGCGTCGCGGGAGAAATCTCCAAAGCCTCGGCAATTGAGGCCATGGCCTCAATTGCCACGGGCGTGTCGACGGTGTCACCGGGTCCACCGGTGGTTGCGACAGCATGTTTTGCTGCTGAAGGGACCTCTCCTGCATGCCTGAACGGGTGGCATGGCGGAGGAAGTTCGGGCGGAAAATTGATGTCAGAGGATGAAATGAAAAGAATCGCGCCTGGGACACTCGCGTGGGAGTGTACCAGCAACGAAACCTCAATGAAGGGTATCGCCAATGCTGCCCTGGGGACGCTGGAGGGCGGGATATTTGTGTATTATGACCCGTGTCCACCTCCAACGGAGATTGTAAAGCTAGCTGATTCACACAAAAAATGGATTCATATTGATCCAAAAGTAAAAAATCCTACTGGAGTTGAAAACCCATGTGGGACACGTACAAAATATGTGCCAACAGAGCCAGGAACACCCTGCACCTTTGGAGACCCCAAAAAATGAACAAGCCAATTGTTTTTATCTTTGGAGCTTTTTTCCTGCCAACGCTAATCCCGCTTTTTGCGGGAAATGCGGGAGCGCGGATTTCCTCTGAGGAAATAAAAGCGATCCAAACCTCACCGGGGCCTGTGATGACGCCGGAGATGATGTTTGCGATTCCTGGTTTATGGAATAATCTCCGCCCCGTTCAGACGATTTCTTTTGACGTCGTGCACGAGAGATTTGGTGAGGATGGTGTCTGGTTTCCGATTTATAAAAGACGGGTGAGATGGGATTTTGAGAAAGAACGTCTCTATCAAGACACCATCGAAATGGAAAAGGGAAAGACCAGGGATTTTTTCCGGCGTGAGAGCTTGTGCGCGAATGGAAAGCGTTATGAGTTGCGGTATTATGTGAACACATGCGATCTCGCCCCGGTTTCTTTTGACAGGAGAAGGGGAATGGAAGGTTCCATCACGAAGGCGGACATCGGATCGTTTTCGACTTCGGTTTCCGCGTTCATATGGTTTTTTTACATAGAACCTCCTGCCTCAAAAGATGTCTGGCCCATAAGATGTATTTCGATGGATTCGATTTTTCAGCCGCCGGGCGCCATGGCGCCGTTTCGCGTGGTAAAAAACGAAAAGACCGGAGAAACAAATGTCTTATATGAAAACAAAATCCATTTCATTGACACAAAAACAGGTGTTGTAAACAGGCACCTTATGGTGGAAACGCTTCCGGATGGGAGAAAAAGCGAGGACTTTTCCCACGAGGTTTTGAAATTCCACAAAGTTGATGGGCGTCTTTTTCCTGTTGAGATTATCTGTTATGACAAGGGAAAACCATGCTATCGTGAGCACATTGATCCCGATTCCCTGAAAATAGACCGGGAGTTTGCACCAGCCGACCTCAGACTGAGGATACCGGCGGGGACGATGATAAATGACGCTGTCAAGGGATCTTTTTACAGAGCCGGACGCGAGATTACCCCTGAAGATGCAAAGGAAATCGAAAACGACCTGCGGAATCTTGTCGAACGTGCCAGGAACGACACAGGGATGAAAAAGAATGCTGAAACAAAAAAGTGAACTCGAACTCCTGAAATGAACTGGAACCCATGACACCAAGACACCCCATGAGACGAGAATCTTCATTGCCATCGACGACCGCCCTTCCGGCATGTGCCGGCAGGACGGGGAGTTCCCTGCGCCTTTGGAGACCCCAAAAAATGAAACTGTCACTCTTCATTTTTTCGTATTGCGCCTTGTCCTGTTCTCCGGCCTTTGCCGGGGGACAGGAGAGGGGGAGTGTTGGGGAAAATGGGAATGGTTTCATTTTGTCAGAGGAATCGAAAACCATGGCGACGGGTTTGCTTGGGGGAATTCCGTTTCTCTCGCAAAACCTGCGCCCATTCGACACGATATCATTTGATCTTGTGAGGGAGAAAAGAGGAGCGGATGGCACGTGGTTTCCTGTTGGAAAAAAAACGGGTGCGATGGGATGTCAAGAACAAACGTTTTTTTGAGGATTCCATCACGCTGTCCCGGGGGCAGACAAGAGGATTTTCCCGTTCGGAAAATGTCCAGTTGGGCAGGAAAGTTTTCCAAGTTCGTTTTGACACGGACCACGGGGATCTTAAATCTTTGCCGATCTCGGAAAAAAGAGACATTTCTGGTGGCATCTTCGAACACGAATTTGACATGCCCATCAATTCGGGTGCTCATTTTGAATGGCTTTTTCATTTGGAGTCCTCGATGCCTGTGAAATTTGGGCAGATGAGTGAACCCGTGTGGATCGATTCCATTCTCCATCCTGAAAGCACACCGGTCTCTTTTCATCTTTCGAAGGATGACGTGACCGGCGATGTTCACGTCTCATGCAACTCACGTGTGCTTGTGCTGGATTCCAAGAGGGGTGTGGTCAAAAAAGCGTTGTGCAAGGAGACGGATGGCAATGGAAAATCCAGGCTGGTTCTCTCCCTTGATGTGACAAAATTTCATCAGAAGGATGGATGGCTCTTCCCTGTTGAGATTGTTTCGTACCTGGATGGGGAACCTCATTCCAGAGAGCGCATCGATCCGGATTCCCTTGGCATAAACAGACCTTTTCTGTCATGCGATTTTTCATTGAGGATGCCTGCCGGGATAAAAATTCATGACACCATTCATGGATTCCATTACGTCTCCGGCAGGGAAATGGTGCTTGGTGAAACTGCAGGTTTGGAAAACGACCTGCGGAATCTTGTCGAACGCGTCAGAAGTGACATCAATCCGGAAAATCCAGAAGGCGAATCCAAGGCAAAGAAAATGGCACCAACCCCCGCGACAAAATGAAAAAACAATCGGACATGCGGACGCACAACGGAATGCAGGCGGCTTTGCCCTCCTGTCCCGGCTCTCCCGCCTCGCATCCTTGGCATGGCATTTTCCCCAATCACTTTATTTTCCCCATGAAAACCACAACCGCGATCGCCACACTCCTGGCACTCTCCATTGTCCCATCCTTTGCCGAGGAAACGGACCCAAAACCGGCGAAAAAGGCGCCTGTGGAAAACGCGCCGCTGGCCTACCGGGTTTCGCTGAAGCCAAAGACGCTGCTCAACATCCCTGGTTTGCGGCAAAATCTCCGCCCATTCCAGTCCATCTCCTTTGACCTTGTGCGCGAGGAGAAAAAAAGCGACGGCACCTGGCATCCCATTCTTAAAAGAAGGGTGCGCCTTGATTACAAAAACAAACGAATCTATCAGTATGAAATCGAAAAGAGCGGGCGCGGGGATTCGATTTTCCTGCACCGGGAACGGGTGCAATTTGACAAGAGGGTCGTTGAAATGGAATTCAAGACCGGCTCCGATGATTTTTCTCCATCGCAGGCATCCGCCAGGCACGACGCATCCGTCCAGATTTTTGATATTCCCACGGGATTGCGGATTCGGGACACATCCGAATTGATGTGTTTTTATTACGCGGATCACTCCATGGGGGGGGAGGATAATGATTACCAAGGATGGTTCCTTGACCTGTTCTCAAGATCCAAAAGTGGAAAACGCATGGTTTCGGAGGACGGGGACGAAAAAAGTGATGAGATCATTGTGTATTATGGAACGGATTATCTCGGGATTGACACCAGGAAAGGCATAGTCACAAAAAAATTGCAGCACTATGCCGATGGGACGGGGAACCTTCGCAAACCGAAGCTTGAACACGAGGCCACAAAATTTTTCCCCAAGGACGGCTGGAACTTCCCGGTTGAGATCATCTCCCATTCCAGGGAAGGACGGGAGACTCGCGAGCGCGTTGACGCGGATTCCCTTGGGGTGAACACGGAGTTCACGACGGCGGATTTCGCATTCAACATTCCATCCGGGACAAGGGTGCGCGATCTCATCAATGACGTCTCGTTTGTCGCGGATGAAGGGATTGCCCGCGACGGGATCGGGTATTTGGAGAAAAAGGTGTCTGAAAAAATGAAAGAGAACGGCGGTTTGCCCGCCAGGCGTTGGAGCGGCTGGTGCGGGACGGGGCTTAAGAATGGCTACCTGACCTTGGATCACAAAAAAATACAGGAATTGCCCGTGGGAACCCATGCATGGCTCTACACAGGCGTAAGCGAGGTGCGCGGCAAGGGGGCGCCAGACGCGATAAAAAATCCTGACATAACCTGGCTTCCGCAGTGCGGCACTCCCATTGACATTCCCAATCCCAACTCTATTTTGGTGGTGGAATGGGATGGGTTTGAAAAACGCTGGACGCACAGGGGCACGAACACGCTGACACCCATGATCCGGTGCAAACACTGGCCCGAGTGCGCGGTCGAAACGGCAAACTCCGCCTTTCCCGCCGATCCTCCCATTTTTGATTCGGATGCCTGGAAAAAATTCTCTGAAATGAATTCCAAGACGGCGCTTTCCCCGGACGAAACCCAGGCGCGCGCCGACAGTTTGGAAAGTTTTCCTGCCGCTCTGGATTTCCTGCAATTCGGCGAAATCATCCCTCTCCATGAAAAGCTCAAGCGTGTGACGCGGGAGGAGGTTCTGGCGATTCCCGGTGTCCAGAAAAATCTGCAACCCATTCACTCCCTCTCCCTCAGGATTTTGTCCGAGGAAAAACGGGCGGACGGGAGCTGGGCGCCGTTGGGGCAGGAACGTTTCCAGTATGATTCAAGGCGGAAGCTCTTCCTCCATGATGCGCTTCGAATCAAGGAGACCGAGAGCACGCTCACGCTAAGAGGGGAAAAATGGGACAAGGACGGCGATTATATTCGCAACAAAACCGTCCGCGTCGGACGCAAGGCCCTTGGCATCAGTTTTTCCACAAGGGAGACCCGGCTGGCGCCAATCGAGACATTGACCAAGAAAAATCCGAATGGGTATCTCACCGTGGGCCAGTTCCCCTATGACTCGGCGCCAATCGAGGTGCTCTCCACGTTATGTTTCCTGAAAATGCCCGAGGGGGATTGGAACGGGGATTATGAAAACCGGTTTGACCTGGGATTCCTTTTCAACACCGCGTCATCGCCGGACACATTCGTCCTGAAGCAAAACGAGGAGAATGGCGATGTGTATGCCATCCGGGAGGATTTTGTCCTCGTCATTGACACCAAGCGCGGCGTGGTGACGCGCTCCATGGAGCCTTTTTGCGGGGAGGATGGAAAGATGTCGCTGCATCCGTCCATCAAAGTCACAAAATTTGTGCAAAAGGATGGCTTTCTTTTCCCCGCGGAGATTGTCTTTTTCGAGGAGGGAAAGCCGGTGTTGCGCCATCGGATTGACCCCGATTCCATCGAAATCAACAGGGACTTTCCCATTTCGGATCTCATGTTGAAAATACCGGCCGGGATGACTGTCCAGGACAATGTCCGCGGGCGTACTTTCGTCACAAAAAAAGATCTCACCCTCGACGACGTCCCGGGGGATTCAAAGAGGGTGGTGAAACTTCGTGAAGGAGATGAGGGATGATCATGGATTTCTCTTCTGAAAAATCACATGGCTGCGGGATCCCCCGCTTGGCGTGCGGGCGCGGGAATGGCGGCACGGCCGGGAAAGGCGCCTCCGATTCGGGGTGCCGGGGCGCGGCGTGCAAACAGGGTAGGGCGGCCGGGCGGCCGGCCAAGGCAGGGCCGCGTTTTCCCGGGTTTTCCCGCCTTTGCGGCATCGTTTTCTCCTCCGGATTCCTCCTCGCATTCCTCCCGGACGCGCGCGCCGATTCCTTCTCCTGCGGCATGTACACCGACCTCCCATCCTCCCCAAAGCTGGAGGATGATAGCGGCCGCTTTTCCTTCTGGTGTTCGCTGGGAAAACTCAAACTTTCCCCAAAACTTGAGCTGAACATCCCCGTTGGATTCTCGCCGATCCCGCATCGCCAAAACAGCCGGCTTCTGGGCCTTGGCTGGGCATTCCCGCTTTTGGAAAGCACATTTTTCGCCGTTGGCGACTATGAATACAAACTGCGCTTTCCAACAGGCCATCATATGTCCCTTTGGGTGACAAAAGACCCCGGACAATTCGTGGGCGGAAGCTGGCGGGCCGTCGTTTCCGGAAAAAATGCCACCCTCCAATCCTCATGCGGCACAACGCTTTCCTTCGAGACCGGACGTTTGAAAAAACTCGAGACCGAGGACGGGGTCTTGGTGGAATTCCATGACGACTCCAAGGGAAAATACTGGATAACCGCCAACGGGGAGCATGTCTTTTCATACCAAAATAAAATCGATGCGACGACAAACCAGCGCGTCGCGATCCTGACCTTTCAGGACGGCCGCCAGGCGCGTCTTCGATTCGCCAAGCGCCCTTTCTCCATCAAGGCACGGGCCGGCACACCGCCAGCGCTTGTGGACTCCCTTGTGTCCTTCCAACGCGATGGGGAGGTGGAGACCGCCTTCAACTTCAAACTGGATGGATTGGAGATTGTCGGCCTCGACGACAAGGGGCGAAATCCGGACGAAAAGAGGGTCTTTTCCTGGGATGTTGAAAACGGATTCATGACACGGGATGCACGCCGTGAATATTCACAATTTTACGTGGAGGGGATCCGGTGTGTCGCGACAAAGGAACTCTATAACGGCGAGGAGACCGTCCATGGGGAAAGTGAGGACAAAAGCAAAAAGGTGACGCGGGCGCCCCGGCTGAAAGAGACATACCTGTCCGAGTTCCTGACCGGGCCGGACTTGCTCAAGGGGAAGTTGAAGAGACGTTATCGCCTCACAGACTCCGGCCCCAGGGAACTCGTGGAGCAATGTGTCTACGATCGAAAAGGGGAATTGAAGGAGCACCTCATTGATGGGAAATGGATAACCTATTCACCTTTGGTCGACGAGGCCCGGGATGCCCGGACAGGCGCGCAGGCCTGGCGGAAGACACGCGATGAATCCGGACGCATCAAAGAGTTCATCTCCAACGGAACCCGCTTTCTTTTCAAGTATTCCGGGGAAAAGGCGGACATTTCGATTTACAGTCCCGACGGGGCGCTGATCGATAAAACAGAACTTCCAAGCACACAAATCCTAAAACTTTTCCAATAAACCATTTTACCCCGCGGGTCGCGGGGTGAACCACAACCACACAACCAAACAACGATGAAAACGAAACGTTTCGTATTACTAACCACGACCGCGCTTTTCGGCGCGGCGTCCGCCCTCAGTGTCGCCAAGGCCTGGTCAGACGCCAGGGAATTGAATGCCATGGCGTCTGAAAGCGCAGGAAAGCTTCCAAGCCTAGCATCAACAACGCCATCGCCAGCACCTTGCTACGGAGCCGATGTGGGAGATAAGGTGTGTAGAGAGGATTGGCAAGGGATAGGTGCGGACGGGGGACATCTGATATTAGACCAAAACAAGTTAAGAGAGCTGCCTAGGGGGGCTCAAGCATGGTTTTGCGAACTCGCCAAAGAAGATGAACGCACGCAAAAACTGGTTAAAAATGCCAGTGCGGAACGTCTGAGAAAGGAAAGTTCGAGCAAGTTAAGTGTTCGAATGAGATAAGGGAGCTTGTGCAGTTAAAACAGGTAACAGCAGGAAAACCCGATGTGGAATGGGAGTATAAACCACTGGCCGCCATAAAGAGTAAGTTCCCTTGTGGTCTTTGGAATCGATATGTCCCAAAGACACCTTCAACTCCATGTCCGCCTCCTCCACCAAAGGGATGAAGAGTGGAAAAATGTAAATCATTCTTTTATCTATTACGGCAATGAAATGCAAGGTAACTGTTTTTCTATGCTTCACGTTATTGTCACACCCTGTCTTTTCCAAAGGACAGGGTATGCAAACGTCGACAAATGTCATTGAAAAAACTGCAGAGGTGTCTGCAGTAAAAATGGAGTCGGCGATGCTCTCCGAGATTCCATTTCTCGCGCAGAATTTTCGTCCGTTCCGATCCATTTCATTCGTGTTGGAAGAGGAGATATTGGGCGAAAATGGAACCTGGAATCTGAATCGAAAGGAACGCGCAAAACTGGATTTTGAACACGATCGTTATAGCAACTACTTTATCAAGAAGAAAGAATGGGCAAAGCAGGAATTTTGGCACGAACAACAAATCCAATTGGGTGAAAAAAGATTCACGTTGGAGTTTTCGACGAGAGCCGGAGATTTTACGGCATTGTCCTCCATGGAGAAAAAACACGCTTATGGGCGTGTTGATTTATCCAAGGATAATAGGAAACCTTTCCGTAATCGGTCCTTTTTCTCATGTTTTTATTATTTAAGTGGTTATAATCCTCGCCTTTGGATGAGTGGAAAGGATGTTTGGATTGATTCCTTTTTGCGTGAACCGACAACAGCCGTTAAATTCGAGACAAGTCGAAATGAGTCATCCGGGGAGATCTATATTGATTTTGCTGTCAAACGCTTTGTTGTGGACCCAAAGAGGGGGGTGGTAACAAAAATCATGAGCCATTACTGCGATCCCAAAATAGACAAAATGGTGCAGGAGCCATGGTTGGAAGTCACGAAATTTCACGAAAAGGAAGGTTATCTTTTCCCAATTGAGATTATTTTGTACGACGACAATGGGAAGCCTTGTTCGCGTCAAAGGATAGACCCTTCTACTCTTGAGATAAACAAGGAATATTCTATCACCGATTTTGTTTTGAAAATTCCTGCTGGCACCAGAATGGACGATAGAGTGAAAGGCGTTTCTTATGTCGCCGAGCGTCCGCTCACCTCGCAAGACATCAAGGAAATCGAGTCCGAGTTGCTCGCCCTTGTCAAAAAGGCCAAGAACGACACCCAACCGAAATCCACCGTGAAGTGATTTCCGAACCTTGAAATTATGCGAGGAAGATTTGAAAATAACCATAATTCGTTTGTCATGACTTATATCTTTGATCTTCCTTCGCATGATTTCATCCTTCAAAAACATCTTTTTATAACCTGCCAACCCTTCTCCCGAAAACCCATGAAATCCACGATCGCTATTTTCTCATTCTTGGCATTGTCCGCGCACCCCGTTCTCTTCGGAGAGCAGGGTGCGCGGGCACCGGAGGTCGCTGCGGCAAAAGCCGTGGAACAAGCTTCCGTCGCCGTTCCCGGAACGAAAATGACTCCAGCGATGCTCTCCGAGGTTCCATTTCTCGCGCAGAATTTTCGTCCGCTCCGGTCCATTTCCTGTGTCATGGAAGAGGAACAGCGAGGCAAGGATGGGATTTGGTATCCGAGTCGGAAGGAACGTGCCAAGGTTGATTTTGTACGCGGACGCTCAAGCAGCTATTCCATTAGATTCGACCGTGATGAACCAAAATCTTTTTTTCACGAGCGAAGTGTTCAGCAGGATGGCAAGGAACTTATGTTTTACTATTATTCGGACACGAAGGATTTCATGCCGTCACCCCGGGCCAATTTGGGAAAGATCTATGGCCGAATAATGCACATCCAAAATGAAAGGAAGGATTTTTCCTTGAGATTTGCATCTTCCGAATTCTATTATCTGAGTGGATTTGATCCCTTGGTTCGAATGTCTGGAAAGGACGTGTGGACGAATGTTTTCCTTGGAGATTCCACAGCGTCATTTGAGTTTGAAGTAAATCGGAATGATGCAACCGGAGAAATCTATATCGACTATGGCGCAAATCGTTTTGTTATTGATGCAAAAAAAGGAGCCATTGTGAAAATTCTGGGCTATTACTTTGATCCGAAGACCAAGAAGATGGTGGAGGAGCCTTACCTTGAAGTCACAAAATTCTATGAAAAGGGAGGTTATCTTTTTCCAATTGAGGTTGTCGTGTACTACGACTGGAAACCGTGTGCCCGCCAGCGGATTGATCCTGAAACTCTTGAGATCAATGAGGAATATTCGTTGTCCGACTTCATTTTGAAAGTTCCTGCCGGCACCAAAATGGATGATAGCATAAAAGGCTCCACCTATATCGCCGATCGTCCGATCACCTTGCAGGACATCAAGGAAATCGAGTCCGAGTTGCTCGCCCTTGTCAAAAAGGCGAAGAACGACACCCAAACGAAATCCGATGTGAAGTGATTTCCTTCTCCAAAAACATCTTTTTATAACCAGCCACTCCTTCTCCCGAAAACCCATGAAATCCACGATCGCTATTGTCTCATTCCTGGCATTGTCCGCACACCCCCTTCTCTTCGGGGAACAGGGTGCGCAAACGAACGCAGGGGTGGTGGAAAAGACAACGAATCCCACCTTTGGCGAAAAAATCACACCCGCAGTGCTTTCAGAAATTCCGTCACTTGCCCAAAACCTTCGTCCATTGCGCTCTGTTTCGTTTGTCATGGATGAGGCGACCTGTGACAAGGATGGTGTCTGGTACCCAAGCGCGAAAACGTATGCCAAGCTCGACTTTCAGAGAAACCGTTATCGAAATTACACGATTTGGATGGATCGAGGGCAAACCCAAGGTTTTTCGCATGACCAAAGGGTCCAATTGGACGAGAAAATGATTCGCCTGAATTTTTTTGCAAATGCAAAGGATTTTGCCCCGATTGCGCCATCTGAGAAAAATGGGATTTGTGGGTTGGTGCGAAAAGGACGTTATGAGGACAAGGATTCCCTTTGGCAATTCGCGTTCCTTCGTTTTTATTACCTGAACATCTATGACCAGAAGCTTATATCAGCATCGAAAGATTTTTGGGTTGATTCGTTCCTACGGAGGCCGGATCCGTCTGTTGAGTTTGAAATCATTCGGGATAAGGTTACTGGGGAGGTTTATGTCGATTATGAAATGCAACTTTTTGTCATTGATCCAAGAGAGGGTGCGATCACAAAAATTTTGTACAACCGTACTGATGACAAAGGGGATAAAATGGTGCAAACTCCCCGGTTGGTTATCAAAAAATTTCTTGAGAAAGAGGGCTATCTTTTTCCGCTTGATGTCATTGAGTATGACGATTCTGGAAAGCCATTGTTTCGTCAACGGATAGATCCTTCGACTCTTGAAATAAACGAGGAATATCCGCTGTCGGATTTCATTTTGAAAATTCCCGCCGGGACGCGGATGGATGACCACATAAACGGTACTTCTTATGTTGCTGAGCGTCCATTTACGTTGCAGGACATCAAGGAAATCGAGGCCGAGCTGCTCGCCCTTGTCAAAAAAGCGAAGAACGAATCCAGGGAAAGATTCGAGAAATCCGGAGAGTGATTTTCGGATTCTGGCTGGATTGAATTTAACCGACAACAAAATGAAAATTCATTTCGCAATCAAAAAATGGCCGGCGTTCCCGGGTGCGTTCTTGCGTGAGAAACGCCGGAAGGCGACGGGGGCCTGCGGGAAATTTGGCGCGGCCTGCGTGTGTTTCCTGTTTTCCATCTGCTTGATTCCCGGCACGCTTGGCGGAGACGCGAGGGAGGTTGATGTGGAGATTGGCTCCGCCCCGCTCCTATGCGGGCCGAAAAGTTTGTTTCTTGCGATGAATTTTTTGACCGGGGAGGCGGATGCCGGATTTGACAGGCTTCTTTCCGCGTTTCCAGGAGTGGAAAAGAAAGGGAGCACCCTTCAGGAGCTTCGGGAATATGTCCGGACGCACACAAAACTTTATTCGGACATAAGGTTTTGCACGGATGCGGAAATCGCAGGGTTTAAGGATGCCATGGCCCTTGTGTTCACGGAGGGACGGCCGATTGCGCATGTCCATTTGCGGCGTCCGGCCGGGACGGGGATCCAGGTGGTGGATTTTCCAAACTATTGGAATCTCCCTCCCGCGGAATTTGACAGGGAACCCAAGGCGGTGCTCCTTCTTTCCTCCGTCCCGATTCCATCAAAAAAATTTCCGTGGCACATCCCCGTGCTTGCCATGGTTTTTGCCGTGCTTGCCGGTTTTAACATTTATTCACGCAGAAAAAGATGAAAAGAAAATCGCTCCTTGTTTCCGCCATTCTCGCGGTTTTGGCGCTTGCCGGCGCCCTCTTTCTTCACCGGAAATTCTTTGCGATGGAGGCAGGTTTTTCCCCGGTGGTTTATTGTGCCACGCCGGTTGTGGACGGCGGACGTGTGCCCGTGAAGGACGGCGTCGGCATTTTTGAGCACGTCTTCCGGATTGAAAACAAAGGCGACACCGAGGTGACTCTCACAGAGTATCTTCCGTCGTGCAATTGTGTCACGATCTCGGGCGCAAAAAGTGTGATCCCGCCGCGTTCCCACATGGATGTGACCGCCACCATGCGCCTGGGGCCTGAGAATGTGAAGCGGCGCCATGTGGATGTCGCCCTTGTCTTTGATGGTGACGGAAAACGTCCGTTGAAGGTGCGCCTTTCGGCAGCGGCGGCGTTTGGGCCTTATCTTTCCACGAAGACCCTTTCCTATGGTCCGCTTTATTCCGGGTATCCGGCGAGGAAAACGCTCAAGGTGTTCTGGCCGGATCAAGGGCCGAGGAAGGATTTTGTCTCCCGGTTTGAGACAGGCCGGGATGTCGCGCTGAGTGTGACGCGGATTCCCGGTCCGCCTCCCATGAAAAGGCATGATGGGGAGGAGACGTTTTATGCCTCCGAGGAACGGTATGAAATCGCGCTTTTTCCGGCGAAGGCCGGCGCTGGAAACACGTTTGTTGATTTTGTGCTGGATGATGGGACGCGGCATCGTGTGAACATCGAATTTGACGTTCGGAGTCCGGGCTGTTTTGAGCCGGCGAATTATTATTGGAATCCCGATGGAAGGCAGCGGCGTTTTGTTGTGGAATATGTCGCGGATCCGGAGGATCCCCCGAAGGGATTTGATTTTTCCACCACGGCGTTCCGGGTTGTCAAAACGCGCAATGAGGGCGGCCGGCACTTCATCGAGTTTGAGCGAACGGGGATTTTCACATCCGGGCCTTCCGCGCTTCTCGCGACATTGCAATCGGGACGGACGGTGCGCATGCCCGTCAAGGCGGGTTTGGCGCCCGCCCGTGAGGAAAAATGAGGCCTCCCCATTCACCCTTTGATTTCCATTTCATGTCCGACAAACCATCCCATCGCGGTTTTTGCCATGGCTTCCGCAGCCTTGGCGGAGGCATCGCATGTTTTCTCAGAATTTCCATGGCGATTGTGTTTTTGTATGCCGGTCTTGCGAAGATTGGCGACACGGAGACGTTTGCGTGGAGCATCCGGGGGTACGACCTGCCGCTTTGGGGCTTGGAGGATTGGGTGGCGCGCATTCTTCCGGTTTTCGAGATTGTTTGCGCGCTTGCCCTGTTTTTGCGTCCGCTCCGGCGTCTGGCTTTGTTGTCGCTTGGCGTGTTGTGTCTTGTGTTTTTGTTTGTGCTGGCACAGGCGGCGCTGCGCGGGCTGAGTGTGGATTGCGGCTGTTTTGGGGCGGGTGGCGGGCATGAGAAAACTTTGCCGGAGGATTTTGATGCCACGGACATCGCGCTGGCGATTGTCCGGGATGTTTTCTTTCTCGGGGCGCTTGTGTGGTTGTACCGGTTTGAGGTGAGGATGAGGCGTCCTGACGGAAAACGTGACCCCGGTGGCAGGGCTGGAAACAAGCAAGAATCCGTTTGCGGCTCCATTTGACATTGCGGATGTTTTCGAGAAAAACTTCTTTTCTTTTACGCGACTTTAACATTTCCTGAGATCCCCCATGAAGAACAACACGCTGCTTTACATGTTGATCATTCCCGCCCTTGCGCTGGCGGCTGTTGTGGCTGTGGTGTCATGGCGCGCCCTTGGTGGCGGCGCCCCGGCCCTGGACTTGGAGCGTTTTCGCGAGGACTGGCGTTCCCTGCAAGGGAACCATTATTCGTTCAAGGGGCGGGTTGACGGGCAGGTGGCCTATCTTGGCGGGGTCGGGCGCCTGCTGTCCGTGCAAAATTTGGAGGGTGCCGGCCGTGTGGCGGTGTTTGTCCCGGAGGAGGTGTCGCGCAATTTTGAGACCGGGCAGCGGTTCAAATTCAAGGTTGCCGTGAACGCCGATGTCCTCGCCGTGGAATCCGTGGAGGATTTTTGACACGCGTTTGCCCGCCCGTTTTTCCGCGCCGTTACCCTCTCATGCCCCAAGACAAGACGCATTTATGAAATCCTTCCCCGCCACTCTTTTGTTTTTCTTTTCACTGGCTTCCCTTGGGGCGGCGCCAACGCCGTTTGGGACGCCGATCTCGCCTGGCGCCGCCACGCCCGCCGTGCCCGGCACCCCGCCCGCGCCCCCCGCGCCATCCGCCGCTCCCCCCGTCGCGCCGCCGGCCGCGCCCGCCCCTGCGCCTGTCGCCTCGACTTCCGGCGATTATTCCAGCGGCACGGTGGAGCGCGCCCCGGACAAGATTTTTGATGTGAACCGGGATTCCGTGGATCTTGAGACCGGCACCCTCCGTTGGAAGGACAAGACATTCTCGCTTGGGGACAGCAAGGTTTTGCGCGCCCGTCTGGAGCGTTATCTGGCGTCGCCCGCGCCGAATGACGACGTCGTGCAGCATGCCAAGATCCTGGCGGAGATCGAGACGCTCCTTTCCCCGCAAAAAATCACCCGCCAGAACTTCAATAAAAATTACCAGCGCGCCTGGGATTTGCTTTTCAAGGCCGGGGAATTTGAGAGCGACGGGGAAAACAGCCTGACCATCGCCTCGCAGGTGATGAAGGTGTATCGCGACAAGCAGGAGGCGCGCAAATTGTTGATTTCGCAGAAACAGCAGGAATTGGAGCGCAAGTACCAGAGCGAAAGGACGATCGTGCGCGCCCGCGCCTTGGAACGGCGGAAGGACCTTGCCGCCAATCGCGTCATTGCCGCCGCCGCGCCCCGTTCCAGCGCCAAGGGGGGCGACCCCGCGCCGGCCCCGTCGGGCGGCAGTGGCGGCGCCGAGCACACGGAAGGCACGGCGGACTTGGAGGAGCACCGCAGCGAACTCGGCAAGATGGACGCCTCGATCAGGAAGACCGAGGCCACCCGGACGGCGCTTGAATGGAAAAGCCGGCTTGAGTTCCAATCCCAGATTGTCTCGTTGCTGTTCCAGCGCCGCTGGCAGCATGCCGGCATCGCAACCGCCTTTTACCGCCACACTTTTGACGACAGCTCGGCGCAGGAGTTGCGGGTCGGGGAGAAGGAGATCAAAAGCATGTTTCCCGTGAGCAATTTCTCGCCGACGCTGGACACGGTCGACGCCCTTGCCCGCACGGCCAGAAGCGATGTCGCCACGGGGATCAAGGCGGTGAGGCAGCTCTATGATTCCGGGCGTCGCTACAAGGCCTTTGAGCGTTTGCAGGAGACGTTCTTCCTCGGCGAATACACGCAGGAGATCATGTTCTTTGATCCTGACAAAAAGACCGTCCTGCTGGAGCTTTGGCAGGATCTGCAATTGCTGCAAAAGGTGGGGGATGAGCGCGACCTCGACGCCGTCGATGTCCAGTTGCGGAAAATTGCCGCGGCGGCCTCGGATTTTCCGGCCGCGCAAGTGGAGAGCCGCGTGCGAAACGCCAGGCGCGCCAGCAATCTGGCCCTGTTTGCCGCCAAGCAAAGCGCCTTCGCCAATGATCCCGAAAAGAGCGCGCAACACCTTGAGCGATCGACAAAACTCTGGCCGCAAAACCCTGCCATCGAGGAATTCACGCGCACACTGGAGAGCCGGGCCGACACGCTTTCCCGCCTTGTCCCGGAGTTTGACGCCCTGCACAAGGACCGAAAATTCCGGGAGATTTTCAAGCGCAAGGAGGCCTTTGGGCTGGCGGTCGCGGGCGATGCCGGGCGTTCCGCGCTCCTGAAGGAATCCCTGGATCTCACGGCGAAGATTGAGGGTGCGGTCATGCAGTCGAAAATCCTCAAGGAGAGCGGCAATGCCTGCATGGCTTGGGACGTGCTGGAGGAAGCCCACGGCCTTGATTCCGGGGATGAGGTTCTCATGGCCGCCCGCATGGGGCTTGTGCCCATGGTTGGCGATTACGCAAACCGGCTTTCCCGCGCGGCGGCCGAGGAGAATTCCGGGCACTATGGCGCGAGTCTTGCGTGGTATCTTGCCGCACAGGAGAAAAACCCGTCGTCGGAAATTGCCCGCAAGGCGCTGGCGCGGGTTGGGGAAAAACTTCTCAAGGCGGTCCAGGATGGGAAAGGGGGGAGTGCCAAATGAACAAAACGAAGGCGGCGGCCTGCGGCCTCGGGCTGGCACTTTTTCCGTTTTTCCCCCTCTCCTCCGCGCCTGCCGCCCCCGGCGGGGTGGCACCGCCGCCGCCTGCCGTGCGGAAAGTGATTGTCCGCACGGTGGATGGCCTGCCGATCGAGGCCGAGATCCTGGCCTTGGACGGCGACCGGATCCGGGTACGCAACACGGCCTCCGGGCGCGTCCTGTTTGTGCCGCTTTACGAGCAGGATGAGGCGATCCAGAAGGACATGGACGAGCGCGCCGGAAAAATCCACAAGCAGTTGAGGGCGATGAAGTTCCGGATCGAGGTTTTGGAAAACCCGAGCCGGGACCGGATGCTGGCGCTCCCGCAGGGCACCCGTGTGTTGAATGATGACGGCTCGCGCCCCACGCTCCCGGCCGTGGGCGCGGATGGCAAAAAAACGCCTTTCCCCCCGGCCCTGCCGCCGCGCACCCTGTATCCAGGCGGGCGCTGCTTGCGCATCCACTCGCTTGCCAATCACGGCGTCAACGTCCCCGTGAAAGTCCAGATTTATTGGTATGCGAAACTTCCGCAAAAAAGCGTTTGGAGCATGGAGTCCACGGAGACCGTCATGCTGGATGTCCCGCCGGATGCGGCCAATGTCTATCACAGCCTCCCGCACAGTTTCCCAAAGCCCGCCTACCAAGGTTATTCCGTCCTGATAACGAACCCGGCGAACGATGCGATTTTGTGGAAGGACGCCAGCTCCCCGATGTACTTGGAGGAGTTGGAAATCCGTCACAGGCTGCGGGAGGCGCCCGAGGGCGCGGCCCACCCGCGCAATCCGGGGAAAACCGTCATCCTGCCCCCCATGTTTCGAGAGAAAACGCCATGAAAACCGAAAAAAACAGAGGGAGAAACGATCTTGGCCGGCCGGAAAAGGCGGCGGGGTGGATGCCCCGGTGGACTCCGGCCCCGGCGCGTTTTTGTGGAATCCGGGCGCAATGCGGAGGGGCGCGCCGCGCCTGCCTGTTTCTGGTTGCCCTGTCCTGCCTCCTGTTCTGTTTCCCGGCGGAGGGGCTGTGTGTCCAATTTTCGGTGCAGGGCAGGGCCGTGCTGCGTTCGCCGACGCCGGGCGGCGGGGCGAGGAAGACGGCCTTCGCGCCCTATGTTGAGGCGCGGCTGCGGGTGTTTTCGGAAATGCCTGTCGGGAGGTGTTATGTGAAAGTTTATTTCTTTGATGGCGCCGGGCGTTTGATATCCGGGCCGGCGACCCCGTGGGCGGACCAGGTTGATCCCACGACCTCAAAGAGAACCGTGCTTCCCTACTATCTTTTTCCGCACAAGCCGGTCACGGTGCGGATCCCGGCGCCGGGAGAGATCCTGGAGCGCAACCCAGGGTGGACGGCCGTCGTGGTGTTTGGGGACGACGAGGAGGTGGCCGCCGCCGCCGTGAAGACGAACGCCGCCGAGGGGGAGCGGACGTCCCCGTTTTGGTTCCCGGCGGTGCAAGAGCTGAAACTTGTGGCGAAACCAGGCACGCCGCCGCGCAAAAAATCGCTGGACAGGGTGCATGAGTTAAAATGCCAGACGGGGCTTCCGGACTATCCGCAATTCACCCTCTTCACGCGCCTTCCGGAGGGGGCCAAGAGCGGCAAGGAGGCAAAGGGCGTGCTGTGCCTGGCGCTGCTGGCCAACCAAGTCGAGGATGTCCGCCTCTCCATGATAAACCGCGAGGCGCGCGGCTCGATCGCGGACATGCTGCGCTATGCCGACAAGCAACGACTCATCGTCCTGTGCTGGGCGATACGCTCGGTGTGGACGCCGGGCGCGAATTGGGACGAGCTGAGCGCGGCGCAGGACAAGGAGACGCGGACACGCATGAAGAAAGTCGCGGATGGCTGGGCGAGCGGCGTCATGGCCAGCGCCAAACTGCATGATTTTGAGCCGCGCAATTTCCTGCTTTGGGGCTACTCGGATTCGGCCCAGTTCGCGGAGCGCCTGGCGATGTTCCAGCCACGTTTTTTTGGCGCGGTGCATTTGCACAATCCCGGCGGGTTTGAGAAACCCGTGCAGGCGGCCGAGCACATTGTCTGGGGTTTGACGATGGGCGAGGTGGATTCGGGTTACGGGCGCGCGGTGAAATGGCAAAGGGCGTGCTTTGACCTGGGCTACACGCTGTTTTTCAAGGCCGTCCCGGGGATGGGGCATGCCAACGACCTGGGTTCGCGCCAGTTGGCGACGCTCGTCTTTGAGTATTCACGTTCGCTTCCCGCGAATCCCAAGGAGCGCCTCGCGAAAATGGCCGACGACAGAAAGAACGCCAAATGGGTCGGGGACTGGTTGAACCAAAGCGTGGAAACCGGGGCGGAGATCACCACGATCCCGCCGCGCCTTCGCGTGCCCTTCCCAAACGAATCCCTGGTGAAATCGTGGCTGCGCGGGGAGCCGTTGCGCCCCGGGGATGACCCGGCGGGGGAGACGCCCCCGGCGGCGTACGCGGCCGCCGCCGCCGCGATGCGCGAGGGCGGGGTTGAAAAGGATTATGATGAGCTGGCCGCGATGGGGAATGCGGGGGCGGATCCGGCATTGCCACCGCCGCCGGCCCCGGCGACCCCGGAGGCGGACAACAATGGCACGACTTTCTTTGGAAAACGCATCGAGCCGTGATGCTCCCCGGCATGCGCGTCACGGCATTTCCAGGTTCCCATCCCATTTCTTCATTTCTTCCACACAAACATGTTTTTTTCCGTTGTCCGATTGAGCGAGAGGCTGGATTGGGGGTTTGGAAATCCAAACGTCACAGGGACTTATATCGCGACCTTGATTGTGTCCGCGTGGGTTCTTCCCGTGCTGGTGCCCTCGCGGCGCGGACGCTGGGCGGCGCGTCTTGTCCTGGCGGCGAGAATCGCGTTTTCCCTGGCATCGCTCGCGGTGTCGGGGTGGCTGGCGTGGAAGGAGTTGCAAACCGGATCACGCGGAGGCGCCGCCGCGGCCTTCGTCGGGATTTTCGCCACGCTCGCGGCGTGGGTGCCACGCTGGAACTGGCGGCGGGTGGCGGGAGGCGCGGCCTTGGTCGTGATCGCCGCAGCGGCGTTTTTTGCGTCGGGGAAGATCGTGCATCAGGCGGAGCGCCTTTCGCCGGGCTACAGTGTCGGCGATGCCTCCATCGGAAATCGTTTGCGGATATGGAAATGGACGCCGGCGATGATGGAGAACGCGCCGGGAGGATGGGGGTTGGGGCGCGCGCCCAAGGCTTTCATGGCGTGGTATCAGGACGCGGATCACCTCGACGTCTACGCCGCGCTCGTCAATTCGCATTTGGAGTGGCTCGTCGAGTTCAACTGGTTCTGGCGCCTGGCGTATTTGCTGGGATGGGCGCTTGCCTTCCGCCTGGCCTGGCCCCCGTCGTCCCGTTTTGGGAAAAACAACGCGGCATTCCGCCGTTTTTGCGCGGTGACATACGGGACATGGATGGCATTGGCGACAGGCTCCTTTTTTTCCACCGTGGCGAACGAATGGCCCTTGTGGGTTGTGCCGGCGTTTTTGTTCGTGGTGGTGCTGTGGGGCCGTTTTGCGCGATGGGGGTTCCCGTCGTGGCGGAATTTGCTGGCAACGGTTGCCGCCCCATCGGCGGTGGTGATGGTTGCGCTCTTGATCGCGGGTGCGATCACCTCGCCGATGATGGTCCGGGATGGCGGGGCGTATGTGAAAATCGGGAAAGGCGCCCCGGAGATTGTCATCCTTTCCGGCGCTGACGCGAAGGAGACCGTCCGGCAGTTCCGTACGTTTTGGAGGCAGCGGCATGGTCTGCCGACGGTGCTTCGGATTGAGACGCAGTATTATGCGGACAAGCCGGGCAAGCCCGGGCTTCCGGGGGTGGAGAAATTGCGAACCCTGGCATTGCTCGGGCATCCCGACCCGGAACTGGGGCGGAAATTTTCGGCGCGGGCCGGGCGCATCCTGGTGTTTGGGGCGGCGTTTGCGCCGGATGAGTTTCTTGACGCCGAGGCATTGAAAAAGACGCAGGCGGTTTCCGGCGAATTTTCCAGCTCCTCGCACATTCTGGCGTGGCAGGCTTCGGGGCGGCTGGCCGAGATTCCCGGCGCGGGGGATTTCCTGGAGGACTGGATGGAGCGAATTGTGAAAGAAGAGCCGGCCGGAGAGGCGAAAAACGAGGGGGCAAGGAAATGAGCATCCAGGAATCCGGCGCGAGGAAGGGGGCGGCCTTTTTCAGGAGGGCAAAATGGCGGAATTTTGCGGATTCCCCACGGATTTTTTCCGCGAAATCGTGCCTATGGCGGGGAATTTTCCTTGGGGTCCTTTTCCACCTCGTTTTTTCCGCGCCAGCCTTTCCGGGGGAGGGGGATGTCGTCACCTTGCGGCTGCCCGTGGCGGAGGGGATGACCAAGGCCGAATTGAAGTATTGGGAGGTTCCGAAAAATTGCGCCGGGGTGCTTGTGCTTTGCCCGGGGTGGAATGGGGATGGCGGGCACTGGATAAAAAATGCGGGATGGAGGGAATTCGCGCGCAAACACAATTTCGCGCTCGTCGGCCTGTCATTTGTCTCGCCGGATGGCCACGAGGCCGAGCCGATGGCATATCATCACGCGGAAAAAGGCTCGGGAAAACTTTTGTTTGAGGGCCTGGAAAAAATCATGGGAGGCGGGAGTGGGGTTGGAAAAACCGGCGCGGAGGGTGGCGCGGAAAAATCGGCCGCTGGCCGGGATGGGAGGATGGCGCCGCCGCCGGTGATTTTGTTTGGGTTTTCGCGTGGCGGACAATTTGCGATGTCTGTCGCCGAACATTTTCCGGACAAGGTGCGCGCGTGGGGTGCGACAGGCGCGGCGGGGGTGCCTCCCGAAAAGAAAATATTGGAGGGCGTGGCGGACGCGAAAATGGCGCCGCCGGGGGTGGTGATCTGTGGCTTGGATGATTCAAACGCGGGCGCCGCCACCGAAAATTTTCTTGCGCGCCTTCGCCTGCGGCGGCGGGTGTGCTGGCTGGGGGTTCCCGGCGTTGAGCACGCGGTCAACGCGCGGGCGGAGGTGTGGACGCGCGCCTTTTTTGACGCCGTCCTGGCGAACCCGGTTGATGCGAAGGGGATCTGGGTGGAGGGCGAGTTTGGGCGCGGATTGGATGGTTTTTTGTTGCGAGTGTGGTTTCCGGACGAAAATACCAAAAAGACGTGGGATGTTTTTTAGGTGCGCTTTCCCCGATTCCTTTGTCACGCCGGGAAAAATTCTTGCGCGAGGTACGGACGAGGCGAGAATGGGGCCATCCAAAGTCGGTTCAAAAAATATTTAACCAAAAAACGAGCATGAATGCCCAATCCTTCGACGGTAACATGAAAGGCCGGAAAGTGCTTGTCATTGACGACGAGCCTGACGTCACCGACCTCGTCGCGTACAACCTCCGCGCGCGCGGCCTTCAAGTGGAGACCTTGAATGAGCCGGAGGCCGCCATAGGCAAGGCGCACTCTTTTCGTCCCGACCTGGTTATCCTTGATGTGATGATGCCGCGCCTGAGTGGCGTCCAGATTTGCAGGATGCTTCGTGCCGATCCCGTCTTTGGGAATATCCCCATCATCCTGTTGACGGCACGCGCGGAGGAGAATGACCGTGTGCGCGGCCTCGAAAGCGGGGCGGATGATTACGTGACAAAGCCTTTCAGCCTCAAGGAGCTTGTCCTGCGTGTGCAGGCCCTGCTGCGCCGCTCGGGACATCGCGCGCGCGACGATGAGGATGCCCTGCTGACGGCCGGGCCGCTGGTGCTCGATGTTGCCCGGCACCTCGTCACGGTGGGTGGCGCGCCCGTGGAATTGACGGCGATAGAGTTCAAGCTTCTCCAATTGCTGATGGAGCGGCGCGGGCGCGTGCAGACGCGCGAACATTTGCTTGCCAGTGTCTGGGAGTACGACACGGAGATTGAGACGCGCACGGTGGACACGCATGTCCGCCGTTTGCGTGCCAAACTCGGGGATGCCGCGGAGTGGATCGAGACAATCCGGGGGACGGGCTACCGTTTTCTGGAAAATGCCGCGCGGGCGTGAGCCTCCCGGCCATCTTTCCGCCTTTTTCCGCCTTTTCCCGCCTTTTTGCGCGATCTGCGTTCCCAAGGTTCCATGCCCGGCTCCCTTCGTTTTTTACCTGCCCGCCCCAATAACTTCCAATCGCATTCCCGATGTCTTATCCGACGGAAATCCTGCTCCCTTTCGTGCTGCTGGCGATAATCACCGTGCTCGCTTTGGCGCTGGTTCGCCGGATTGCGCGTTTGAAGAAACTTGAGGCGATGCGGAAGGATTTTGTGGCGAACGTCTCCCACGAGCTGCGCACTCCGCTGAGCATCGTCAAAGGTGTCACGGAGACTCTCATCGAGGAGGGCGCGAATGTGGCGGAGGCGGACCGGGAGCGTTTTTTGCACACGATTCAACGGCACGCCGAGCGGCTGGCATCGCTGCTGGATGATTTGCTTTTGCTTTCAAGGCTTGAGTCGGATGACCCCGGTTTGCGTTTTGAGCCGGTTCGTCTGCCGGATTTGCTTGGCGCCATACTGGGGGATTACCGCGCGCGGCCTGCGGCGGAAGGTCGCAAAATCACGGCGGATATCGCCCCGAATGTCGGCACTGTCCGCCTGGATTCATCGCAAATCACCCAGGTTTTTGAGAATCTTTTGGACAATGCCTTGAAATATACCCCGGCAGGTTCGCCCGTGCACCTCGCAGCACGCCTGCTGCCCGGCGCGCGTGATGTGGAGATCACATTGCGTGACTATGGGCCAGGCATCCCGGCGGCGGACCTGCCGAGAATTTTCGAGCGTTTTTATCGCGTGGACAAGGCCCGTTCCCGGGAAACGGGTGGCACGGGACTTGGGTTGAGCATCGTGAAGCACATTGTGCAGCTTCACGGAGGGAGCGTCCGTGTCACGTCGCCCCCCGGGCAAGGTGCCACTTTCGCGGTGGTTCTTCCGCTGGACGGATATTAGGCGAGGTCTTGTCCTGTTTGCGGAGATGCGGGAAAGGCGGGGCCGCGGGTGCCGTTTCGCAAACGCGCGTTGGATGATTTTTTAATCATGCTTTTCCAGCGCGCCGCCAAACGGCTCGATGCTGTAACGAAAAGTGCGCCCCTCGGAGGTCAGGATGACACTGGCCGGTGTCACACCTCCCCACGGGGAAAAATAAAGGCATGGATAGGGAAAATCGGAGGTGTGCTGCAAAGTGCCACGGCCCACGTCAGGCGGGCGGAGAAATTCAAGGGAATCCACGCGCCCGGGGGCGAACGCAAATTGCTGGATTTCGGAATCAGTCCCCGAAGCGTTTGCGCCATCTGGATTTATGGAATCATTTTTCAGGCTTTCACCCGGCGGGGTGGCGTTTTCGTCCCTGGGGGTGGCGGTGCCGGTGGCTTGTTTGCGCAAGGGGTAGACGAGGATGGTTTTTGAGCCGGCATCATATTCGAGGACATACTGCTCGTGGTTGTTGGCGGCGCCGTACCAAGCCGCGTCGATGGCCTTGCAAAGCGTTTCGTAGGGGGAGGTTTTCCGCGCATCGTGGAGCATGGGTTCAAGGCCGGAGAGGAGCAGGAGTGTCGCCATCCCGATGAGGGCGATGACGAGCATGACCTCGATGAGGGTGAAGGCGTGACGGCGGACGGGGCGGGGGGAGGGCGCGGGCGGGAAAGGCGAATGCCCCCCCCTCATTTCTCCCCTTTTGGTGGCGACCTGCGGCGCCTGCCTTGCTTGGGTGGCGTGGCAATTCATGGCAGGCGGGAAATTTGCGCGGAAATGCGCCGGGCGGGCGGCCTATTTCCAGTTCGCGATGTCATCCCCCCCGCCGTTTTCGTTGATGCGGTTCGCCCCGTTGGACCAAAGGTCGAAGGATCTGGGATTATTGGCGCCGGGGCATCTGTAGTTGTAGGGCTGGCGCCAGGAGTCGAGAAGCTCCTCCTGCTTCAGGTAGGGGCCTTTCCAGCGGGCGGCGCTGCCCTCGGGTGGGGAAATCAAGGCCCCCAAGCCGCCTTCCTCGTCAGTGGGAAAAGTCCCGACGTGCGCGCGGTAGATCTGCAGGGCGCCGCCGATTTTTGATTTTATCTTGATGCTCTCGGTGTTCTCCTGCCCGGTGGCGAACGTGTCCGAGAAGTTGCCCATGAGCACGGCCATCAAGCCGCCGATGAGGGCGATGACGATGACGATCTCAATGAGCGTGAAGGCTTTGCGGCGGCGCGGCGGGGTGAGTGTGGCGGCACGGGGGCGGTGGTTTTTTTTCATAATGGGAGAGTGATGTGCGCCGGGGTGAAACATCCGGAAAGCGGCAAGGTTTCGCACGCGCGGCATGGCGGGGTCATGCGCGGGCGTCGAGCGCCCCGGCGCAGCGGGGGCACACATCTCCGTGCGCCGTGTGAACGGTGGCCTCGACATTGCGCCAGCAACGCGGGCAACGGACCCCCGGCGCGGGGGAGACGCGCACGTCAAGCGGGGCGCCGGCTGGCGCGGGCACGAGGGCCACGTGCGAGACCATGAAGGTTTCCGGAAGGATGCCGGCGTGCCGCTGGAGCAGCGCGTGGTCATCGGACGCGGGGTCGACGGCAAGGGTGACCTGGGCCTCGAGGGACTGGCCGATGGTCTTGTTCTGGCGGAGTGCCTCAAGGCTGGCGTTGACCGTGTCAAGGATGCCCAGTAGGCGGTCGAACTCGGATGCCGCCGCGGCAAGGTCGGCGGCCTCCGGTGTCTCCGCGCCCTGGGGCGCGGGCCATGGCTCCAAGTGCACGCTTGCCCCGTCGGCGTATTCCGTGCCGGCGCGGTGGTAACTCCAAGCTTCGTCGGCGGTGAAGGGGATGAACGGGGCGAGCAGTCTCACGAATGTCTCGAACAGGACATGGATGGCGGTCTGGGCGCTGCGGCGCGCGGGGGCGTCGGCGGCAAGGGTGTAGAGGCGGTCCTTGAGAATGTTGTGATAGGTGGCGGAGAGGGTGTTTGCGCTGAAGGTTGTGAGCGCGGCATAGGCCTTGTGGAATTCGTAGGCGTCACAGGCGGCGGAGACCTCGCGGACAAGCTCGGCAAGTTTCGCCAGCGCCCATTTGTCGAGCAGCGTGAGGTCGGCCGTCGGGACGGCGTGGCGCGCGGGGTCGAAATCGTAAAGGTTGCTGAGCTGGTAGCGGAGGGTGTTGCGGAGATTGCGGTACTGGGTGCTTACGGCGTCGAAAATGGAGTCGGAGAGCGGCACGTCGTTCTGGTAATTTTCGGAGGCGACCCAGAGGCGGACGATGTCGGCGCCGTATTTGTTGACGTAACCGTCGGCAGTCTGGGGTTTTCCGTCGGATTTCGAGATTTTCTGGCGTTTCTCGTTGACGACGAATCCGTGGGTGATGACGCGCCGGTAGGGGGCCTCGCCTCGCGTGAGGATGGATGTCCAGAGGGAGGATTGGAACCACCCGCGATGCTGGTCGCTGCCTTCGAGGTAGAGATCGGCCGGCCAATGAAGCTCGGGGTGGCGGTCGCGATCCTGCAGGACGGCGATGTGCGAAGTGCCGGAATCGATCCAGACATCCAGCGTGTCCGTGGCCTTTTGGAGATGCATGGCAAGGTGCCTTGCGTCTTGTTCCGCGCCGATCCCGTCCGGAATCCGGGCGAGCATGCCGCGGACGACGGCCTCGGGGAGGTCCCCGATGATCTCCTCGACGCTCCGGGCAAACCAGTAGTCGGTGCCGTGTTCGGCAACCTTGTCGGCGATGGCCTTGATGAAATGGGCGTCCAGCGGCAGGACTTGTCCGTTGTGGCGGAAGGCGGGGATGGGGATGCCCCAGGAGCGTTGGCGCGAGATGCACCAATCCGGGCGGTTTTCAACCGTGGACCGGATGCGGTTCTCGCCAAAATCAGGCGTCCAGCCAACCTGCCCGATTTGCTTGAGGGCGAGTTGCCGCGCGGGGATCGGGGCGCCGGATCCGTCCATGGCGATTTTTCCGTCGAGGGCGACGAACCACTGGTCCACCGCGCGGAAGATGACGGGGGTTTTGCTGCGCCAGCAATGGGGGTACTGGTGCTGGATGGTCTTGAGTTGGAGCAGGGCGCCTTTCTCGCGAAGGATTTGCAGGACGGCGATGTTGGCCGGGCACTTGCCATCGGCGCTTTCCAGCACGGACAGGCCGGCGAGATTCCGGGGGACGCGCCCATCGTCGACATAGGCGCCCTCGTCATTCACCGGGCAATAAATTTCAAGGCCGCAGCGGAGGCCGGTCTGGTAATCCTCCACGCCATGGCCGGGCGCGGTGTGGACGCACCCCGTGCCGGCATCGGTGGTCACGTAATCGGCGAGGACGATGGGGCTTGCGCGGTCGATGAATGGATGGCGGGCCTCGAGGTTCTCAAGCGCGCGGCCCTTGTGGATGGCACCGCGCGTGGCGCCTTCGAGGGCGCAATCAGCCATGAAGGCGTCCGCGCGGACATCGGCGACAAGGTAGGTCCTGGAAACATTTGTCGTGGCGTCGTGATGATGGATTTCGACGTAATCCAAGTCGGGGTGGACGGCAATGGCCAGGTTGGCCGGAAGCGTCCATGGTGTCGTCGTCCAAATGACGACGGAAAAATTTTTCGAGGGGACGGGGAAGGCGACCCAGATGGAAGGGCTGCGCTTGTCCTTGTATTCGATCTCGGCCTCGGCGAGGGCGGTTGCGCAGGGAATGGACCAATAAACTGGCTTTTTGCTGCGATAAACAAGGCCGAGATCAACGATTTTCGCGAAAGTCCGGAGAATGGAGGCCTCATAGGCGGGCGCCTTGGTCTGGTACTCGGCGGAGTTGGCGCGCGCCGCAGGGTTGGCGGCACTTTCCCCAAATGGCACATCCCAATCCGCCAGAATGCCAAGTCGTTGGAACTGCCGGCGTTGTTTCCGGATGTGCTCATCCGAAAACGCGGCGCATGCCTGGCGGATCTCAAGGGGCGAGAGCGGGACTTTTCTGGCCTGCAATTCCTTCATCACCTTGTGCTCGATCGGCAGGCCGTGGCAATCCCACCCTGGCACGTAGGGGGTGCGGAAACCGCGCATGGTCTTGTGGCGCAGGATGAGATCCTTGAGCAGCTTGTTGAGCGCGGTGCCGATGTGGACATCCCCGTTGGTGAAAGGCGGGCCGTCGTGGAGCACAAAGGTGCCGTTGGGCGCGGGTTTCGCCTGGATGCGGTCATAGAGGCGGATTTTTTCCCAATGGGCGATCCGCGCGGGTTCGCGGGTGGCAAGATTCGCCCGCATGGGAAAGGGCGTGGCGGGAAGATTGAGAGTATCCTTGAGTTCTTCGGACATTGCTTGGCTTTTTGGTGTCGGTGAAAGTGGTGCCGTGCAGGATGCGCAAAGCGGCGCGGCGGAAAAGGGTAATGTGCCTATCCTTTGCACAGGAATTCACGCAACGCATCCGGCGTGCTGAAATGGAAATCGGGGCGCAGGGCGAGAAGGGCGGCGGGGTCGGTCGTGGGCGCCCAGAGCGCGGCGGCGATGGGGACGCCGGCGGCGCGGCAGGCGTGGACATCCGACGGGGCATCGCCGACGTAGAGGCTCCGTTCCGGGCGCAAGGCGGGGTTTTCCGCAAAAATCTCCAGCAGGCGCCGCGTCTTTGTCGGGCCGCTGGCGTCACCGCACTTGACGGTGGCAAAGGCGCCCGCCAAATCGAGTTTTTGCAGCGAGATGGCGGCGCTTCGAGGGCCTTTTCCCGTCACAATGCCGAGAAAAATCCCGGCGTCGCCGAGCGACTTGAGAAGTTTGCGGATGCCTGGGAATGGGGCCGGGCACATTGCCTCATGCAGCGCCTCATAGCGTTCCAGATAGCGCCTGACTCCCTCGGCACGGGTTGCCTCGCCCGCGAGCAGGGAGGCCATCGTCCCCTCCTCGGATGGGCCGAATGTGGCGATGATTTCCGCGTCAGCCAGCTTGCGTTTTGCCAGAGGCTCCACGGCCTCGCGAAACGCCTTGATGCACAATGGAAGCGAATCGGCCAGGGTGCCGTCGAAATCAAACAACACGGATTCAAACGAGGCGTTCATAGGCCGGGGATTTTTCAATTGAGACATCGGGGGGGGAGTTTTGTCTTTCCGTGTGGTTTTTCCATTCGATCGCATGCGATGCCTGCCGCCGTCTCAGATCCTGAATAATTCACGAACCACCGGAATCTTTTTCAAGAGGAGTGTCATGAGAAGGGAGGAAAACAGCAGCAGAACCGCGAGGATGAAATTGGAAAACATGCCTGGGGCGATGGAGAAATGGCGGAACAGAAGTCGCAGTGGATCAAGGATGGGGATGTGCAAGAAATAAATCCCAAGCGAGTTTTTTCCGATGAGCCGGACAATCCCGCCCGTTCCCAGGAAGTTGTCTTTCACACGAGAAACCAGATATGCCAATGACAAGGTCGCGACGAATGCGAGGATGGAGCTGTATTCGGGGAACACCGCGTCAAACACACCGCTTTTTCGGGACAAAAACACGCCCCAAAGCATCGTGGCGGCGATTGCAAAAAGAAGAACCCCGGCGGCACAGGATGGAAGCAGGCGGCTTTGTGTCCGCGACAGGGACTGGATGTCTTTTTCCCCGGCATTCGCCTTCGCGTTTCCTGCCTTGTTGTAATGATGTAAAAACAGGCCGCCGGCCATGAAGTAAGCCAGGGCGAACGAATAATGGTATGCGAAGACATTGTAATCCGCGAGCACCTTTCGCAAAAACTCCCAATCCCAGGAAAAAAGCACCGCGAGCTTGTTTGCAAAATTGACTCCGAACGTGAACAGGATGGAGAGAAAAAAACAGTGCTGGAAGATTGTCTTTGAATTGTCGAACGCCAGCTTCAAAAGGGGGGCGATGATGTGAACCGCGACAAGCGCCTTGATGAACCAGAAATGCGTCAGCCAGTTTCCCTCAAATGCCAGGATGGCGCGGATCGTGCTTCGCGTGTCATAGTAAACACCCCGGTGGTATTTTAGAAAGAGCATGGAGAGGGAGGCCCATGTGACGCCGAGAACAACCATCCGGATCATCCTGGGGTAATGCTTTCTTGCGTCAAACGGCCTGTTCAAAAGCAGCGCGCCGTTGGAGAAGAAAAACAAGGGAACGCCGAGCACGGAAAATGTGTGCGCAAAGAGATCCACATAACGCCATGATTCAAGGGGATCTTGAAGCAGGATCGGCGGCCTGGCGTGGTAAATCAACACGAGGAAAATGCCAATCGTCTTCAACCTGTCCAAAAGCTCGCAACGCCGCTCCACGGCGGGCGTCCGGCCCGCGTCCACAGTCCCGTCCGCGGCGGCGCGGGTCGCGATGGCCGGTGCCGCTTTTTCTTTGTTTTTTTTGCGAATTCTCATCGGTTCCCCATCCTTGCCTCCTCTGCCCGAAGGCTTGCAAAACGAGAATGCGTCCCATGGGAAAAAAGATGCCTAAATTGTTTCATGGGAATGAATTGGATAAAAAAACGTTCAAACGGACTCCTCCAGGATTTTGCGGATCCGCCGCGCCGCAAAACCATCGCCATAGGGGTTTTTCAGGCCGCTGCGCCGGGCATATTCGGCGGGGTCGGAAAGAAGAATGGACGATTCGCGAAAGATGGATTCCGGATCCGTGCCGACAAGGCGGCAGGTGCCGGCCTCGACACCCTCCGGACGTTCGGTTGTGTCGCGCATGACGAGCACGGGTTTTCCGAGCGCGGGGGCCTCCTCCTGCACTCCTCCGGAGTCGGAAAGAAGAAAATGCGCGCGCTCCATGAGCCACACGAAATCCTCGTAACCCGCGGGCGGCACAAGGGCAATGTCCGGGTGGTTGCCGAGCATGCGGCGCACGGGTTCCTGCACCGCCGGGTTGAGGTGGACAGGATAAAGAATCCCCGTGCCAGGGTGATGGTGAACGAGCCGCAGGATGGCGTCGCAGATCTGCTCAAATCCACCGCCAAAGGATTCGCGCCTGTGTCCCGTGACGAGCAACCAGCGCTGGCGGTTTGGGGTCTCGCGCAAAAACCTTGCGGCAAACCCATCCGGAATCTTGCAACGCCTCACAATCTCCTCCGTGGTGACACCGCGCGCGCGCGTCTGGGCGCGCACACGCAACAGGGCGTCGATCACCGTGTTGCCGGTGACGTGGCAGGCGGAGGCGGGAACGCCCTCGCGCAGGAGGTTTTCGCGGCTTTGTGTTGTGGGACAGAAATGCCAGCGCGCCAGTGGCGTGGTGAGGCGCCGGTTCATCTCCTCGGGAAATGGCGAATTCATGTCTCCCGTGCGCAACCCCGCCTCGACATGCCCCACGGGGACGCGCTCGTAAAACGCCGCCAGCGCCGAGGCCAGCACCGTGGTCGTGTCGCCCTGGACAAGTATCGCCGCAGGTTTGTGCTCGCGTAAAAACGCGGTGACGGCGGCGAGGATCCGCGCTGTGAGTTCCGGCAAGGTTTGCCCGGGAAGCATCAAGTTCAGGTCGTGCTCCGGCTGGATGCCAAACACGGCGAGCGTCTGGTCGAGCATCTGCCGGTGCTGCGCCGTGGATAAAAACATGGGGCGAAGGATGGCGGACTCTTTCAGCTCGAAATACAGGGGCGCCATTTTGACGCACTCCGGACGGGTGCCGGCGATAATGAATATGTTTTTGGACACGGACTCCTTGATTTTTCGTCAAAAGAAATCCTTCCCTGCTTCCATTGGCAAGGTTTTCCCTTTGAAATTTGATTCCGAAATCCTTGGTTTTCCCGGGGATGTCGCGGGAAAACCCTTTCACCGAGAGTGTGTTCTGCCTTATCCGCGCAAACAAAACGCCTGCGGCAAAAAATTCAGGCGCCCGCTTCTCAGGATTGGGAGAGTTGATGGACAATGCCATCCACAAGTCCGATGGACGGGACATTCAAGCGGCGGACGCCCGCAACCGAGGCGATGCGCAAAAAAAGCTCGGCGGCGGGGATGATCACGTCCGCGCGGTCGGGGCGCATTCCCAATCGCTCCATGCGTTCGCCGATGGAAAGCTTTCGTGTTTTCTCATAAATTCCGCGCAATTTTGAGACGGTCAATTTCCTGCCGTCGCCAATTTTTGACATGCGGTAAAGTTTGTTGATATTTCCCCCGGAACCGATGATCTCCAACGGCTTGGGATCCGTCCTCAACTTTTGCAACCATTCGTCCAGGCGCTGCCATTCCAAAGGGTCCACCCGGTTCGCAAGCATCCGCAAGGTTCCAATGTTGAACGAGCGTGAGATCTGGATTTTTTTCCCGTGCAAAAGGGACAACTCCGTGCTTCCACCGCCGACATCCACATAAATGTAGCGCAAGGACGGGTCCAGGGAATCGGCAACATGGCTCTCGCATATGATTCGCGCCTCATCCATCCCATCAAGCACCTCGATTTTCATCCCGGCCTCTTTTTTTATGAATGCCACAATTTCCCTGCTGTTTTCCGCCTCGCGCATCGCCGCCGTTGCGCAGACGCGAAAAATCGGGACTTCATAGGCGCGAAGAAGATGGCGGAAGGCGTTCATGACGTGGAGCAGGTTTCCCCGGCGTTTTTCCCCGACTTTCCCCTTCAGGAAAACATCCTCCCCAAGGCGGAGCGGGACGCGCAGGAAAAGGGACTTTTGAAGGCGGATCCCCTCCGGGGTTTTGACACGGGAGGCTATGAGAAGCCGGACCGCATTGGAGCCGATGTCCACCGCGCCAAGGCTAACGGTGGCGGCGCCGGCTTTGTCTTTTGTTTTTTCCATGTTGCGCGCGGTGGTCTTGTTTTTCATTCGACGGAAATCGGTGTTTCGGTTGCAGGTTCGGAAGTTGTTGAAGTGCGATTTCTTATGACTTCATTCTCGCGTTCTGCCCTACGCTGGTAATGGAGGCGAAGCTCCTCCTGGGAGCGGAAACGGCGGGCGCGCCGGGCGGGTGTTTTGAGCCGGTTTTCCCCGTTTTCATCAATGATCCGCGCCTTGACGTTGTCTTTCAAGGCGTATTCCAGGATCGTTTTCAACTCCCTCAGGATTTGCGGATTGTAAATTGGGGCGGCGACTTCGACTCTTCCATCAAAGTTTCGCGTCATCCAGTCGGCGGAGCCGATATAGCCGACCTCATTTCCGCCGTTGTGGAAAAGGAAGAGACGGGAGTGTTCCAGGTTTCCATCCACGATGCTTGTCAGCTCGATGTTTTTGCATTTCTCGGGGATCAGCGCGCAGTTTCCGCGAACGACGAGTTGTATTTTGACCCCGCTTTCGCCCGCATCGCGGAGGGATTCAAGGAGTTTTTGATCCGCCAGATGGTTTGTCTTTCCAATTATGCGCGCCGGATGCCCGGCCTGGGCAAAGGCTTTTTCCCGCTGGACAAGAGCGATGAGGCGTTTTCGCATTTGCAGCGGGGAAACCAGCAGATGGCGGAAATGAGGGGCATGGAAAGGCTGGTTGATGAAATCAAAAACCCTGGCGACCTCGCCCGTGATCCGCGGGTCCGCGGTGAAGAGCGCGAAATCGGTGTACACGCGCGCGTTTCCTTCGTGAAAATTGCCCGTGCTCACGCAGACGACATCGCGTGATTTCCGGCACTTGATGTGCAGGAGTTTCGCGTGGATTTTCAATCCATCGACGCCGGGTATGACATGGATTCCAGCCTCTGACATCCGCTGCGCCCAATCCACGTTCGCCGACTCATCAAAACGCGCAAAGAGTTCCACGACGGCGGTCACGCGTTTTCCATTGTGCGCCGCGTTGATCATCGAACGGACGACACGCGAATCGCCGGCAAGCCGGTACATGGTGAGCTGGATGGATTCCACCTCGGGGTCAAGCGCGGCCTCGCGCAACAAACGCAGGAAATAGGAGAAGCTGTGGTATGGATAATGAAGGCAGAAATCACTCTTTCTGGCGAATTCCAGCATGCTCCCCGCCTGGTCAATGAGAGGCGCGCAGGAGGGTTTCGAGGGCGGGTAAAGCAGGTCATTCCGGCCGAGATCCGGAAATTTCATGAAGTCCTTGAAATTGTGATAACGTCCCCCGGGTTGGATGGTGTCGGCGGCGTCGAATTTCAGGCGTTTCAAAATGAATTTCAACAGGGGTGGCGGCAGATCCCTGTCGTGCACAAGGCGGACGGCATTGCCCCGCCTGCGTTTCTTGATCCCCCTTTGGATTTTTTCGAGAAGGCCGCCATCCAGATCCTGGTCAAGCGACAGGTCGGCGTCGCGGCTTATCTTGATTGTGTGCGCCGAAAAATCCCCGCAGAGAAGCGAGGAAAATAATGCGGGGAGGTTGAAGCGCAAAACGTCATCAAGAAGAATCAGGCACTGGATGTCACCGTCATTGGGCAGGGGGATGAATCGTGGAAAGTCGTTTGTGGGAATTTCCACAAGCGCATACCTGCGTCCTTTCCGTTCTTTCTCGGCGAAATCTACGGCGAGGTGGATGCTCGCGTCGGCGAGGGGCGGGAAATTTCTTCTCTTGTCCAGGATCACCGGGAAGAGGGAGTTCGCAAGTTTCTCGTGGAAGAATCGCCGGAGAAAATCCTCCTGTCCGGCGTTGAGGTTTGTCTCGTCCAGAAGACGGATTTTTTGTTTTTCCAATTCGCACAGGATGCCGGCGTAAATCCGCTCAAACGCCTCTTGCTGGTCCAGGACGAGCTGCCTGATCCGTTTCAGGACCTTTCTTGGTTGCGCGCGATGGTCCGGCTGGCCGCCTTGGGCGGGGCCGAGCTGGGTGAGGCGCCGGAGTGTCGCGACGCGGATTCTGTAGAATTCATCAAGATTGTTGGAATAGATCCCAAGAAAACGCATCCGTTCAATCAGCGGCACGTCCGGGGAGGCTGCCTCCTGCAGAACGCGGTGGTTGAAGTGCATCCAGCTGATTCGAGGATCGCAGAGGAACTTTGTTTTCATGGGTGCTCGGTTTGGGATTCATCCAAGGCGGCCTGCGGGCGCGGGCCTGGGTTTTCGGCGTGGATCTTCGCTCAGGATACGCGGCAAACATGGCGTTTTGGTTGCGAAATGGTGAATTTTTCATGTCCCGCCGGATTGAAAAAAACGCGCGAGGCCGGCGTCGTCGCCGGCGCCCGTCGGTGCTGGCATCAGGCGGACACATCCTTTGCCATTCGCCCCCCCCCTTTTTTCATCCCATTTCCCATGCCAGAACCTGTCCGGACTTCCCGCCCGCCGGGCCATCGGGGCGCGGAGGCCGGGGTTGTGGTCAGGCGTTGCCGGAGAAGAAATTCCACGCCCGGAAACTTTCCGTCAGGAAGGCTAGGAAGAGCCACAAAAGCGCGGCGGCGGCAATCCAGCGCACGGTGCGCACGCGACGCGCGACGCGGCCGTCGGAATCGCAAAGCTCCGATTTGAACATGACGCGGTAGAGGCGCGTGCGCCACGGGATGGCGCAGTCATCCTGCGGCGCCAGGTTCATGGTGACGGCGGCGTGGTAGCGGCGTCGCCTCGTGAAAAGCCATTTGGCAAAACGTCGCAGGAACGGCGGCATGAGATCGAGGGCGGAAGGGCAAGCTTGCATTCCACATGCCATGGTGCGAACCTTTTTCCCCACGTGTGTCACCATGAGGACGAACGTCACCACAAAAACCATCCGACAGGCCAAGGGCGTGCGCCAGATCGCCTGCCTGACCGCCTACGACGCGTTGACGGCGCGACTGGCCGACATGGGGGGGGTGGACCTGATCCTCGTCGGGGATTCCGTGGGGAACACGGTGCTGGGCTTTGAGAGCAGCGTGCATGTCACCCTCGAAATGATGGAGCACCACACCGCCGCCGCCGCCCGCGCGCGCCCGGCGGCCTTGCTTGTGGCCGACGTGCCGTTTTGCGTTGCGCACGAGGATGTTCCATCCGTGCTTCGTTCGTGCGCGCGGTTGATCCGGGCCGGGGCGCGCGCCGTGAAGGTGGAGGGTGGCGTGAAACTTGCCCCCGTCGTCGGCGCGCTTGTCGAGGCCGGGATCCCGGTTTGCGGCCATGTTGGCCTGCAGCCGCAGCAGGTGCACCGCCTTGGCGGGTATCGCAAGTTTGGCGATGCCGAGGCGGAGAGCGTGCTGGCGGATGCTCGCGCCATGGAGGCCGCGGGGGCTTTTGCGATCGTGGGGGAAATGCTCGGGAAGGGGCTGGCCGCCCGTTTGCGCGACGCCCTTTCCGTGCCGCTCATCGGCATCGGCAGCGGGGTCGATTGCGATGGGCAGGTGCTCGTCATCCACGATTTGCTCGGTCTCACGGAAACTCCCCCGCCTTTCGCGAAGCCGCGCGTGGACCTTGCCGCCTCCGCCGTGGGGGCCATAGCTGGGTGGGTTGCCGACGTCCGCGCCCTGCCCAATTCCGCCCCGACGTCCTCCCCCGCCACGCCCAAGGCGGAGATCTCCACTCACATCCCGCTGTAGCCCATGAACTTTTGCATCTATGGAGCTGGTGCGTGGGGGACTGCGATGGCCATGCACCTGCACCGGTGCGGCCACGCCGTCACCCTGATGCCGCGCCGGCTTGAACACGCGGCCCTGCTCGCGACCACGCGTGAAAACACGAAATACCTGCCCGGTTTCCGCCTGCATCCCGACATCCAGATCGCCCACGAACCCGCGCCGGCGCTGCTTGAGGCCGACGCAATCGTTTTTGCCTGCCCCTCGCACGGGTTGCGCGACGCCGCCACCCGCCTGGCGCCCGCCTTCAAGACCGGTGGCGGCCGCCAGAAGGTTGTCATCTCCCTCGTCAAAGGCTTGGAGGCGGGCACCTTGAAGCGCCCGCTGGAGGTCCTCGCCGACGTGCTTCCCCACTGTGTCCACAGCGTGCTTTCCGGCCCGACGAACGCCGGGGAAATTGCCTCCGGCCTCCTCTGCGCGGCGGTTTTTGCGACCGACATGGGGGAGGATGCCGCCACCAATGCGCAGGAAGCCCTCAATGGATCGAGCCTGCGCATCTACCGTTCCTCCGACCCTGTCGGGGTGGAACTTGGCGGAATCCTGAAGAATATTTATGCGATTGGAGCCGGCATCAGCGACGGATTCCAGCTCGGCTTCAACGCCAAGGCCTCCTACCTCACGCGGGCCATCCAGGAGATGGTGCGCTTGGGAACGGCCGCCGGCGGGCAGCCCGAGACATTTTATGGATTGAGCGGCGTGGGCGACCTCATCGCCACGGCCCATGGCCCGTGGAGCCGCAACCGCGGTTTCGGCGAGGCCCTGGCCAGGGGGGAGAGTGACATCGCGGACGCGCAGCGCGCCACGACCGAGGGAATTCGCGCCACCGCCTGTTTTTATGAGATCGCCCGGCGCCATGATGTCAGCGCCCCCATCCTGGAGCAGATTCACAATGTCCTTCACGGCTCCGCCTCCCCCCGCGAGGGAATCGCCGCCCTCCTCCGCCGCCTTCTGAAACGCGAGTGAACCCGCCCGGAACATGGCCGCCCACGACAACAGCACCCGATCCGCAAACGCGCCGAGGATCATCTACACGATGACGCGCGTTTCCAAATCCCACGAAAAGAAGCCCATCATCAAGGACATTTCATTATCCTTCTTCCATGGCGCGAAAATCGGCGTGCTCGGCCTTAACGGCTCGGGAAAAAGCACGCTGTTGCGCATCATGGCGGGCGTGGACACCCAGTATGACGGGCAGATCAGCCGTGTCCCCGGCTATTCCATCGGCTATCTCGAACAGGAACCCCTGCTGGGGCGCGAAGGCACCGTGCAGGACGTCGTGGAGGAGGCCGTGGCTCCCTTGAGAAAATTGCTTGAGGAGTATGACGAGACCTTTGAGCAGGTCGCCGAGGCTTCCGGTGCCGGGCAGGAGCGCATCCTCGCACGCCAGGCCGAGATCCAGGAAATCCTTGATGCCAAAGGCGCCTGGGACCTCGACTCCCGCATGGAGCAGGCGCTTGACGCCCTGCGCTGCCCCCTTGGTGAAACGTTGCTGGCCCATTTGTCCGGCGGGGAAAGGCGCCGCGTGGCCCTTTGCCGGCTCCTCTTGCAAAACCCCGACATCCTGCTGCTCGACGAGCCGACCAACCACCTCGACGCCGAGACGGTGGGCTGGCTTGAGCAGCATCTGCAGCGCCACACCGGAACCGTCATCGCCGTCACCCATGACCGCTATTTTTTGGACAATGTCGCCGGCTGGATCCTGGAGCTTGACCGCGGCCACGGCATTCCCTGGCGGGGGAACTACACGGGCTGGCTGGAGCAAAAACAGCGGCGCCTCGCCGTGGAGGAGAAAGTCGCCACGGCCCGCCAGCGCGCCCTGGCCCGCGAGCGCGAGTGGGCCTTGGCGTCCCCCAAGGCGCGAACCGTGAAAAACAAGGCCCGCATCCGCGCCTACGAGAGCCTGCTTGGCGCGGACCCCGTCGAGAAGGAGCGTGGCGCCGAACTCTTCATCCCGCCCGGCCCGCGCCTTGGCGGCGCGGTCGCGACCGCCACCGATTTGACAAAGAGCCTTGGCGGGAAACTTCTCTTTGACCGCGTCAATTTTTCCATCCCGCCCGGCGCCATCGTGGGCGTCATCGGCCCCAATGGCGCGGGCAAGACCACCTTGCTCCGCATGCTGCTTGGCCAGGAGAAGCCCGACGCGGGCACGCTCACGCTTGGGGAGACCGTGAAACTCGCCTGTGTCGAGCAATCCCGCGAAAGTCTCGACGATGCCGCCCAGGTCTGGCAGGCCATGTCCGATGGCGAGGAGATGCTTCAACTTGGGAAAATTCGCGTGAATGCGCGCGCTTACGCCGCCCGTTACGGCTTCACGGGCGCCGACCAGCAAAAGCAGGTTGGCAAGCTTTCGGGTGGCGAACGCAACCGTGTTCATCTCGCGCGCATGCTGCGTTCCGGCGCCAACGTCATCCTCCTGGACGAACCCACCAACGACCTTGATGTGAACACGATCCGCGCCCTTGAGGATGCCCTGCTCGATTTTGCTGGCTGCGCCCTCATCGTCTCGCACGACCGCTGGTTCCTCGACCGTGTCGCCACGCATATCCTGGCTTTTGAGGGCGACAGCGTCGTCGTTTGGCACGAGGGAAATTATCAAAGCTATGAGGAGGATCGCCGCCGCCGTCTTGGTCCGCTTGCCGAGCGCCCCCATCGCCTTAAATACCGCCGCCTGACGCGTTAAGGAACGGATTCATTCCCGGGATCAACTTTCAGGATATTGGGGAAATTCCGTTTGACATCCGGGAAAGGCGGCCTTGGATATTCCCCAGCCTCTGCTGGAAACGACACCCGTTTAAGTGCCTCCTGTCCTATGTTTCATAGTCTCCGGGAGCCGGGCAGTCCCACGGAAAGGCTTGCCGCCACGTGCGATGAGTCTGCCTTTGGGGATGCTGGCGCCCACCTTTCCATAAAAGGTTTTGGAGCCTTTGCACGGAACGTCCCGAGTGGAGGCTTTTTTCGTGTCCTGACCGCCGGCGGGTGTTGCGCGTGACAGGAAAAAGCTCCCCCTTTTTTCGCTTTCTCTTTTTTCGCTTTTGGCGAGACCGTCACGGTTTGGCGCGGGTGGGGGCGGGTTTGGGGAAATCGTAGCCGGGTATGATGGCTTGGATGCGCGCGGGCAGGGGAGGGTGGGTGGCAAACAGGGACGCGAAGAGGGAGTCGAAGGATTGGGCGAAGAAGAAGTGGCTTATCTCGCTGGCGTGGGGGCTGCGGATGAGGGAGGACCGGGCACGGATGCGGTTGAGGGCGTCGGCCATCGCGCGCGGGTTTCGCGTGAATTGCACGGAGGAGGCGTCGGCAAGGTACTCGCGCTGGCGGGATACCGCGGCCTGGATGAGGCGTCCGAAAAAGAATCCGACGGAGCCGGCGACGACAAGCCCCAGCCCGAGCAGGCCAAGCAGGGAAATGACGGCGAGGCCGTTGTCCTTTTTGTTGTCGCGCCGGCTGCCGCCCGTCTGGCCGGAAGCGAGAATGCGCAGGAGGACGCGCAGGAGGAATTGCCCGAGGATTGCAAGGGCCAGGATGCCAAAGAGGACGGCGGTGAGCTTCAGGTTGCGCCGCATGTCCCCATTGAGGATGTGGCTGAATTCGTGCCCCACAACGGCTTGCAGCTCGTCGCGGGGAAATTCTCGCAGCGCGCCCGCGGAGACCGCCACAACGGCGTCCTGAACGGAAAGTCCGGCGGCGAAGGCGTTGATGGAAAGTTCCTCGTCGAGAACATAGATCTGCGGGGAGGGGATGCCGGAGGCTATCGACATCTCCTCAACGATGTTAAGAAGCTGGCGCTCACGATATTCGGTTGTGTTGGGTGTGACGAGGCGTCCGCCCATCATTTTGGCGACAGCCGGCCCGCCCGCGCCAAGCGTGCTCCATTTATAGATGGACGCGATGGCCACGAGAAGCCCGACGCCGAGAAAGGAGTAGAGGGCCATCTCGGGATTCCACCACTGGGCGAGGGCGGGGGGCATGTCCACGTGGCGCGCGGTGTCGACAGGGATTCTGATGGCCTCGCGGAGTGCGAGCATGAGCGCGAAATAGACCCCCGTGGCCGTCCCAAGAACGGCGAGCGCAAAGAGGATCAGCAGGCGCCCAGTCCGGTTCCGGGCGCGGGTTTGCGCGGCAAAAAAATTCATGGCGTTCGCAAGACGTTGGAATGGCGTGAGGTGCGCTGTGGCCGCATGGGCGCGGCAGGTGGCGAAAACCCCCAGGCGGGATCAAAACTGCACTTTGACGGCTTCCTTTTCAACGGCATTGGTCACTTGGAACAACTCCGCCGGCCGAAAACCGAGGATGCCGGAAAGCAGCACGGCGGGAAAGGTTTCGCGGGCCGTGTTGTAGCTTTGCACGGAATCGTTGTAGGCCTGGCGCGCGAACGAGACCTTGTTTTCCGTGGAGGTTAATTCCTCGGAGAGCTGCGTCATGTTCTGGCTGGCCTTCAGGTCGGGATAGCTTTCGACGGTGACGCGCATGCGGGAAAGCGCGCCGGCGAGATTGCTTTCGGCGTTGAGAAGGTTGCGAACCACGGAGGCATCGGCGGGATTGCTGGCGGTGGCTTGGGCGGCAATGACGGCGGCGTTGCGCGCTTTTATCACGGATTCAAGGGTTTCGCGCTCGTGTTTGAGATAGGCCTTGGCTGTTTCGACAAGATTTGGGATCAGGTCGTAACGCCGCTTCAATTGCACATCGATCTGCGCATAGGCATTCTTGAACTGGTTGCGCAGCCCGACGAGCCGGTTGTAAATGACAACGCCGTAGAGCACCACTATCGCGGCGACACCCAAGGCGATGACGCTGGGCGGGATTGCAACGAGAAAACTCTTCAAGGTGGCCAATGGAGAAGTGCTAAGCATGCGGCAATGGAAGCATTTTTTCCCCCCGCTGGAAGGTTTTTTTGGAAAAGATGCGACCGATGTTCCGACTCAAGGCATTCCTGGCGGCGGAAAATGCGTTGGCATCGCACGCGGGCGCCGGATCGTTTGCGTCCGGATGGTGCTGGCCATTGCTTGCTTAACTCACCCCATGCTTTTGGGGCGACGGCACTCTTCTCCCCAAGAGCGGGAAATTGCGCATGAGAAACGAGTCCCAAGCCCCCCCGCATTTACTTGCGACGTTTTTTTCACGCGGGTAGTCATAACACGTTGAATACGAAAGGAAAATCCGGCAATAGGCCGCCGTCATGAATGGCGGGAGGAAGGTGGAAAACGGGGGATGCGCAAGGCTTGGCATTGTTAATCTTTCTATTTTTACTAAAAATAGAATAATTGGCTTGCATTGTCCCGCTCCTTTTGCTCTCATTTCTGGAATCCCAACCGACCATCCGCCTGCGCCATGTCATTCAAGCACTCTTTTTCAGCCATCGTTGTCCCGTTTGCGGTTTTTGCCGCGTTATTTGCGATTTTTCCACGGCCGCCGCTTCATGCCTCCGCGTGCTGCGCGGGTTTTGGGGATTTCGGCCTTGATGGGCGTTGGATCAGCAATGCGCCCAAGCCCGAGGAGGTGTTGACGGTCACGGTTGAAAATGCGGCCACGCCGGCCACACGCGCGTTTTTTTCCGACATAAACAAGGCGTTTGGCAAGGCGTGGGTGGCGAAAACCAACTGCAATCTCGTGTTGTCGGGGGCGCATGGCCCGGCGTTTGCGCACTTGCGGTCGGTTCTCGGGGGCGGGAGCGCGCCGGACATCGTGGCATTTGACAGCCCGGAGGCCGTGGACTCGCTTGCCGCTGCGGGCCATCTTCCCGCGAATTGGCGGACGCGCCTTCCCAACGGATCCGTGCCGTTTTACACGACTTTTGTGTTTCTTGTGCGCAAGGGGAATCCGAAGGGCGTGCGCGGCTGGGGCGACCTTTTTCGTCCGGATGTCGCGCTCGTGCTGCCAGACCCGCGGCATAGCAGCGTGGGCCAATGGGCCTATCTTGCCGCGTGGGCCGACGCGCTCGGGCGCGCGGGCGGGGTTGGCAAGGCGCGCGAGGCGGTTTTTGCGTTTTATAAAAATGCCGTCTCCCTGCATGGGAGCGCGGATGGCGCGGCGGAGGCCTTTCTCCGTGGAGGCGCCGGGGACGTGCTTGTGCTGCTTGAGTGCGAGGAGTTCGCGCGCCGGGCGGGAGGGGAGATCACCTCCGCTTTTGAGACCGTTTCGCCGCCCACCGGGTTGCGGGTGGAGTATCCCGTGGCCTGGCTCGACAAGAGCACCGGGGGGCATGGGACGACGCGCGTCAGCGCCTCCCTCCTGATGTATCTCTTTGAGACGGAGGCCCAGGAAGTGGCGGCGCGCCACCACCTGAGGCCGTTTGACCCGGGTGTTGCGCAAAAGCATGCCGCCGCGTTCGCGCCCATCCGCCTTGCCGGGTTGGAGAAGGTTTTTGGCGACTGGGCCTCTGTCCAGAAACGCTTCTTTGCCGCCGGGTCGGAGCTTGACCGGGATTACCCTCGCCTTGTCGCGCGGGAAGTCTGGCTGCCCCCGCGCCCGGCCATTCATCGCCGCCCGGCGCCCGCGCCCGCCCCGTCAACCCCGCCATCCGCCCCATGAGATCTTTTTCCCGCATCTTTTTTGCCGGTCTTGGCAGCCTTGCCCTTGGCGCGTCCGTGTTCGCCGCCGCGCCCGGGGAGGCCGGTCCCTTGCTCAGTCCGCATGTCGCCAGCCAGTTTGATGTTTTTCGGGATCTCGTTGAGAAAAAGGATTTTGCCGCGCTCCTGATCCGCCTTGACGCCCTCCTGCCCGCCACGGATCCGGAAAGCTACGATCGCGCGCTGCTTTCCCAGATTCGCTCGCAGGTGCTTCTCGGCTTTGCCCCGCCCCGTTACGCCGAGGCCATTCCGTCGCTCGAAACCGCGATCCTTCTGGGGGACACCCATGGCTATTTTGACGCCGGCACGACCCTTGATGCCCTCGGCACGCTCAGCCAGCTGTATTATGAATTTTCCGCCACGACGCGGGATCTTTCCCTGCGTCGTTCCCGTCTGCGTCAAGCCTACGACCGGATTGCCCGCTGGATTGATGCCTCAAAGCCGGATGGGAAGGACCGGAACGCGGCTTCCGGCGACTCCGCGCAGGCCATCTCCGTTGCCCAAACCGCCGGCGCCCCCGTCCGGCCCGCGCATCCGGAGGGCATCCCGGAGGAAAACGGCGGGCATTCCCATGCGGGGACCTCGCGCGGGAAGGATGCCGGGAATGCCGGGGGGCGCAGGTTTCGTTCACCGCCAAGGCGCGCGCCCGCCGCCCTGCTTGCGCAGACTGCCACCGCCCACCTTTACGCCGCCACCCTTCTCTACACGGACGCAACCTTGGATGCCTCCCTGCCCGCCGACGCGCCGACGCTCCAGCGCGCCCTCGTTCACGCCCGCGAAAGCCTTGTTTTGCGCCCGGGGCCGGACGACCCGACCCTCGTGCTTTTGCTCGCCATTTCCCAGCTCTTGGAGCGGCACGCCGAGGCCGCGGAGATCCTTGAGCAATTGGTCCGGCGCTCTCCGGATAACCCCGCCTACTGGCAGCAGCTTGCGGCGCTTTACGCCACTCTCGCCACCCGCCCGGAGCAGCCCGCAAGCGTTGTCCGATCCAGCCGCGCCCGCGCCTTGCTCGCCTTTCGGCGCGCCGAGGCCGCCGGGCACCGCCTGGACGCCAGGGAACGGTACAACCGCGTGGCCATCCTCACCGCCATGCGCCAATACGCCGGGGCCATCGGGGAGCTTGAGGCCTCGCTCGCCCTTGGCGGCATCGACAATACGCGCGAGAATTGGGAGCTTCTCGCCGCCCTTCTTCAGCAACAGCGGCAGACCCCGCGGGCCATTGCCGTTTTGGAGGAGGCTGTCCGCCGGCATCTTCCCGGCGATCCGGATCTTCTGCATGCCCTGGCGCGCGCCCACCTCGCCGAGGGGCATCCCGAAAAAGCCATCGTTTTCCTCGAAAAGGCGGTTCGGGGAAAGCTTGGGAAACCAGCCGAGGCCTGGATGTTGCTCGCCTATCTTGGCCATGAGCTTGGGCGCCATGCCGAGGCGCTCCGATGGCTGGAATCCGCCCGCCGCCAGCCCGGCGCCCGCGCGGCGGAACTCGATCGCCTTGAATCCGCCATTCACGCGTCCCGTTTGATGGCGCCTGCCGGGGCGCGTCGTGGCGGGGAATCCCCGGCCCGTGCGGGGCATGCCGAAAAACGATGAACCGCGCCCGCTCCACCTTTTGACCCGATGTCCCGCCAGCCAACCATTTTCCAGCGCGTCTGCCTTGTTGCCATCCTCGTGGCGTGGGTGGCGGGGACGGGTGTGCAATGGGACTTTTTGCAGGTTGCGGCCTATGCCCGGATGATCGCTGGGTACACGGCGGCTCAAAATCTCACTTTTGCGCAGGCGGCCGAAAAGGCGCTTTCCGGTGCCGACCCGTGCGCATTATGCAAAATCGTCGAAACGGGGCGCCATGCCGCCGCCGGGGAGGATGCCGCCGCAGGCGCCATTGAGGGCGCCCCCGCCGCGTCCTCCAAGATCCCCGCCAAGGCCCCATCCTGGAGGCAGGATGACGCGGGGAAAATCTTCCTTGCGCCCCCGGCTTCCGCCGGCTGCGCGCTGGGTGACCGTGGCACGTTCGCCGCGTTTCGACATGACAGGGAAGGCACCCCCGCCCGCGTGCTTGTCGAGGTGCCGGTGCCGCCGCCGAAGGTTTGATCGCAAAATGCCGCCAGGGCCTGCGCATTTTCCAGCGCATCCTCTCGCGGGAAAACCGGCCGCGTCGCCGCGCCTTTCAATTCACGGCGCCACGGGGCCGCATCCTCGATTTTGCAAAGACGGGGCGTTTTCCGAAACGCCTGAACCTTCCCATCGGAAGATGCGATACGCCGCCTCTCAGAAGGCCGCACGCATCCTTTGTTTCCGGCTTCCAACCACGGTACTGCACGACAATGAATTTTTCCCATCCGGTTCTCCATGTGAGCCACAACACCCTTTCACCGCGCGCTCTTGCGCCCCAAATCGCTGCCGCCGACGGCGTTTCCGTCCAGGCACGCTCCGTGGGGAGGCGGGATCGGGACCAAACCAGGGCAAAAGGGGTGCGCGCATGGCACGCGCTTTCCCGCGCCTCGCTTTTTGCCGCCTTTTTCACCCTGGCGCCGCATGCGAATGCTGGCGCGGACGCCATCCCCGCCGCCGGGACACCTGCCGTGTCTGTCGCATTGGGCGCGCTGATGGCAACAGGGGACGGAGCGCCGGCTGCGCAGCCGGATGAGATCACCCGGCTGGCCCCCGTGGTTGTCACCGCGCCGACGACCGGGGAGACGCCGCTCTCCGTCCGCCTTGACACGAGCGCCGCCGCCCGCCCCGGCCCGGCCCAGGATGGCGCCGACATCCTTCGCGCCTTTCCCGGCATCGTGGTTTCCCGAAAAGGCGGCACCGGAGGCGAGGTGTTGTTGCGAGGCGCGGGTGGCTCGCGCACCGGGATCCTGCTTGACCATGAGAGTCTTCTTGGCGGCTGCCCGAATCGCATGGACCCGCCCTCGGCCTATATTTTCCCAGGGGAATTTGACAGCGTGACCGTCGTGAAAGGCCTGTCGGCCGTGCGCCATGGTCCCGGAAATTCCGCCGGTGTTGTGCTTTTCAAGTCGGCCACGCCGGTTTTTGAAGCCCCCGGCGTTCGCGCCGACTTTGCCGCTGGTTTTGGCAGCGCGGGGCGCAACGACCAGAATCTTGCGGTCGCCGCCGGGATTCCGCTGTTTTACGTGCAGGCCGACGCCTCGCGCACCGCCGCCGACGATTATCGCGACGGGGCGGGGGAGCTTGTCCACTCCAGATACCGTCGTCTTGGCGGCCGCCTTGCCGCCGGGTGGACCCCGGACAGGAACACCGTGCTTGAGTTTCACGGCAGCGCCGCCGAGGGACGGGCCGCCTATGCGCACAGCTCAATGGACGCCGCCGCCCTTGACCGTCGTGGCGCCGGGCTGCGTTTTGAGAAAAGGCAAATCGGCGGCCTGCTTCAGAACGTCGAGGCCGGGTTGTTTTACAACACCGCCGACCACGTCATGGACAACTTCACGCTGCGCCAGGCCCCGGCGGCGGGCATGATGGCGGGCGGCATGGCAGGCAATGTCTCGCAAACCGTTTGGGGCGGGCGCGCCCTTGCCACGTTCGCCATCGCGCAGGAGACCACCTGCTTCACGCCGGGTGTGGACTTCACGTTCTCAACGCATGACAGCCGAAGCGGCACGCCGACGGAGTCTTACAAGGACAATCCGCGCGAAAGGGACGCCTCCCTTGGCACGGCCGGTGTCTTTGTCGAGGCAAGCCATGCCTTTGGGGCCGGAAGCCGCCTCCATGGCGGCGCGCGTTTGAACACTTGGCGCGCGAAGGATTTGCGCGCGCCCTTGAGCCACGGTGGTGGCATGGGCGGGGAAATGGGTGGCGGCATGGGAATGGAGGGGCATGGCCCGGTTTCGGGCGTTGCCACGGGCGGGCATTCGCGCGACGGGCTGCTTCCGGCGCTTTTTGTCCGTTATGAGCATGATCTGGCGGCGCTTCCCGGACTCACGCTTTATGCCAATGCGGGCCACACCTGGCGCGCGCCCGATTACTGGGAGCTTTTTTCCTACCAGGGGCCGCATGACAACAGCGCCTTTGAGACCCGGCCGGAGAAGACCACCCAGCTTGACATTGGCGGCGAATGGAAGCGCGGGGCGTTTGCCTTGCGGGTCTCGCTCTTCGCAAACGAGTCCCAAGACTACATTCTCGTCGAACATGCCACCGATGCCCTTGGCACGCGCAATGTCTCGCGCAACGTGGCGGCGCGCGCCGTGGGGGGCGAGTTGGGGGCCGGCCACACTGTCAATGCCCTTGGCGGGCAATGGCAGTTCGATGGCAGCCTGGCGTTCGTGCATGGATGGAACAGGACCGACGACCGCCCCCTCGCGCAGCTTCCGCCCTTGGAGGGGCGCATTGGGGTTGGTTACGTTTGGGGGGATTGGTCGTTTGGCGTCACCACGCGGCTTGTTGCCGCGCAGCACCGTCATGCCGTGGGGCAGGGCGGGATCACCGGCCTCGATCTTGGCCCGACGACCGCCTTTGCCGTGGCCGGGTTGAATGTGGGATACTGCCCCCGCGATTGGGTCGAGCTGTCGGCCGGCATCGACAACCTCTTCGACGCCGCCTACGCCGAGCACGTCAACCGGGCCGGAAGTGGTTATCCGGGTTATGTCTCGAATGTGCGCGTCCTTGAGCCGGGACGCACCTTTTGGGCGAGAATCCGGCTGCGTTATTGAGCGGGAAAATCAGGGGCGGGACCGTTTCCCATGGGATTTTTCCGAAAACGGTTCCTGCCCTTTCGTTTTCATAAAGCGCGCTGCGCTTCTCATTGTGCGGAGGAGGAGGCGTGGGGCATGAAGAAGGTGCGAAAAGACTCGCATTTTTCATTCCGTCAACTACCACGGGACCGTTTTTTGAGGACCGTGAATTCCACCCCGGCAAACAGCGCACAACACGTTTCCAGCACGCCCGCGACGGGCGTGACGCCTTCTCTGTGGCATCGGGCGTGGTGCGGTGTGTCCGGGGGGGGGGGGGGGGGGGGGGGGGGGGGGGGG
>JAIRPL010000030.1 GCA_031256995.1 Puniceicoccales bacterium
GCGATCTCTTCTTTTAACACTCACTCATTTGTATTTCAGCCGATATCCCGTCGCCGGCTGGGCGCGCGCGGCGGGCCCGCGCCCCCCCACGAATGTCCTTACCATTGCACTTTCCTCAATCCTGACGCTCTTCCTTGCGGCGGACACTTTTGTTTTCGCCCAGTATAAGCAGCACATCGACTTCGCTTATCTCCAGATGTTCTTCTCTCCGGCGGGTCGCGAAATCTTTGTCTTTCCAACGTCGCTATATTTTCTCGCTTGCCTTGGCATCGTTTTGGTGGTCGCGCTGGAAATCGCGATTTTCCTCGCCTGCAGGAAATTTTCGTCCGCGCTCCGTTACCCGCGCTACCTGCTGCTCGCCTCCATTCTGCTTTCCACCCTCACATTCAACGGCATGCACGCATGGGCCGCCTTCACGGCATACACCCCCGTCCTCGTCCGTGCCGAGGCCTTTCCCGCTTTTCACCCTCTCACAGCGCGACGCCTCATGGGCAAGCTTGGCTTCACCCAGGCCACCACCGACACAATTCCGGCGGACACGGGCACGCTCAACTATCCGATCGCCCCTATTCAACTCGGCGCTGCCAAGAACAACCCCGGAAAACCCAATATCATCCTTGTCCTGGTGGACTCGCTCCGTTTCGACGCCATCACCGCCGAAACCATGCCGCGCCTCCACAAACGTTCCGCCACCGCCATCCGCTTCAAAAATCATGTCAGCGGCGGCAATGCCACCCGATGCGGTGTTTTTTCACTTTTCTACTCCATCCCGGCAACCTACTGGCATTCTTTTCAACATTCCCGGCGCCCTCCCGTCTTCATGGAAACCCTCTGCGCCCTTGATTACGAGTTTGCCATCTTCGCCTCCGCGCGACTCGACAATCCGGAGTTTGACCAGACCGTTTTTTCCGGCATCCCCAACCTTCAGGCCAAAACCGATGGCAACAGTGTTTTTGAGCGCGATCTCAACGCCCAAAACGAATTTCTTCGCTTTTGCGCTGATCGAAACCGTTCGCGTCCGTTCTTCGGCTTCCTCTTTCCCGACGCCTTGCACTCCTTCCAGCTTCAGGAAAACGCGTCACAACCCTTCCAACCTTCATGGAACGCCATGAACTACCTCCGCCTCTCCAGCGCCACCGACCCGATTCCCATCCGCAATCTCTATAAAAACCAATTACACAACCTTGATATCCAGCTCGACGCACTCTTCTCCTCGCTTGAGCAGGACGGCCTTATGAAAAACTCCATCGTCATCCTCACCGGCGACCATGGGCAGGAAATCAATGAGACACACACCAACGCCTGGGGCCACAATTCCAATTTTTCCCGCTGGCAAACCCAAGTCCCGCTCCTTGTCTTCTGGCCCGGCAAGCCACCCGCCACACACGACCATCGCACAAGCCACTTGGACATTGTCCCGACACTCCTTGCCGACGCGCTTGGCATCAACTCGCCCGTCGAAAACTACTCATTCGGCAAAAACCTTTTCGACACCTCCCCGCGCCCCTTCATCCTCATGGCAACCTACAGCAAGTCGGCCATCCTTTCCGGGGACACCATCATGACGCTCAATAAATACGGTCTCGGCGCCCCCCGTTCCTTTGACTATGCGCAGGAACGTCCGCCAATTTCCGCCGCAATCATCCGGGACGCGCTTCGGGAAAGCCTCCGTTTTCGCGCGGTGAAATAGCGCAAATAATGCAAGTCATCTCCCCTTTTCCCATCTCCGGCATCCTGCCCTTCCCTTCCTTCCGCATTTGGAAACCAGCGCGCACTTTTTCCGGAATGGCGGAAAGCAAAAACGGTGGTTGGCGCTTTCTCAGCCAACAAGTCCGCAAAGTGCGCCAGGATTTTTTCTTTTTTTCTTAAAACGCCACAGGTGCCTGTGACGAGTGAGGTTTTTGCATCTTTTTCCATGGATGTGAAACGGAGGAAGTCTTTCCATCTCTCCATTCACCAAAACAGAATGCTGAATCTCGTTTCAAAGGAAATTCTCGGCGCCACCACGATCCAAGAACGCACAACTCGCGAAAAACCTTCCTTTTTCACTGCTGGGAAATCGGAACCGTGGTATTGAAAGTGTAGCCGTATTTGCGAAGGATGACATTGAAACGCTCCTGGTTTATCTTGGGGCTGTTGCCCTGTTTCTGAAGGGCGCGAACAGCACGGTCGCCATCCGGAGACAAAACGGTCACGGCAAACTCAATGCTTCGGAGAGTGCCAGAAATCTCGGTGCCATCAACGATGATTTTCCCCGCCTTGAACTGTACGTTGCTCTTGTAGGTGTTGACCGTTACCTCGGGAACTTGCGCGTTCCGGAGCGAATCGTTGAGACTTGGGCCGATATCGTCATGGGCAAGCGCCTCAAGCTTTTGCGTGACGTTGTTTTGAAAATAAAAAACAAGGGAGAGGGAGGCAATGCCCGTGGCTTTGTAATTTTGAATATCGGTCACCCATGTCGGAAGCGCCTTTCTTGAGCGCACTCCGGCGGCATCAAGCACCTCCGCGCTGCCTCGCCAAGTTTCCTCGGGCGTCTTTCCAGCCAGGACATTTTGGAGCGGGCTGTTGGCGGCGGAATTGGGCATGCCATAAGTTCCTTGGGAATCAATCCCCGCACGGTAAAGCACATAGATTTGCTGAATATAATCGCCGGGGTTGTCAAAGGGGGAGCGATGCGCGATCTTATACTTGATCGCGCAAATTGTCCCGGGGATGCGCTCAATGTCATTGGCCAGGCGTTTGCGGCGCTCAGGATCCGGGGCGAAAAGCATGATCTCGGGGGCGGCGGAGGCGGGAATGTTGGCAACAGCCTCGGCGTGATTTATTTCGATCCAAATGTTGCCATCGTTTTTAACCACGGCGGACTCGAAGTCCTGGGTCAATGCGTTGAGGACAACGCGCGCCTCGGAAGCTGTCTTGAGGGATGACATGCCCGCATCATAAATGGCCGCGGTATCCACGGCAATTTTAAGGGAAAAAGTGATGATGATTATCATGATGACCGTGGCGGTCATCACTTCAATGAGGGTAAAGGCCTTTTTTTCGTGCTTCCGGGAAAGCGCGTGAATGCGGAGGCGTCGGTAAGGCATGTTGTTGCGGAATTGAAATCAGCGTTGGAAGTTGATTATCAGCGTGGTGATCGGATTTGGAGCTGATTTTGCATTGGTCACATTGGAGAAACTGTGCGCGTAAATGGCGACGTGAAGCGGGATGTACGCCAAGGCGTAGTGACGCACGTCCGGAAGGGAATCGCCCTTGTAAACCTCGTCCTCAAGAGTGCCATCCTCCTTCAGGACGATGCGCTGTTCCTCCAATTGTTTGGCAATGCTTATCTCGATGCGAAAAACCGGGCCGACGCCTTTGAGCTGGCCGTAGGTATTGTGGGAAAGCACACCACCCGAGGCGTTGTAAATTATTGATTTCTCGCTTGTTGAGGATGACGTCGTGTTTTGCACCTCCGTGGAAATGCAATAGAGCGTGACTTTTTTCCCATTTATGGCCTCGCTCACAAAACGGTAGATGGCGTTGAAACGCGGCTCGTTTGGGTCGACAGTGATGTTCTTGCCATTTCCGCCTATGAGTTCCGGAGTGTACAGGGCGGACTCCAGCGTGGAGCCAACCGATATCGCGCGATTCATCTGCACAATATTGTCGATCTGGAGAAAGGACGCGCCGACGAGGCCCACAAGCGAGAGGATGGCGATGCCAAGCACGCCGACGGAAAGAATAACCTCGATCAGGCTAAAACCTCCTTTGCGATTGTGACGGTGCACGGCTAAAAAATGGGTTTGACGTTGGCGCATGGTGTTTCCTTCGGGCGTTGTTTTTATTGTAGCGACGTTTTATCCATCTCAAAACCGTCGTTGTAGAGGATGGTCTCCCCGCTGGGTGTGACATAGAGACCGGCGATGTTGTGGATGTTTTGAAAAAGCACACCGTCGCTGTTGGGAGTGAAATTCCCTTTCGCGATAATGAAAGTGGCCACATTCATGTTTGATGTGCCGTTGCTGTCGAATTCATAGAAATACCAGGAGCGGTCCCCCTCGCCTTCCTTCTGCGCCTTCACGGAAGGTTGGTAATTTTTCCTCATTTCCGTGTCGGTGGAATCCTTGTTTGAGATCTGGCTGCGACGCTCCTGCGGGAAACCTTCCCGGCCCCCGGCGACACGGGCGGCGACATCCACCATGTAAATCCCCTTGGGAAGGACGTACTGCGTGTCGGTGTCGTACCAATAATAGTCGCTTGGCTTGGTCTTTTCGGCGGAACGCGTTCCGCCAATGATGACACGCATAAGCCGGAGATGCTCCTCGGGGAGGCTCGGGTCATTAAGAATTATGACCCTGGAGCGAATGTTATAGAGAGGGTTTTCCTTGGGATTGCGGTCCGGATTCGGGGACTGCGAGCGAAGGCGCGCGGCGCGGAAAATGGTCTTGGCGGCGTTCTGGGCGCTGGAAAGGCTTTGCGGCGGATCGGCGTTGATGGAGACAACGACAGCGGCAATGAAGGCGATGATCGTGATGACAACAAGCAGCTCAATGAGGGTGAAACCGGCCTTCGAGGCTGGGGCGTGGCGAACGAAGGCAGGCGCACGGCGGAGCGCCTCAAAATGCTTTTGAATTTGCTTGGTCATGGCGGCGCGGAAATTTTGCTGCGAATTGACGGAAATCATCCGTTCAGGTCACTGTTTGACCCAGACGTTGACGTTGTCCTTGTCAGGACCTTCCTGACCGAGTGTGTAAATAAGAACGCGGGCGGTGAGTTTTTTTCCCTCCTGGACGCCAAGGGCTTGCTCGGTGTCGGGCAATTCGCCGAAATTAAGGAGGAGGTTGCCATCATCATTGGTGTCAAAAACGAGGTGAATCTTTTCGTTCCCCCTGTGGTCCACAAGCTTTTCAGTTTTCGGGTCCCCGTTTTCAAAGGCATCCTTGTCAAACGAGACGAAAAGGCGGCCTTTGCGGTTGTATTCGCGCATTTCGGTGCTGGTCAAATCGCTGCCGTCAAGATTTTTCCCGGAAAGGCAGCGAATGAAATTTTTCACAACATCGTTTTGTCCAAGATCGTAGTGGGTGTCCTCCTCCGTGTTTGTCCGGGTGGCGAGGGGCGGGTAGTAGCCGAACTCCTGCTTGTACTGAAGGATGGCCGTGGCCCAGCCGGAAAAACGCCCCACAACCACAGATTTCCTCGCGGCGGTGAACGCGCCACCGATGGCCGGGGCAAGGACTCCAGCCAGAAGGGCGATAATGGCAATGACAGCCAGGATCTCAATGAGCGTGAACCCTGGGCGAACGCGCGCACGGCAGCGGCGACGAACGAGGGGGGAATGTTGGGGACAGGAGGTGTTGGTCATGTTGGATGGCAACGTTATGGGTGTTTTTTGCAATGGGGAGCCTCGGCGAATGGCCAATGTCGGGGATTGTCCTTCGGAAGGAGGGCTGCGCTGACTTCCCGACACTTGGCACTCCCCTTCGCAGCGGGGAACAAACGCCTGACACCGGGGAATGTCAACAGGCGAACTGTGACACGCCAACCGGGCCGTCCGCCAAAAACGCTTACAATGGACGCCTGGTGTTACATTGGGAAAGCCAGACGGCGGCAATGCACGCCAAAGGCTGGAGCTGGTGGCACTGCCAAAAACAAACTCGGAGGAAAAACCATACACTTCCCTCCCCGACATCCCCGGCGGAAAAACCTATTCCGCGCGCGTCACAATAAATCAGCGCGATTCGCCCTCGCCGTCTGACCCGCCCCCTCCGCCCGAATCACCGCGAAACACACTTGGCCTCAAGACATCCAAGGACGCCCGAAAACACCTCCGGCCAAGACGCCTTGGGATGCCGGAAACCACGTCCACGAACACTCCCGAGAACGCCTGATCATCCTCTTACACCATCATTTCGGACAAATTTCTTTGATAACAAAACGAAACAAAACCAAAGCCCAAAAGGCCGCCAACGGAATCACCTGTTTCCAAAAGCCAGACGCGACCCGGTGGTCGGCGGACTCCCCTTGTAACTTGATTCCGATGGCAATTCTCCAGAAGCGCAACCACCAAGGGACACAACCAAGACAACCAAGGAAAGGAATATAGCGGGTATTTTTTGGACTCTAAATCGCATAACTCCTGCCACAATTGGTGGCTGCGCATGAAAAAGTCAACGTGATTCCCTTTGTCTTATACTTTTGTTACAATACATATCATCTTGACTAATCTTCACATATAAATTCATGCGTAAAAAACCGATTCTCATTAATTTTATACAAATCACATGTGACAACACATGCAATTAACCGAATTGCCAAGGATGGAATGCCGCTCAAAAAAGCGGTAACTCGCCCTGCGTCGATTGCCCTCCCGCCCATTCTTCGGAGGAAGATTCCTTTCTTGGATCACCTCGGATCACCTCGGAGCGAGCGCGCTGTGCATCACCCTCGGAAAAAAGATCAAGAAAGGAGGCCTCATCGAGCACTGGGATTCCAAGGGAGCGGGCCTTTTCCAATTTTCCGCCAGCCTCCTCTCCCGCAACGACATAATGGGTTTTCGCGCTGACACTCCCGGACACACGTCCGCCAGCCGCCTCGATTTTCTCCCGGGCAGCATCGCGGCTGAGGGTTGGCAGCGTGCCCGTCAGGACAAAAATTTTACCATCAAGGAATAAGGAAGGCGGCAGCGGCGCGCCCTCGGGGTCTTGCGGAACAGATTGCCCGGTTTGCCCCCCCCCTCCCACGGCATCGTCCGCCCCGAGATTCAACCCCGCCTTGCGCAGGCTCTCGACAAGCTCGCGATTGGGCGGATAGGAAAACCATGAAAGCAGGCTGTTCGCGACAACCACGCCCACCCCCTCAATAACACTTTCCTCCTGCTTGGTAAAAAGCTCCTCCCCCGCCATGCCGGCGGCCTCCTGCCTCTCCCAATCCTTGCGGCGGACACGGCGGCGATAGTCCCCGTAAGAGGCGGCGGCAATGGCATCAAGAGTCCGGAAATGACGCGCGAGGTCCTTGGCCGTCTGCATGCCGACATTGGGGATGCCAAGGGCATGAAGCAGGCGCCACAGCGGGCGGGCACGCGCGGCGCCAATGGCGGCGAGAAGCTTGTCGGCGGATTTTTCAGCAAAACGTCCGATTCCCAGCAATGACTCGCGCCGAAGGGTGAAAAAATCTCCCGGCGTGCGGACGAGTCCGTTTTGGACAAGCGCCGCAATGCTGGCAGGGCCAAGGTTCTCGATGTCAAGGCATTGCTTGGAGACAAAATGTTGCAACTGGCGGCACCGCTGTTCCTCGGTCAGCGTTTTCAGGCGCCAGAAAGGGGAGCCGGGTTCGCGCACGGCATCAAGGCGGAGTTCGGCAAGGCGCGCGGCGAAGTCGAAAGGCACGCTGCCGGACGGGCGTTTTTCAAGGTCCACACGGACAATTTGCGGAATGATTTCCCCCGCCTTCTCAACGATCACGGTATCGCCCTCCCGGATGTCCTTGCGTGCCAGCTCATCGGCATTGTGCAACGTCGCGCGGGAGATCGTGGAGCCTGACAATTCCACCGGATCCAACTCGGCAACCGGGGTGATGACACCCGTGCGGCCCGTTTCCAGGGTGATGGCGCGCAGGCGCGTCCGGGCCTGCTCCGGGGCAAACTTGTAGGCAATGGCCCAGCGATAATGGTGGGCCGTGGCGCCGGCGGCGGCCTGGCTGGAAAGCGAATCAAGTTTCACGACAGCGCCGTCGGTGGGATAGGCGAGGCCGTGGCGGATGCCCTCAAGACGCCGCACGGCGGCAAGCGCCTCCTCCGGCGTGTTTGCGCGCTCAAAAAAATCCGTGTGCGGCAGCCCCCAGCGAACGAGGGCGTCGCGCAGGGAAACAAGGGTTGGGAAGAAGCCGGGCGGATCGCAGTGCCCCATGCCGTAGAGGACGATCTCCAGCCTCCGGGCGGCGGCCTCGGCGGGGTCGAGCAATTTCACCGTCCCGGCGGCAAGGTTGCGCGGGTTGGCGTAAAGAGTCTGCCCGGCGGCGGCACGCGCGGCGTTGATGCGCAAAAACTCGGCATTGGACATGTAGACCTCCCCGCGAAGCTCAACGCGGGCGGGAAACGGCGGGGCAAGCTCGCGCGGGAGCGTCGCGATTGTCTCAATGTTGCGCGTGATATCGTCGCCCTCGCTGCCGCCAAGCCGCCCGCGCGTGACGGCCCGCGTGAAAACGCCGTTCTCATAGGTGAGGCTTGCGGAAACCCCGTCCAGCTTGGGTTCTACAACAAAACCGCCGATGTTGACCCCGCCCGTCCTGAGCAGCGTGCTTAGCGGGGTGACAAAGAGGGAGTGAAACTCGCCATCGGAATAGACATTCGCGATGCTGAGCATCGGCTCGAGGTGGGCGGCCTTGGCGAATCCGTCGGCATGGTCGTCGCCAGGCAAAAAAGGCAAAAGCCCGCCGCCACGGCCGTCGGCGGCGGCCTCCACGCTCCCGGGATTTTCAACCAGCAGGGCGTCAAGCTCGCGCTTAAGAGTGTCGAAAGCATAGTCCGTGATTTCCGGCTCGCCGCGCCGGTAAAGGCTTTCGTGCCGGGCAAGCTCCGCGCGCAGGCGCGCGACACGGGCCGGGGCGCTTTCCGGGGCCATGGCGCCCGGGTTTGCGAAGAGACTGGCATCATCCGCTGGCATTGTCCTCAAACAAGGGAAGCGTGTAGCGCAGATAGGCCTCGGTGCCAGCAAGATTGACCAGCGACGGCGGGTCGGAGGAAATCTCGCGAAGCGGAAACGGCTCCTTTGGTTCAAGGAAGACCATGCGGCGCCCGACGGCGGCAAGCAGGGCGTGCCCGGCGGCGACGTCCCAGACCTTTCCCCGGCAGCCAAAACTCCCATCGAAAACACCAAGCGCATTGTAGGCGTAATGCAGGGCCGAGGTGCCCAGGCAGCGCGCCGTGGAGTGCCGCAACAACGGGGCCAGGCGGGTGAGATACCTGTCGCCAAGCGGAAAATGCATGGTGACAAAGGCATTGGAATCAAGCGTGTCCGGCTGCGGCGGGGGCGGCACCGCCACGCCATCGACAAACAACCCCCGCCCCGGCCCGCCCTCGACAAGGCGGCGAAGCAGGTGGTCGTAAGTCCAGCCGTAAACCGGGAAACCGCCATCAAGCAAGGCGAGCAGGATGCCGCACATCGGGAGGCCGGCGGCATAATTGTTCGTGCCGTCAATGGGATCCAGCACCCAGCAAAAACGCCTGTCCAAGGGACGCGGCGGCGAGCCTTTTTCCGGAAGCTCCTCCTCGGAGACAAGGTCGTCGCCGGGGAACGCCTTCGCAAGCGCGGCCGTGGTGGCGCGCGAAAGGGCGACATCCGCATCGGTGACGCGGGTTTTATCAGCCTTCCAACGACTTTCGACCTTGCCAAGATTCTCCGCGAAGTAGTCCACCGCCTGCCGGACGACACATCCGGCGCGGGCAATGCGATTTGCTTGTTCGTTGGGCATTGGGGAACAAACTTGTAAAAGCCCTCCTGCGGCGGCAAGAGCAATGGCGATTGCGGGAAGGCATGGCGGAGGGGGCGGACGCCCCGCCAGGCCCGGTCCGGGAAACTTGCGGAAACCGGCATCCGTCCACTACGGTTCCGCGCAATGCTTTCTGACGAGGACCTGCGACGCTATTCCCGCCAATTCCGCCTGCCGCAACTGGGCATTGAAGGACAGGAACGCCTGCGCGACTCACGCGCGCTCCTGCTCGGCCTGGGGGGGCTTGGCTCCCCGGCGGCGCTTTATCTTGCCGCCGCGGGCGTCGGGACACTCGGGCTTGCCGAGTATGACACGGTCGAGATCCACAATCTTCAGCGCCAGGTGCTTTTCCGCGAATCCGACGCCGGCAACCCCAAACTCGAGGCCGCCAAGGCAGCCCTGCTCGCGCTCAATTCCCGGATCCACTGCCGCGCGCACCCGGGGGGGCTGACGCCCCGGAATGCCATCACGCTCTTCCGCGAATACGACATCGTGCTCGACGGCTCGGACAACTTCGCGACGCGCTACCTCGCAAACGACGCCGCGCACCTCGCCGGGCGCCCGCTCATCCACGCCAGCGTCTCCCAATTCCGGGCGCAATTGACCGTGTTCGACACCGCGCGCGGCGGCCCATGCCTGCGCTGCCTGTTTCCCGGGATGCCATCGCCGGAATCAGCCCCCCCCTGCGGCGAGGCCGGCGTGCTGGGCGCGCTCTGCGGCGTGGCCGGCTCGTGGATGGCGGCGGAAGCCGTGAAAATCCTCGCCGGATTCGGCAAACCGCTGCGCGGACGCCTCCTCCTGCTTGACCTGCTGGAAGGAGGCGCGCGCGCCATCCGCCTCGGGCGGACACCGGACTGCGCGCTCTGCGGCAAAAACCCGACGATCCACGAAATCCTTCCCGAAAACTACGCACGGGGCGCCTGCGCGCACCCCGCGGCCCGCGAGGCAGCCCAGGACACAGGCCCCGGGGATGAGATCGATGCCGGCGAGGCGATGCTCCGCGCCGCCAGCGCCACACCCCCGTTCATCATCGACGTCCGCGAGCCGGACGAGCTGCCCTTGGGGAGCATCCCCGGCTGCGTCAACATCCCCCTTTCATTGCTATCCGCGCGGGCAGGCATCCTTCCCAGTGACTGCGACATCCTGGTTGTCTGCCAGTCCGGAATGCGCTCGCAGCGCGCCGTGCGCATCCTTCGCGAGCACGGTTTCGCCCGTGCCTGGAGCATCCGCGGCGGCATGAACGCCTGGAAGACGCGCACGGGAAAACCTCCCCAAACACACTGAGAGGCGGGCAAAGGCGTGCGCGCCGCGCTCGTTCCAGCGGGAAATGCCCGCAAAAACGAGTTTCCAATTTCCAGCCCCGCGGCAAACTGCCCAAGGAATGACAAGGATTCGAGGAATGAAAGCGGGGATGTCCGGCCGGATCCGGCGTCCGGCGGTGTGGCTTGCGCTTTGGCTCGCATGCTCGACCGGGGTTTTCGCCGAGGTCACGGTGCCGGAAGACATCCAGCCAATGCGCCTTTTCCTGCCCGGGACCGCCGTGCCGCCGGGCGCATCACGCCCCTCCATCCTGCCGCCAAGGGATGCCGCCGCGCAGGCGCTGGACCGTGCCCCGACGCCCGCGAAAAGGCAGACACTGGCCGCGCACATGATGCGGAACGACCCTGCGCTCGCGGGGCCGCTTGTCACGGCATTGCTGCAACGTGGGGAAATTGTCTCGGAAGCCCTCGCCGCCGTGGCGCTGAAACTCCCCCCGGACGCGCAGCTCGCCGCCGTCAACGCCCACGCCACCTTTCCCGAGATGTGCGGCGGGCCGTTCCTGCGCGCAGCCGCCACAGGCCCGGAGGAGGCCGTCGCCATCGCCGCGATCTCCCTGCTCTGCGGGCGGCACAACATAAAGAACAACGCCACGCTCGAAACGCTGACAAACGTGCTCGCATCCGGAAAGCGCACACGGATCTCCGCCGTGCTGGACCACTTTGTGAGCGACTCGGAATTCGCGCGAATGCCGCACTGGAACGACACCGGGGATGAGCTGACAAACGACAAATTCGGCGCGGGAACCGGCGGCGGGTCCGTGCTTTCCGGCCTCTCCTCGCCCGATTTCCAGCCAGAGCGCCGCCGCGTCTCCGCCCACATACCCGCCTCGCAATGGCCCAGCGTCAACGCCGTCCTGCGCTTCCTTGGCATGCTGGAGCTTCTCGCCAGAAGCGGGGACGTGCTGCCCAAGGCCGAGAAAAATCGCGCCTACGAGATCGTCCTTTCCGAAAGCGCCAGCGCGGAGCTTCCAAAGGCCACGGAACGCCTCCTGGAGTCGGGGGAGGCCGTCGGCTGGGAGGGCGTCCACCTCGCCCAGACTGTCGCGTTGCGCTACCCGGAGGAATCCCGGCTCCTTGAGCTTGTCCTGGTGGCGGTCTCGCGCGGCATCTGCCATTTTGAGCCGGAATTGCTGCCCCGTCTCGCCCCCTTTCTCGTGCGCGACGGCGGCGGCCAGCGCACGCGGACCATCGCGCGCCCGGCACGGCGCCTCGTGGCTTCCACCTCCCCGGAAAACCGCCTCCTCGGCCTCATGTTCATCGCCTCGCACGGCGCGCCGGCGGACATCGCCCTGCTGCGAGACCCCGGCGCCAGCGGCGGCCCTTCCCTGCTGCGCTCGCCCATGGAACTCGAGCGCCGCGCGGCGGCCCACGCATTCTCGCGCCTGGCCCCGGAGCTGTTCCTGCTCAACGCCGAGGAAATCGCCGCGGATCCCTCGCCTGGCGTGCGTTCCACGCTTGCCTACGCGTTTCACACGACAGGCTACCGCTGGGAGCACCAGCCTTCCGAAAAAGTGCGCATCGCCGAGTGGGTGCCCCGGCGGCCGGCCGTCCTGCCGGCGGCGCGTTTCGGGAAATTGCTGGAGAAACTTTCCGCCGACCCCGTGCCGGAGGTGCGCCAGGCCGCCCGCATGGCCCTCCTCCAGCACGGGCTTCTTCCCGCCTCGGACAAGCTCGCGGATCTCGCCTCGCCGCCGGGGGACGCCCTCGCCTCGGCCCGCCTCTACCGGGGCGCCGCGGAGGCGGTCGCGGCCGGCTTCAGCGTGCCGGATGCGATCAAGCCGTTCCTGCTTCCGGACGCGGCCGTGAAGGCCGCTTCGGAGCGACGCCCCCCGTTTCCCGTGCTGGCCATATTCGGCCCCCCGCAGGGGCCGCAAGCCCTGGCGCTGGATGACGCGGTGGCCGCCTTTCGCAAAGCCTCGCCGGACGCGCGCGCCGTCCGCTTTTACAATGGCACGGAGGTGGCCGCACGGGTCCGCCAGTCCCTCAACCGCCTCTACGATGGCGCCGCGCAGGCGGAGGAAAGCCCTGTCTCCGTTTTCAGCTCCGGGGCATGGACGGCGTCGAATTCAGCGCCCGATTTCGCCTTGTTGCAGGAGCTTGCATCGCTGGGCATCGCGCCGGGGACGCCGCGCCGGCTGGAGGGGATTCTTCTTGGCTTCGCCCCCGCGCAGAAAAACGCGCCCAGCATGGATGACGACAGCGTCGGAAAACCCTCGCTGTTCCCTGACATTGAGCGCCAGCGCGCGCTTCTGGAGCACAACATCGAAATCGAAAGCAAGATGGAGGAGGAGGAATGGTGGTCGGACGGGCTTGTTTTCTTCTACACGCTCCTCGGCTCCGCGGTGACCCTGGCGTTGTTTTTCACGGCGTCATACTTCGCGTATCAGTGGTACAAGAGGCGCCCGGACGCCATTGAGGAAAAACGTCTTGCCGCGCGGAAGTAGGAGCGCGCCGGCACGCGGGCGGGAAATGCCTACGAACGGCGCCCGAAAAGCGCCGGCATGGCACGGGATGGGAAACGGTGGCCCGCCCGTATCGGGAAGCCCAAAAGGAACTGCGCCGCCGGAAGCATTTTCCCGCCAGGACGTTGCAGCTGCAAAACGCGCAACACCCCCCTGCCGGTGGCGATGCGCAAACCATCCGAAAAGGCCCCGCCGGAGGCCATCGGCACGTCGGGAAGGACCGTGCCGGGCGCGGCGGCCGAATCTTCGCACGCGTTTGCGCGGACACCGTGCATCGCATCCGTCGCGCCCGGAACGCGCCACATGTCCGGCGATTCCGCCACTGCGGACCCGATTTTCAAGACCGTTCCCTCATCCCACGGGAGGACCACGCCAGGCCAGGGCTGCAGGGCGCGGACACGTGCCGCGATCTCCCGCGCGGGTGCCGTGAAATCAATCCCCGAATCCTCGCGGGTGATTTTTCGCGCATAGGTGGCCTGCGCCTCGTCCTGCGGCCCCCCCGCGACAGCACGGGAGGCGATGCCCGGCAAGGTACGTCGAAGCAGCGGAATGCAGGCGGCGGCGATTTTCTCACGCAAGGACGCCCGTGTCTCATCCGGCAAAAGCTCCACCCTCTCGGCATCCACCACAGGCCCGGCGTCCAATTTCGCCACAACACGCTGCAAACAAACCCCCGTTTGGGAAAGCCCCGCCGTGATCGCGGCCTCAATGGGAGAGGCACCCCGGAATTGCGGCAACAGCGAGGCATGGAGATTGAACACGCCCAGCGGCGGGCCATTCAGCAAATCGGGCTTAAGAATGCATCCATAAGCCATCACAAGGGCCGCGTCACATCCATGCTCGCGCAAGGAAAACGTGACTTCAGGCCCGGGCCTCTCAGGCTGCAAAAACAAGATGCCACGCTCCCGCGCCCAGCGCACCACGGCATTGGCGCGCACCTCGCGACCGCGTCCGGAAGGCCGGTCCGGCTGGCTGACCACGAGCGGAATTTCACAACGGAAACCACCGCGCTCACTCTCCGCAAGGATGGCATCAAGCGCGGGCAAGGCGATTTCGTCCGAGCCAAAAAACGCGAATCTCAACATTGAGGGACAGTCAAATGAAGGTTTCACGCCCAAACAAGCGCCTAACCACGGCCCCCCATGCCCGCGTGACAGATAATTCCAAAAGCCCAAATCCGAAACAAGCACCTCCCGGAAACAAAAAAACGTCGCCAACCAGCAAATTCAGAAAACTCCCCGCGCCGCGTCGCGCAAAACGGCAAGGAGGGGAATTTTTATGACAAGAACCGGCGGGCAGGCGGACAAGAGCCACGACACCTGCGCGAACACAGCCCTTGTCCGCGATCAGGCATCCGGCGGGAAGGTCTTTGATCAACGCCCCAGCCTACGTGTAATCCGCAATGGGACCCGCCATGACAAGGACGCGGACCGGCTTTCCGTGCGCAGCCGCACCCGGTTGTGTTTTCCGTTGAGCCTCCCTTTTGCGCGCCCCATCGCCCGGCTGTCGCCCTTGGTCCCAGCCACGTGCGCGTGCGCTTTCACGTGACTGCTCTCGATGCCGCCAGCGGCGCCAAGGAGGCGTCCGGTCATCGATTGGGTCGGGCTGGCGGCGAGTTTGCGGGCGTGGTCGCCAAAGACTTTCTTGATGATGAGGGTCTCAAATCTGTCGTCGAAGGCCTTGGAAATGCCGTGCGCGTTGATGCAGTCGACCCCACCGGCGGCGTTCCGGCATTGCTCACGTTTCGAGTATTGGAGTCCGTAGCGGGCGGCGATCCGCATCGGCGCCGGCGGCGCACCGGCGTTGCTCACGATGCGGTTCGAGGACGGCAGCCGCGTGCGCGTGACGTGTTCGCGCGGCCCGGCGCGCGAGGCGTACGTGGTCGTCGCGCGGGTGCTTGGCCTGTCGCAGGACGCCGCCGCGTTTGCACGGCTGGCGCGGCGGCGTGGGCTGGTCAGGGGGCGCGAGGGGCTGCGGCTGGTGCAGACGGTGTCCGTTTTCGACGGGCTGGCATGGGCCATCATCGGGCAGTGGATCAACCTGCCCTTTGCCCTCCAGCTCCGCCAGCGCCTCACGCTGCACGCGGGCGGGCCGGCGGGGGACGGACTCGTCGCGCCGCCGGCGCCCGCGACGGTGGCGGCGCTGGAGCCGGAGGCGTTGCGTTTGGAAGTCCTCCCCGATTTCGGCGGCCTCGAAGCGACGGTGGCGGCGCTGGAGCCGGAGACGTTGCGGGCGTTGAAATTTTCGCGGCAAAAGGCGAACCACCTCATCAACGCCGCGCGGCTCGTCGTTTCCGGGCGGCTCGATCTGGAGGGGTTGCGCGCGATGTCGGCGACGCGGGCGGAACGCGTCCTGACGGCGGTGCGCGGGCTTGGGCCGTGGCCGGTCAAGCACCTCATGATGCGCGCGCCCGGTTTCGCCGATTGCGTGCCCTGCGGCGACACCGGCCTGGCGGGCGGATTGCAACGGTTGATGAAGCTTGGGCAACGTCCCGGCATGGACGCGCGGCGGCGGCTGATGCGTGTGTTTTCACCCCATCGCAGCCTGGCCACCGCGCATTTGCGGCAGATGAAACAAACCGTTTCCTGAATGCATCCGTTTCCTGAACACACCCGTCTTCCGAATGCATCCGCCTCCTGAACACATCCGTTTTCCGAACATATCCATTTCCTAAACGTATCCGTTTTCCGAATGCATCCGCCTCCTCAACGTATCCGTTTTCCGAATGCATCCTTTCCCTGAACATAGCCGTCTTCTGAATACATCCGTTCCCTGAACACACCCGTCTTCCGAATACATCCGCCTCCTCAACATATCCGTTTTCCGAGCACATCCGTTTTCCGAGCACATCATGAGCCAGCATATATATTACGACACCTTTCCCGCGCCGATGACCGGCGGTTTTTCCGTCGCGGTTGACGCGGACGGCAACGTGGTCGCGACGGCCTTTGGCGGCGATCCCGCGCGGCTCCGCGAGCGGCTCGGCACCGGCGGACCCGGCCCCCTGGGGCGCGCTGGCGCGGCGCGGGACGCCGTCGTGCTCGTGCACGATCCGGGGCGCGCGGGCGCGGCTCGTTCGCAAATCGAGGAGTATTTCGCCGGCGCGCGCCGCGAGTTCGACCTGCCGCTCAAGCCGTCGGGCACGCCCTGCCAGCTCCGCGTCTGGGAGGCGCTGCGCGCGATCCCGTTTGGCGGGACGCGCAGCTACGGCGGGCTGGCGCGGGCGCTGGGTTCCTCGGCGCGCGCGGTGGGCCGGGCGAACGGGGCGAACCCGATCGCGCTGATCGTGCCCTGCCACCGCGTGATCGGCGCCGACGGCTCGCTGACAGGCTTCGCCTTCGGCACGGAAACCAAGCGCAGACTGCTCGCCCACGAAGGCGTGGAGCCGTGGGCGTCGCAGCCGGCGCAGGGCTGACCATGCCCCCAAACGCCCCCCCAAAAAAACCGCCTTCACCGCCGCCGCGAATCCGGCCGCTTTTTTCAATTAGCAGGATCACACGGTGGAGGCGGCATAAGAGCGTATGCGCCGCCGTATTTGTCCCGTTATTACAAAATTATCAAATTCTCACTGTAAAGAGACGGCAGGAAATTCTGGCGAAGACGGAATTTTGTGCCGTGGTTGTGTCCGGTTCTCGCGTCAAAATCCACCAAAACATTTCCGGTTCGGATGCCCTCCAGAAAACGGCTGAAATCAAACCCGCGCAGCCGCTGTATTTTGCTGTAACGAAAGTATTCCCTTCCACCACGCTTTTCCTTCCTCACATCCGCCTGAACATAAAAACAATTGTGCAGTTTGGTTCCTGATGTGTGCTCAAGATCGGAAAATCCCCAATAAGGCTGTGGATTCAGATCGTTCAATCCGGCGTTGATCTCAACCTGTCGCAACCAGTTCTGGTGACGATCCGACACACTGCGGTGATCAAATGATATATGCACCCGCTCGGTGTCTATTTTCACCATGAATCCTCGGTCACTTGGCGAGCAACCATGTATGGTTTGCCGAAAACTCCTCTCATCATTCGGATATTTCCGTCCCGCCTCCTGATGCTGCCAGCCGTATAACGGGAGCACCTTTCTGCTGCGGCGGAAATGAGCGCGGGCGGAGGCGAGTCCGCTGCAGCGCGTGGCGCCGATTTCCTGGGGAAACCAGGTTTTCCAGGGCCAAATCAGGGACAGAAAAAATGGTGAACCCAGGCTTCGGTGTTTTTCAGACCGTCGCCATCAGGTATTCAATCCCTCTTTGCCTGCACCAGATTTCGGCGGCTTTGCGTTTGCGCTGCACGTCGTTGGAGTCAATCCGGCTGGGATCCTTCACCTCGATGATCTCCTTTTTTCCATCCACGTATTCGACGAAAAAATCCGGCACGTAGCGGCGCTGGTGCTTCTGCCCGTCGATCCATGGAATCGTGATGCCGTGGCGCTTCATCCATTTTTTCACGAGCGGATCGGCTTCCAGTTTCACCATCATCCGCCGCTCCAGGTCGCTCTGGAACTTCTCAAAGTTCCACGGGCTTTTCTTCGGATTCTCAAAGTTGCCGTGTTTGCTAATTGTCATATTCGATGATCCCCGCGACGAGGCCTGGCACGGCCCCGATTTTGGTTTTGATTTGCCGGAGCATTTTCCTCGCGAAATCCACGTCGGCGCGGTCCGCGAGGCCCAGCGAGTCGCCTTTCAGAAATTTCCTCCGCACATGCCGCACAATCGCGCCGTAAACCCTCTCCTTGAAGGCCGCGGCATAGCCGGCCTCGACAGTCAGCTCTTCCGCGATTCCGAGCATCCCCATTTTCACCGCGTCACGGGCCGCCTCATCCGTCACCGCGCCGGTGATGCCAGGCTCCGACAGGTCGGGGGCGGAGTGGACGGTTTTCCATCCTTTGACGCCAAGCTCCTGCCCGGTCACGCCGGAAATTCCCACTTTCGTGATTTCGGCGACGACGGGGTCGTATTCGATTTGGTCGAGAGCCGCCTGCCAGTCTTCGACGGGCTGGGGCGGCGGCGGCAGATCGCCGACATCAAACTCGCCGTCGTCCACCACGCTCGGATCGGCCGGCGGCACGTCAACAACGAGGTCGGGATTCGCCATCTCCTGTTTCGGCAGCGGCGGCGGCAAATCCTCCGTCTCGTCGAAATGATCGTCGAGCATCACGTTCTCGCGTTTGCGGGCGTTGAAGATGTCCCACAGCCATTGATGCTCGAGCTTCGGGTGATCGACCACGGCGCAAATCTGCGGCTCGCCGGGGACGACGCCTTTCACGCGCACGCGGCGCAGGCCGCGACCGATGACCTGCTGGCCATACACGCGCGAGCCAAATTTTCGAAGCAGGAGAATCACGCCGACCTCCGGCACGTCCCAGCCCTCGCGCAGCATCAGCACGCTCACCACGGCCTTGATCGGCCTGCCGGATTTCTGGCGCTTGCCGAGTTCCTGCGCCCTCTTGCGGTCGGCCTCGTCGCTGTCCTCGGTCACGAGCAGCGCCGGCACCTTGAAGTAATCGGCCAGCGTCCGCTCCGCCTTTTCCGCGTCGGCCTTGCACACGGCCACGACGAACAGAACCGGCTGCCAGCGTCCGCGCGCGCGGCGTTCCTGTTCCTCAAGGCGTTTCAGCGCGATGGCCATTTGCTGCCTCATCGGCTCGTCGTCCGTCACCCATTGCGTCGCGTTGAGGCCGAGGCGGTCCACCTCCTCCCAGTTGATTTCCTCCACCTTGCGCCTCTCGCCCGTCTGCGCGTCGGTGTAGGTGAGTTGCACCGTCTTGATGTCCGGTTGATACACCACCGGCGTCTTGATGATGCCGTCGGCGAGCGCGTCGGTGATGCTATATTCATAGATCATCTCGCTGTCCGGAGTCCGTCCGTCGGCGCGGTCGGGGGTCGCCGTCGTGTCCACGCGGAGAATCATCTTCTCGCGCATCCGCAGCAACGTCGCCTCGTATTCCGGCGCGGGTGAATTGTGCGCCTCGTCGTTGAAGACCGCGAACTCCGGCCCGTTCATCAGCCCGGCCAGATTGCTCTGCCCGCTTTTGTTGCTCTGGTAAAACTGATGGATGTTCCCGAGCACCACGCTCGCGCTGAACAGGCTCGACCAGCCGCCGTCCTTGCCGCTGCCAAGCGTTGTGAGGTCGAAATTGCCAAGCCCCGACGATACCGCCGACTCCGGCAGCAAGTCGCGGGCCTTGAAAACTTTCCCGCCCGCGAAATCATCCTCCAGCCGGTCGCGCACGATGAGGTTCGGGCAGAGCAGCACGAATTTTTGCACGCCGTGCGCGATGCGCAGCCAGGCGACGAGCGCGGCGATCACCGCCGTCTTGCCGCCGCCCGTCACCACGTTGAGCAGCAGCCCGTCCGCGCCGATCTCCGTCTTGCCAAGAATCTCGTGCGCATACACCACGCGCAAAAACGCCTCCCATTGGTGCGGCCAGAGCGTGCCCTCGCGCGGGAGTTGGTCGTCGTTCCGCGATGTGAGGAATTCGACATAGGCAAACGACTCCGGCTTTAATCCCGGCATTCCGTCCCGCCGCCAGCCGTGGAAAGCGTCTTCGTGTTTTGAGAATTGATTGAACATGAGGGGGGAGGGGGGGCTAACTGATTTCGATTTCGTCCGACCACAGTCCCTCGCCGCCCATGTCGTCCTGCACCCTGCAGGCGATGCGGACCGCGCCGGCGCGGGGGAATTCATATTGCGCCGTCAGTTGCGGCTCGGACTTCCCGCCGCGCACGAACGAAAATCCCGGCGTGCTGGAGAACCGCTTCCCGTGGTCAAAATCCCACTGCACGTTGATGATCTTCGCGCCGGAATTCAGCACCACCGTCTCGCTCACATCGAAAACGTAAGTCCGGGCGGCGACGCGCTTGTGGCCGACCTCCACGCGCGGCGGCTGCACGAAGGTGAGGAAATTCTCGTAGTCGGCATGGTCGGTGGAGAGTGACGCCACATGCTCGCGGAAACGCGGCGAATCGATCCGCACCTGTTCGAGCCGGATGAAATTCAGGTCCGTCTGCTCCAGCCTGCGCAGCCGCTCCGCCGCCTCCAGCGCGTCCGGGCGGAAGGCCCACGCGAGCAGGATGCCGTCGCGCAGGTTGTCCTGCTTGTAGCGCGGCGTCTTGCGGATGGCGTTGGCGAAGTCCTGCACATCCTGCGCCGTCACCGCCTTCTTCGGATTGCCTTCGCCGACCCACACGGGCACCGCGCCCTTCATGCCGTTGACGCCCGGCTGCTGTTCCTCGATGGTCGCTCCGAAACACTTGAGCACAAAACCGCGAAACTGCTCCGCCGGCATCTCCGCCAGCCGCCGCGCCTCATAGACGCCCCAGTGTTCGACCACGAAATCGGGCACACTGAAAAGTTTGCCGGTCTGTTCCTCGACTTGGCGCGTAAGGCGGTCGGCGGTGATGGCGACGGCAACGCGGGATTGATCGCAGGCGATCCATTTTCGATGTTCCATGGAAAACGAATAAATAATCTCGGTTTTTGTTCTCTCCGAGCCATCGCGCGTTTTAACTGGCACTGTCTTTCGTTCGACTCGCGCACCTTGTGCTGCCGCAATCAGACTTCCCCCGCCGACAAAAAAATCTGCAACAGTATCACCGGGATCTGTGAAAGCCTCCAGAAGCCGCTGCATGAGCTGTATCGGCTTCTGCGTCGGATAGCCGATGCGCTCGGGCAGTTCAAAGTGTAGCGAGGGAATATCAATCCAGACATCCTCTGGAATTTTTCCATCGTCCAAGTAGTAGCGGTAGACTTTACCCGATGTTCGCGGATCTTCTCGGTATCTTCTCCCGTTCTCATCCACGTAACGGAAATTGTGAGTCACCGATTCATCCGTAATCGGCATCCGCACCCATCGGGAAGTCGTGTTGAATTTGTAATTTGTGCCTTTGCTATACCACAGCAGAACGTCGTGTTTTCGCGGGAACGTTGCCTTACTCCGTCCAGCGAAGGGATAGAACCACACGATTTCGTTTTGAAAATTTTCGTGCCCGAAAATCTTGTCCATCTCGACCTTGATGTAATGGCTGGCGTGCCAATCACAGTGGACACAGATGCTCCCTGTTTTCTTGAGCAGCCGTTTCATCTCATAGAGGCGAGCGTTGAGCCAGATGAGGTAGCCGGGCATCCCGCCCTGCCAGATGTCGGAGAAGGAGCGCAGTTCGTTTTGGTCGCCGAAGATGACGTTGTAGTTGCGCCCGGAGAAAAATGGCGGGTCTATATAGATAAGGTCAATGCTCTCGCTCGGGAGCTGGCGCATGACGTGGAGATTGTCGCCCCAAAAGAGCCGGTTCGGCTCCAGCTCCGGGTGCCCGAAGCTCACGCGCTCGACGACCTGAAACGGCAGATAAACCGCCGGAAACAGTTTGCGGAAGCCGCGCCGCGAGTCCCAGCCCAGCGGCTCCCTCTCCACCGGCACCGAGCCGAACCGCGCCGGCGGTTTCCAAAACTCCTCCTGTTCCGGCAGCGCGTCGCGCCGTTCATCCGCGTCGGCGTTGAGCGCCGGCGGCTGCACGAATTCCCCGACACGCGGGCCTCTCTGTTCCTCGTTTTCAAAAGCAGTCATGGCAAAAGGTCGCGCTTACTTTTGCCGGTGTCTGCGGATGTCCTTTGCGGACTCGTCCACGGTGCCCAATAATAAAAGAGGGACGCACTTACTTGCGTCCCGCATCGGGCACGTAGGAGAGCCCACAAAGAAACGCTTTCAATGCGCCCCAGTCCGGGGCGCGTCTTGAGCGCGGTTCTTTGAAGTCCTCGAAATTTCCTACGTTTCGATGCGGACAGCAGCCGAAGCTACGCGAAATAGATGATATTGTTTGTTTGGTTTCCGGGTTGTGGTGGCTGGATGTTGTGAGTTTGAGGCCGGGGAAATTAGACGAAGGTCATGCCTCCAGGCCAGCCGTTTTTGCGTGCGTGGGCAAGGGGCACTGCGGGCGCCGAGGCAGGCGTCATGGACATGGGCGGCGGTGGCGGCAGCGGGGATGGAGGGCGCAGTGGCGGCAGCGGGGATGAGCGCGGCGGTGGTGTTTGAAGCGCTGGGAGAGGCTGAGCAGGAGCTGGCGGGCGGAGGGGCTGGCGATGGCGATTTTTTCGACGATGCCGGCTGTCGCGGTCGGGTGTTGCTGAAGCCAGCAGCGGATGACGGAAGAGGCACGGGCAGCTTTTGGCCGAATAAGGTCGCGGTCGGGTGTTGTTGGCCAGCAGCAGATGAGGCAGGAAAACGAAGATTGCGCGTCTTCGATTTTCGAGGCGAGGACGGCTTTCTGGCGGATGCAGGAATGGCGGAGAAATTGCGGATCCGGGATGGAGACGAAAATGCCGTCGAGCCGACCGGGACGCAGCGGCCCTGTCATACATGGCGCAAAACGAGCCACCCAGTTCATCGTAAAAATCGCACACCAGCGTCGCCATCCCCTTGCTGTCACACATGGCGCGTGCCGGCGTGGCGGGAGATTTTTTACAAAAAACCAGCGTCGCAATCCTTTTGCCGCCACACATGGCGCAAAGCGGCCGAACAGTTCAAACGGCGGCAGAGGGTTGGAGACAAACACGTGAGAGGTTTCCTCGCGGAAAACATTCGGAGAACAACGGCCTGTCTACTGGCGTTTCATGAGATGAAAAGAAAGATTTCAGGCGTTCTCTTTCAATTTGAGAACTGAACCGAAGCTCGGAGTGATGCGCCTGCATTTCTTCTCGCCAAACGTGCGGAAATTTCAATCCGCACTCAATTGAAAGGAGGCTTCAATTTATCAGGCCGGACTGGTAAGCGGTGAATGGCAAATGATTGGTTATCGCCAAAAAGCGGGGAGCCTTGCGTTCACACGGATGAGCGCGTGATGTCCGCGTTTTGCGGTGGCTTTTTAACCGGGACGGGCTTTCAGGATTTCGCGTCCAGCCTTTGGCACGGAGGGGAGTTTCGCGCACCATGAATTGACCGGCGCCTTTTTAATTTAATTATTTTTACCCGCCTTATTAATAATTGATTACTTCCACATAAATACAAACCAAGGGAAAGTGAAAACCAAAAAAACATTCTCTTTCATAACTGAAATGGAAGGACGCACAGGCGCTTCAAAGTTCGTGCAATTGAGAAAGACAATACTTGCACGCGCTCATTTCCAATACGTGTCACGGAGGATTAAAAAAGAGTCATTTCCCCATAAAATCCGCAAGAGGAGAGAAAGGACGAGATGAAAAATCAATTCATAAGCATAGCAGGTGGTGCTTGATTAAGGTTAAAAATAGGGTGGATAAAAATGCATTGGAGAGGATAACCGCGTCGGCGTTTTTTTCATCACGTCCCCAGCATGCAACATATCTTTTTTGCAACCGGAATAAGGATGGCGGTGAAACAATTTGAGCAATTCATGCCGAATATCGTTGAAACCACGAATGTTAGAACGTGATTTCGGCTCTTTCAAACGGGGGGGAGCAAAAACGTATTTCCGCACCCCGCCGGCGGCCTTTCTGGAGTCTGATGAGAGGTGCGGCGCGCAAGTGGCGAGCGCTTTTTCTCGGGGAAATCCTGCCTCATCGCCGCCTGTTGATAATTCCGATATAGCAGGGTTGGTCTCGGTCGCAAATCATCCTCAAGAAACGACGCGTTGTAAAAGGCCTGTAAAAAGTGCAGGCCATTCGACATGATCGCCGAAAAAACCGGAGTGAATCTTGAAAATCGGCAGATGTGAATTCCGGACGATTCTTAACAAAAAACACAAAACTCCATCGGCTAAGAAAACATTCACGCACCGTGATTCCAAAATCGGGCAAGAAACATCCGTTCAAGCCGATTTTCCGGCAAAACAGACAAGAACCGTCTTATTCAAAACAACATAGGATCGCGGCGGCGATGGCATCCGCGCGAAGACGGCCCTCAAGGGTCAGGCGCAAAAACCCGTCGCCTTGCTCTGAAACCGCGGTGTCATCGAGAAAACCTTCTTCGTGCAAACGGTGAACAAGCGCGCCCAATGCGGCGGGCAAAACACATCCGAAACGCTCCGCCAACGCAATTGGACTCACTCCTTCGTTCATGCGAAGCCCAAAAATCAAAGCGTCGGCAAGGAGCGATTCGGGCGTAAGTTCCACAACATCGACGCGTTCCGCCTCCAGCGCCGCCCTTTCAATTCCACGACGCCAGCGGACAAGATCGGGTGGATTGCGCCAGCGACGAAAACCAAGTTGCGAGGCCGCCGCGGGGCCGTAACCAAGCCATTCCCCCATTCGCCACGTATTGCGGTTATGCAGGCAGGAATGGCCGGGGCGGGAAAAATTGGAGATTTCGTATTGGGCGTATCCTTGTTCCTCAAGAAAGTTCCAGCTTGTACGATAAAGCGCGGCCTCACGCTCGGAAGAGGCGGCAAGCCCGTTCCCCTTCTTCCCCTTCCCCGCCCCGGCGGCGGCAAGACGTATGTAAAGCGCTGTATCCTCCTCCAGTGTCAGGCAATACGTCGAGATATGTTGCGGACAGAAACGCACCGCCTGCTCAAGGTCCATGCGCCAGCGTGCCTCATCCTGGCCGGGCACCGCAAAAATCAAGTCGAGCGAGATGTCGGGAAAACCGGCCTCACCCAGCCATTCCATTGCCTGAAAAACCTGCCGCTGTGTGTGCCGCCGCCCCAACGCCGCCAAGGTGTCCGGATCAAAACTTTGCACTCCGACCGAGATGCGTGTCACTCCCAGCGAACGCAAGGCGGCGAGACGTTCGGGGCGCACGGTTCCGGGCGTCATCTCCACCGTCCATTCGACAGGCTTCCGCCATCCGTTTGCCTCAAGAAACAAAGTCCCAAGGGATGTCAAAAGCTCCGGCGGCAGCAATCCGGGCGTCCCTCCGCCCCAAAAAAACGTGGCTGCCGGAGAATTTGGGGGATTCAGGGCCAATTCATGCCCGATATTTTCCACAAAAAGCTCGAAATCACCGGCCCGGGGCTGCGTTTGGTAAAATGCGCAATAGTCACACGCCGGCGCGCAAAACGGGACATGGCAGTAAAGCCCCAATTGCGGCAGGGGCGCATCGCCGGCATTCGCGCGGCCATCAATCCGCGCCGGAGGGCACAACACGCTCACGAACAATACCTCTCCCAACGGCGTTCGGCCAACCAGGCATTCAACCAGTCCGAGCGGTGATGCAGCAACCAGCTCAAGCGCGCCCATTCCATCCCAACATCCCGGCCGGCTTTTTGGGATTCGTAATACTTGTGCAACTCAATCTCCCGGGATTCGTCCAAATACAAGTAATAATGGATGGGTTTCGGCGTGCGGCAGGTGGAAGGAGAGGACCCGGCGGCAGGGGCATACGCAAAACGCGAGGATAAAGTGGATGAAAAAGGCATGGCTGGAAAAAGTGTTCACGCTTGGCATGAAAAACAAGACGCATCGGAAACGGTTCCTTCAATTTCCAAGGAGACGCCGGCGCCTTCCCATGCGCAAAACGGCGGCGGCGGATCAGGAAATCAAAAGATCGTTGACGCAAAGCGCATTGCCAGCATATTCGCCACCCACCATGAAGTTCACTATTGAGCGTGACCACTTTAAGAACGGCCTCGCGCAAGTCGCCGGGGTCGTTGGCGGCAAGAACACGGCCCCCCAGTTAAACAATGTCCACATTGAGGCCGCGGGCGAATCCATCGCGCTGACCACGAACAATCTGGATGTCGGTGTCCGCGCGCGCGTCAAGGCCTCCGTGAGCACCAGTGGGGTCATCACGCTGCCCGTGAAATTGCTCTCCAGCATCATTGCCTCGCTCCCCGACAAAAACGTCACCCTCGAAGTAAACAGCCAGAACCGCGCCACGATCCTCAGCGGCAGCTCAAGATTCAACATCATAGGACTCCCCGAGGACAATTTCCCGCAATTGGGCAAAGTGGACTCGGGGCTGGAGTTTGAGGTGCCAAGCGCCGACGTGGCCGTCATTCTCAAAAAAGTCTCGCACGCCCAGTCCACCGATGAGGGTCGCTTCATCCTGAACGGCGTTTTCTTTGAGTTCGGCGCCGGAAAGCTCGCCGTGGCCGCCACCGACGGACGCCGCCTGGCCACCGCTGGCAAGGCCATCGCGGGTGCCGACGAACTCTCGGGCAAATTCGTCCTCCCCTCCCGTTCTGTCACGGAGGTGCTGCGCATCCTCGCCGGCTCGAAGTTGGCAAAAATCGCCTTCAATGAACGCCAGGTGACCTTCACCGCCTCGCTCTCCGAGGAAACATCCAAGGATACCGGCCTTGTGGAAAACATTCACCTGATCTCGAAACTTGTTGACGGCAACTATCCAAACTACGCGCAGGTCATTCCCAAGGAAACCGTCCATCACTTGAAAATTGAGCGCGCACTGCTGCTGAAGAGCATTGAGCTTGCCTCCGTGGTGCTCACCGAGAAGAGCAAGACGCTCAAGCTCACCTTCGGGGACAACCTCATCCACATCGTCGGGGAAAGCTCCGAGAATGGGGACGGCAGCTCGGATGTCGCGGTCGCCTACGACGGCCCGCAGCTGAAAATCGCTTTCAACCCCGAATTTTTGCGCGCGTCCCTGGACGCCCTCAATGACGACATGATCACCTTTGAATTCAAGGACGAGCTTTCGCCCGGCGTCGTCAAAGGCTCTGACAACTTCCTTTGTGTCATCATGCCCCAGCGCAGCACAAACTGAGCACGGTCGTCACATCCTCCGTTTCCAAAAGGCACGTCACCCGCGAGGGGGCGTGTCTTTTTTGGTGAACCAAGTTGGAGATTTCCCAAGGAATGTGACGAAAAGTGGCAAAAATAAAAAATGCCGATGACGCCCCCCAAAAAAAATAACCAAGGTCCGGCTTCCTGAAAAAAGTGCGAATGGATCGGGAGGGAGATTGCCGGACAACGTTTCCCGGAAAACACAAAATCGCCCAAGACAAGGACAACGCGTGCGCGCGACAGGCAGCCGCTCCCGGCAGACATCCGGTCCCATGACGCCATGCTGGCGCCAAAACGCCGCCTGAAGTCTCAATTTCATTGCGACACCATGGGAATGCGACCCCCCGCATGCGGCGGCGATCCCCTCGATTTTTCTAAAGAAGAGAAAACAAGATAGACTCCTTTTTCGGGATTCGTTTCCTGCGCCACCCATCAAGCCATGTGGCCCCTGTTCCTCGCACGCAAACAACTCTTCCCTCCAGGAAAATTTCCTGTCTTTGCGTTTGTGTCCGTGCTCGGCGTGGCGCTGGGAATCACCGCGCTGCTTGTGGTGCAGACCGTGATGTTCAGTTTTGGGGAGGAACACAGGCGGCGCATCCGCGAAAATTCCGGGGATGTGACCGTTTCCGCCAACGGGGCCGCGATCGCCAATATCGACGGCCTCCGCGAGGAGGTGATCCGCCTGGCCAGCGGGGCGGCCGTCGCCTCCTCGGTTTACATAGACGGTGCCGCCTTCCTTTCCCCCACGGACAGGCAGCTGGAATTTCAACAATCCATCCCCTTGGTGCGCGGCATAGACCCGCAGCGCGAACCGGACGTGATCCCGCTAAAAAAATACCTCCGGGGACAGGACGGCGCTGATGGCGCGGCAACCTTGGAGGCGTTTGACGACGAGCGCGTCATCCTCGGACAACGCCTGGCACGGCGCCTGGGCACCGGCCCGGGCGGACGGGTCACGATTTATTCCCCGGTGAAGATCCTCCAATCCATCGAGACAGGTGGCGCGCGCATCACACGCCCCAAGGAGCTTGAAGTCTGCGGTGTCCTGGAAACCGGATACAAACCCGTGGATGACAACGTGGTGCTCGTCACTTTGCCGACGGCACGCGAGCTTTTCGGGTTGAAAAACGGGATGGGCACGGCGGTTCATCTGCGCCTGCGCGACCACGAAAAATCCGCGCAGATCGCGACGATGCTGGACAGTTCGCCGAGCTTGGGGCGCTTTTTTCACGCGCGCCCGTGGACGCACATGAACCGGGATTTCCTCAACGCGATTGAGATGGAAAAGGGAACGCTCTTTTTGCTGATGTTCATCATCCTGCTTGTGGCGTCGTTTTCCATCGGCAGCACGCTTTTCAACCACGTTGTGCGGCGCACAAAGGAGATCGGCCTCATTGGCGCGCTCGGGGGAGGCCCGCGCGCCATTCTCACACTGTTTCTCGCACAAGGCCTCTTTGTCGGCGTCGCCGGCTACGCGGCGGGCGTCGGGCTGACCTTTCTGATTCTTCATTTCCGTCAGGAAATCATCGCCCTGATGGGGCAGTCCGACACCCTGCTGAATCAGTACCAGTTTGCCAGGGTTCCCCTGCACTACAATCCGGCCGATTTCGGTAAGGCGGCGTTGTTAACCTTTTTCCTGATGCTCGCGGTTTCACTGCTGCCCGCGCTTTGGGCGGCGCGGCGCAAGCCAACGGAGGCAATGCGCGCCGCCGCCTGATCCCGGCGCGAAAATCCCGGCCGCCGGCAAGAAACCTCAGCATTCCAACCCCCTCCACGCGCACGATGTCACCTTCCCTGCCCGCCGGCACGCCCGCAACGCCCACGCCAGCCCATTCAGTGGCACCGGAATGGACAGCCTCCGCCGCGCCCCTGCCGGAAATTCCGCCAGAAACGCCCGCCGTGCCCACGACGCCGGAACCATCATCCACGCCATCGCGGCCGCCATCGGGCGCTGCGGTCGTTCTCCGGGCTGAGGCCCTCTCCAAGGGCTTCAAATCTCCCTGCGCCATTGAAAAACCAGCCGCCGCCGCGCCGGCCGCCGCCCTTCACCGTCCCTTGGCACCCGTTCCGTCAGCCCCCGTCTCCGGCCCTGTTTCTCCCGCTGCCTCGGGCCGGCTGGAGATCCTTCGCGACATATCCCTCGAAATTTGCGAAAGTGAGTTTGTGAGCATCCAAGGCGCGTCCGGCGCGGGAAAGACCACGCTTTTGCAAATCCTTGGAGGGCTGGACCAACCTGATTCCGGGCGCCTTTTCTGGAACGGCAAACTCGTCTCCGGGCGTGGCAACGCATTCCTGGCCCGCCACCGGGCGCTCTGGCTTGGGTATGTTTTCCAGTCCTACCACCTGATTCCGGAATTGAACGCCTTGGAAAACGTGGTGCTTGCCGGGCGCATTGCCGGATGTCCGGCAGGCGTCGTCGAGTCGCGGGCGCGGGAGCTTCTGGAGCATGTCGGGCTTGCGTCGCGCCTGTGGCATCTGCCATCAAAACTTTCCGGAGGCGAATGCCAGCGTGTCGCCATTGCGCGCGCGCTTGTCAACCAGCCGCGCGTCCTCCTTGCCGATGAGCCAACGGGGAATCTTGACGAGGCCACCGGCGAAAAAATCATGGACCTGCTCCTTTCTCTGACAATTGCCGGGCGTGTGGCCCTCGTGCTTGTCACCCACAACCCGGCTTTCGCGGCCCGGGCGCCCCGTCGTTACCATCTTTCCTGCGGAACGCTTCGGGAGGTGCCGGCGGCGGAACGGAACAACGGCATTCTATTGGAAAATGGGGATGGAAGAGGAAATCGATGACTTCATCGCCGTGCTTTTGACCGAGCACGGCCTCTCAAAAAACACGGCATTGGCCTACGAAAAGGACATAAGCCAGTTCGCGGCGTTCGCCACCCAGCGCGGGCGTGGCGGCTGGCAGGACGTCCAGCGCGAGGATGTCGCGGCATGGACGACGGCGCTCTCCGACGCCCCGCCGTTGCGCCATTCATCCGAAGTTCCCGCCACGGCGGCCAAGGCCCCCGCCATTCGCCAGCCCGTCAATGCACGGACACTGGCCCGAAAACTCAGCGCGCTGCGCACTTTCGCGAAACACCTCGTCGCGACAGGCGTGCGACGCGACGATTTCACCGCGCTGGCGGAAGGCCCTCGCACACGCCGTCCGCTCCCGGACACGCTCAGCGAGGCCGAGGTGGGGCGTCTGCTGGAGGCCCCCCCCCTCAACACGCCCCACGGATTGCGCGACCGGGCCATGCTGGAGTTGATGTACGGCAGCGGCCTGCGCGTTTCCGAACTCTGCGGGCTGACCCTGCAATCGGTGGACTTGGAGGAGGGTTTTCTTCGCGTCCTGGGCAAGGGCGCCAAGGAGCGCGTGGTGCCGGTCGGCCGCAAATCCATTGAGGCCCTGCGCAATTACCTGTCGTCGCCCGGAAGGCCTTTTTTTGTGCGCAAAGGCACCGGAAGCGCGCTTTTTCTGAGCGAGCGCGGTGTCGCGCTTTCCCGCAAAACATTTTGGGTGCACCTGAAAGGGTGGGCGCGCGACGCCGGGATCACCCGTCCGGTCAAGCCCCACCTTCTTCGCCACTCTTTCGCGACACACCTGCTCGCCCATGGCGCGGGACTGCGCGAAATCCAGGAGATGCTTGGCCACGCCGACATTTCCACCACGGAAATCTACACCGCCGTTGAGCGAAAACGCCTTGTGGAACTCCACGCGAAACACCACCCCCGGCGCGCGATGCGTGTCGGGTGACGGATGCCGCCATCAAAGCGCCAGGGTCTCGCCCATGGCGCGCGCGGCGTGCCACACATCCTTGTCGCCACGCCCGGAAAGATTCACGAGCAACAAGGAATCGCGCGGCATCGCGGGGGCGAGTTTCACGGCCTCGGCAAGGGCATGGGAGGACTCCAGCGCCGGAAGGATTCCCTCCGTGCGGCAAAGAAGCTTGAAGGCATCCAATGCCTCGGTGTCGGAGGCATGGGTGAAGCGGATCCGCCCCGTGTCACGGTAATGGGCATGCTCGGGGCCGACGGCGGCATAATCGAGACCGGCGGAAACGGAGTGCGTGCCAAGGATCTGCCCCTCGGCATCCTGCAAAATATAGGTGGCGCAGCCTTGCAGGACGCCGCGGGAACCACCGGCAAAACGCGCGGCATGCTCACCGGGGCTTATGGAGCGCCCGCCGGCCTCGACCCCCGTGAGGGCGACCGACGGCTCGTCAAGGTACTCGAAAAAGGCGCCGATGGCATTGCTGCCGCCGCCCACGCAGGCGACGACATGGTCGGGCAGGCGCCCGGCCGCCTCCAGCATCTGCGCGCGGGACTCGCGGGAGATCACACTCTGGAAATCGCGCACCATCATCGGAAAAGGATGCGCGCCATAGGCCGTCCCAAGCACGTAATGGGTGTTTCGCGAGCTGGCGACCCAATCGCGAAAGGCCTCATTGACGGCCTCCTTCAGCGTTTTTTGGCCCGCGTGGACGGCGCGGACCTCGGCCCCCATGAGGCGCATCCGATATACATTGAGCGCCTGCCGCTCCATGTCCGCCGCGCCCATGTAGATCACGCATTCAAGGCCGAATTTGACGGCGGCGGCGGCGGTGGCGACGCCGTGCTGGCCGGCACCCGTCTCGGCGATGACACGCCGCTTGCCCATGCGGCTGGCAAGAAGACACTGGCCGAGGGCGTTGTTGATCTTGTGCGCGCCCGTGTGGAGCATGTCCTCGCGCTTGAGGTAAATCCGCGCGCCGCCAAGGTGGCGCGTCAGGCCCACGGCGTGATAGAGCAAGGTGGGGCGTCCGGCGTAATCGCGCAACAGGGCGGCAAACTCATCCTGAAAACCGGCCGAATCGCGGGCCTCCAGATAGGCCTCGGCAAGCTCTGCCAGCGGAGTCATCAACGTCTCCGGCGCAAAGACGCCGCCGTAGGCGCCAAAATGGCCGGAGGCGTCGGGCAGGGAGAAACGCGGCGCGTTGCGCGCGGCAGGGTCGGTTCGCATATCGCCCATGATAAAAAAGACCGCCATGCGCCGACGGAAGGCGGAAATGCGCGCCAGGCACCCCGCCACTTTTTTGCGCGCCCGGGCGCCCGCCGCATCCTTGCCACATGCTTGCCCACGGACGAAAACACGGCAGGATGCGCGGCGAAATGGGCGAAACCATCAGCGAAAAAACACGCGCCGAACTCTGGGCATTTGCGGAGAAATTGGCCGATCGCGCCTCCGAGTTGCTCCGCGGCTACCATGCGCGCCTGGACACCGAGATCGAAATCAAACCCGACGGCTCCCCCGTGACCATCGCGGACAAGGAATGCGAGCGCCATTTGCGCCGCTGGATCGCAGAGTGCCACCCGGAACACGGCATCATTGGCGAGGAGTTTGGAACGGAGCGGCCGGACGCCGAGTTCGTCTGGTCGCTCGACCCCATTGACGGCACAAAATCCTTCATCCCGCGCGTCCCGCTTTACGGCCTGCTCCTTGGATTGCTTTGGCAGGGACGGCCCTTCCTTGGCCTGATCGACCAACCCATCACACGCCAGCGTGTCATTGGAGACGGAAGGCGCACGCTGTACAACGGGCGTCCGGCGCAAATTTCAGGAAAAAGCCGCCTTCAGGACGCCCTGTTGCTGACCACCGACGTCAAGAATGTGGCCAAATATCAAAACAAGGCCGCCTTCGACCGCCTTGTGGACCGCTGCGGGCTGTTCCGCACTTGGGGCGACTGCTACGGGCACATGATGATCGCGGCGGGACTTGGCGACATCATGGCCGACCCCGTGCTCAACCCCTGGGATCTCTACCCGCTGATCCCCGTCCTGCGCGGCGCCGGCGCCATCGTCACCGATTGGCACGGCGGCGATCCGCTCGTCACCCACCACGTCATCGCCGCCACCCCCGCCCTTCACGAGCCAGCACTCAGGATCCTGAACGAGAAACAGGCGTGAGGCTGCCCGCGCCCGCCATCAAGGACGCCGCCCAAAACAGGATTGCCCGAAACGCCGCGGACATGGATTTTCCAGACCATGTCCACCTTGAAATTCACAAAAGGCGCGCCCGACGCCATCAACCCGGCACTCGTGCCGCAACGCACGCTTTCCACCGGCACAAAAATGCCCGCGATTGGCATGGGAACATTTGGCTCGGACCATGTCTCCGCCGACGATGTCGCCACAGGCGTGCTCGCCGCCGCCGAGGTCGGCTACAGGCATTTTGACTGCGCGGCGGTTTACAGCAACGAGCACCAGATCGGCCCCGTCTTCAAGGCCATCACGGCGCCCGGCACCGGGATCCGCCGCGAGGATATCTGGGTCACATCAAAGCTCTGGAATGACAAGCACGCCGCCGCGGATGTCATCCCGACCTTCGAAAAATCGCTCCAGGACCTCGGCCTCGACTACCTCGACCTCTACCTCATTCACTGGCCCTTCCCCAATTTCCACCCCCCCGGTTGTGACGTCACCTCGCGCAGCGCCGACGCGAAACCCTACATCCACGAGAATTTCATGCAGACGTGGCGCCAGCTTGAAAAGCTGCACAAAGCCGGCAAGGTTCGCCACATCGGCACCTCAAACGTCACCGTGCCCAAGTTGAAGCTCATCCTGCGCGACGCGGAGATCAAACCCCATGTCAACGAGATGGAGCTTCACCCGCACTTCCAGCAGCCGGAATTGTTCAATTACGTGCGCGACAATGGCATCGTGCCCATCGGCTATTGCCCGCTCGGCTCCCCAGGGCGCCCCGAGCGTGACCGCACGCCGGAGGACACCGATCCGCTGACCGACCCCGTCATCACGCGCATTGCCGCCGCGCACAACGTCCACCCCGCCCTCGTCTGCCTGAAATGGGCGGTGCAGCGCGGCCAGGCTCCCATCCCATTCTCGAGCAAACGCCGGAACATCCAATCCAACCTCGCCGCCGTCACAAACGATCCGCTCACGCCTGCGGAGATGAGCGAGATCGCCTCGATCGACCGCAATTGCCGCCTTATCAAGGGACAGGTCTTCCTCTGGGGAAAGCACGACGACTGGCGCGTCCTTTGGGACGAGGACGGCGTCATCCAACAATAATGGAAGGCGCGGACGTCCTCCGCGATCCACGAAAAATCATGCAAGGGTTGGCGGCATGCCAGCCCTTGCGCTTTTTAGGGAACACTTCACGCGCGCGCATTTCTACACGCCGCGACTCTCTCTCACCTCCCCGCACGCACATGGAACGCAGAAACTTTCTTAAAAACAGTGTCTTTTTGGCCGGCCTTGGCCTGCTCCCGCCCCTCGCCGGCCATGCCGCCACCGCGGCTGCCAATGCCTCAAAAGGAAAACCAAAATTTCCCAAAAAATTCGTCAGCGAGGATGGCACCCCCCCCCAGGCCCACCTCACAAGTTACAGCTACGAGAACCAGATTTGGTTTCGGAAAAACAACGCGATACTCACCGCATACCGCGCCAATCCCACTCAAAAATATCCCTACCTCTACCCATTCACCGGCCCCAGGAGCGGCCGGAGTGTCGTCACGGAGACAGGCTCGCCCTGGCCCCATCACCGTGGGATTTTCTTTGGATGCGACCGCGTGAACGGTGGCAATTATTGGCAAAATTCCCTGAAGGACGGGCAAATCCTCTCACAAGGGTTTCGTCTTGAGGAAATCAGCGAAACCGCCGCGATCTTCACCGACAGCGCCCTTTGGGCCAAACCGGGGCAAAAACCGATCCTGGAGGACCGGCGGCGCTATAAGCTTCAGCTGATCGATGCCGACCGCCACATTCTCGACGCGTATTTCGAGCTTACCCCCCTCGTTGACGTCACCATCCAGCAAACCAATCACGGCCTCTTTGGAGTTCGTTGCGCCCCGGACATTAGCGTCGCGCAGGGAGAAGGGACGCTTGAGAGTTCCACGGGGTTAAAAATCACCAAGGCGGATGGCCGCGACGCCGTGCTCAAGAAAGTGCACGGGCAGCAGGCGCGCTGGCTGGCATTCCACGGCAAACGTTCCGGGCTGGATGTCGCCGAAGGAGTGGCCGTCCTCGTTCCGGACGGACTTCCCGGCGTTTTCGGGAATCAGAAATGGTTTGCCCGCGACTACGGAAACATTTCCCCGATGCCCATGCTCTTCCTCCCCAAAGGTGAGTCGATCAAGCTGCCCAAGGGCGAGGTGGTGAAACTGCGCTACCGGGTCGTCGCCTTTGCCGGCACCCCGCAAAGCGCCAAAATCCCCACGCTCTGGGAGGAATTCAACACCATCGCGTAATCCGCGCCCCGCAGCCTTTTTCGTTTCTCCCAAGGCCATTTTCCCCGTTTTTCCCCGGAAAATGGCCGTTTGGCAGCGAGTGGCTTGGGGTCGCTCCGAAGCCGTTTTTCCCCAAAAGAGGCCCGCCCGCCGTTTCACTGCGGGCAGAGAGGCTGGCAGGTTCTGGCGATTCGCGCACGAAACTCATTTCCCTTTGGGCGTGAGAACGTATGCAAGGGAATTCTGGGCACGAAGATATTTCGCGGCAAACGCGGCAATGGTGGCGTTGTTTTGCGCCTCAAGCTGCGCCTCCCAAAATGCGTCGCGGTTGACGTCCATCCCATAAAGTGCGTTCAGCGAGGCATTCAGGGTTCTGACGCCAAGGGATTGGGCGGCCATGCGGCGATTGGTGCGCAGGCGTGCCTTTGAGGAGGCAATGTCGGCATCGGAAAACAAGCCCTCGCGGGCGCGTTGTATCTCCTCTTGCATGGCAAGAAGCACGGTTTCGACATGTTGCGGCGCCGTCCCGGCATAGAGATAAAACATGCCCTCCTTCAGGGAGGAAACGCGATTGGAGCCGATAAAGTAGGCCAGCCCCCGCTCCTCGCGCACCGAAATGAACAAGCGGCTCGCCATGCCAGTGAGAAGATCGTCAAGCAGCTGGCCGACAATATATTCCTGGCTGGTGATGCCGATGTCGGGGAAGGCCAGAAAGACAAGGGCCTGCCCGCAATCGCGGGTTTCGTCCACTCGCCCGGCGCGCGCGGGCAGCGCTGGCGTGGACACGTCAGAAGCGGCCGAGTCGTGCTGTGGAGGCGGGACGGCGTGCCAATCGAGGAAATAACGGTTCAACTCTTCCATCACCGCGTCCTGGTCAAAATCACCCGAAACGGCAATGATGGTGTTCCTGGGGCGGACGATGGCGGCGTAAAGGGAGCGGACATCCACGGGCGTCATTTTCTCAAGCGAGTTCTGCGTCCCAAGTGATGACACTGCAAGAGGATGGGCGCCAAAGAAAATCTCGCGCAACCGCCGGTGCCCATATTCCAAGACATCGTCATACCCTTCCTGCAGGGTGGAAATCTGGTCGTCGCGCTCCAACTGAAAAGTGCGCTCGGCAAGGGCGGGGTTCAGGACGGCGTCGGCAAGCAAGCCAATCCCGGCCGAAACGTCGCCACGAAGGACCTCGATCGAAAGTCCAAAGCTATTGTTTCCTGCGGAGTCGAGCAGGGAGGCGCCAAGGACTTCCGCCGCCTCGGCAACCTCGCCAGCCGTGCGGGTTTCGGTGTCCCGTGTGAGCATTGTGCCCAGCAAGGCGCAAAGACCGCGCTTCCCGTCCGGTTCCCGGGTGCCGCCGCCGGGGAACATGATCCGAAAATTCACTTTCGGGAAACATTTTGCGGGTTGGAGGAGAATGCGAAGACCGTTTTCAAAACGAACCTCGGAAAACGGATTGAAAGCGGAGGCGCTGGCCGTCCCTGGAGCGCCCCCCGTCGCTGGAGCGGGCTGCGGCTCCATCGCCACACACGTCAATTTGTCACGAAGGATGTGGCGGCGGGCGGCCTCAAGCACGTCATTGGGCGTGAGATTGTGAATGCGCTCCAAATAGCGGCGCGGGTAACCGAGATCGCCGATGACAATGGCTTGCAGGCCAAGTTGCGAGGCGATGCGGGAGATGGTCTTGCGATTCTCCAGAAAAGCCATGAGGCAGGCACGCCGGGCCTTGTCAAACTCAGCCTTGTAAAGGCCGTCGCGCAACAGGGTTTCCACGACTTCGAGCACGGCGCTTTCGATCTCGGCCCGGCGCCCGGGATCCGCCGTGTAGGAACACCAAAGCATTCCGGTGACACCTGGGAGCCAGTTGTGGGCGCCAATGCCATGAACAAGCGCCAGCTCGTCGTGAAGCCGTCTATGCAGGCGGGAACTTTCCCCAAGGCCAAGGAGCATGGAAAAAACATCCAGCGCCGGCGAGTCCGGGTGCCGCATCCCGGGGATGCGCCAGGCCATGCACCCGCGCAGCACTTTCACATTGGAATCAAGCGAGGCCGAGCGCGCGGCAAGCTGGTCGGGTTCGGTGGGGACATTGGGCGCGCCAATGGCGCCAGCGGGAGCGGAACCAAAATACTTTTCCGCCCAGGCAAAAACGGACTCCTCCTCCAGCGTCCCGGCCACGATGAGCACAAGATTGTTGGGCGCATAGCGCGCCTTGTGGTAATCAAGCACTTGCTGGTGCGTCAACGCCGCGAACGCGTCGCGAAGACCGATGACCGGAAAGCGCGTCGGGTGAATATAGACGACCTCGCGCAACAACGCCTCGAAAAGAACGGAATCCGGATCGTCATTGTACATGTCAATTTCGCGCAAAATGACCTCGCGCTCGCGGGCGGCATCCTCCGGATCGAGCAAAGGCCGGAGGGTCATCTCGGCAAGCACGTCCAAGGCAAGTTCCGCGCATTCGGAAGGTCCGTCAATGTGGAACACCGTGCGGTCAAACGTGGTGTAGGCATTCATCGTGGCACCAGCGGCTTGCACGACCTTGGCAAGCTCCGAGCACGAGTACTTTTTCGTGCCTTTGAAAACCAGGTGCTCGAGGTAGTGCGAAAGGCCGGAGCCAAGCAGCGCGCCTTCGTGAATACTCCCGGTCTTGACCCATACCTGGGCGGAAACAAGCCCGGCGGAAGGCTCCCGTGAAAACAGCACGGTCAGACCGTTGCGAAGAATGCGGCGCGACGGCTCGGCGCCAAAAAGTTGCTCCGTGGAGAGTGTGTCAGGCATAAAATAAAAAGTGAATGAAACGGTTGAAAAACGGAAAAAGATCCATGAAGGATCCAGACTCCGCCACCGGGCACATCCCCTTGGTCAAAAAACGCAGACTTGGCGAAGTCCCAAGAACCACCCTGTTTTTATCAGGGCCGCTTGCTGGCATGCAAGGTGTCCGGTGGCAAGCCCACATCACCGCCAATCGTGTTACAAACGGCAAGGTTTTTTGGAATAACACCCGGCATGCCCCCCCCCCTCTGCCGCACCCTGCCCCACCAAGCGCCAATGTCCCCAAGGCCCGTCTGCTCCCTAAAAAAGCGGTTGCTCTGGCTGGCGTGCGCCCATTTCCTGCGGCGCTTACTTTTCAATCCATGCCAACCGTAAAAACCATCAAGGACGCCAACCTGACGGGAAAACGGGTCCTCATCCGTGTGGACTTCAACGTTCCCCAAGACAAAAAGACTGGCGCCATCACAAACAATGCGCGCATCGTCGCCGCGCTCCCCACCATCCAGTATGCACTCGATCAAGGCGCGGCCGTCGTCCTGATGTCTCATCTTGGCCGCCCCGATGGCCGGGTGGAGGCAAAGTACTCCCTCAAGCCAGTGGCCGAGGAGCTGGGCAAACTCCTGGCCCGCCCTGTCTGCTTCGCGCCCGACTGCGTTGGCCCCGAGGTCGAAAAACTTGCCGCCGCACTCAAGCCCGGCGACGTGCTCCTGCTTGAAAATCTTCGCTTTCACGCCGCCGAGGAGGTGAAGCTCAAAATCAAGACCAAGAACCCCGACGGCACGGAAACCATCACAAAAGTCACCGCCCCCGATGCCGAGGTGGCCGCGTTCCGCGCCAGCCTCTCCAAACTCGGCGATGTGTATGTCAATGACGCCTTCGGCACCGCGCACCGCGCCCATTCCTCGATGATCGGCGTGAACCTCCCCGAAAAACTCTCCGGATTCCTGCTCCAGAAAGAGGTGGAGGCATTTGACGCCGTGATCGCCGCCCCCAAACGCCCCCTTCTGGCCATTCTCGGCGGCGCGAAAATCGCCGACAAGATTCCCCTCATTGAGAACCTGATAGACAAGGCCAACGAAATCATCATCGGCGGCGCCATGGCGTTCACGTTCCTGAAAGTCCTCGAAAATGTCCGGATCGGCGCCTCCCTCTTCGACGCCGAGGGTGCCACGCTCGTCCCGGCCATCATGGAAAAGGCAAAAGCCAAAGGCGTGAAAATAATTCTTCCCGTGGATTTCATCGCCGCGGACAAGTTTGCGCCTGACGCCGCCGCCAAGCCGGCGGACAAGGCGACGGGCATTGACGACGGCTGGCTCGGGCTTGACGTCGGCCCCTTGTCCATCGAGCTGTTCAGGGCCGCCATCCAGCGCGCCAACACCATCATCTGGAACGGCCCGGCGGGCGTCTTTGAGTTCGACAAATTCGCCGGCGGCACCGCCGCGATGGCCGCCGACATCGGGGCCGCCACGGAGCGCGGCGCCTTCACGGTCGTCGGCGGGGGCGACACGGCCACGGCGGCGAAGAAATTCGGCGTCGCGAAAAAAGTCTCCCATTGCTCCACCGGCGGCGGCGCGTCGCTTGAATACCTTGAGGGCAAGGTGCTTCCGGGCATCGCCGCGCTCGACACCAAGTGAGCCGCACGGCCCCGCGCCCCCATTCCCTTGGCGGGGCGGCCACCATCACCACGCAATGAAACATCAACACATTCACAATCCCAAACCACACACCACCATGCCACGCACCCTCCTCATCGCCGGAAACTGGAAGATGAACAAAACGGCCACAGAGGCCGTCGAGCTGATCAAGGCCATCGTCCCTGCCATCGGAAAGCAAACCGACATCAACGTCGTCGTCGCCCCGCCGTTCACAGCGCTTCAGTCCGTGGGCGAAAACCTCGTGAACTCCACCGTCAACCTCGGGGCCCAGAATGTCAGCGAGAAACCTCACGGCGCCTACACCGGCGAAGTCTCGACGGCCATGCTCCGCGACCTGCACGTCACCCACGTCATCATCGGTCACAGCGAACGCCGCAGCTATTACGGCGAGACAGATGCGATTGTTAACAAAAAGACCCTCGCCGCCCTTGAGAACACCCTCAAGCCCATCGTCTGCGTCGGCGAAACCCTGGCCGAGCGCGAAAGTGCCAAAACCTTCGAGGTCATCGGCCAGCAAATCACCGTCGGCCTGGCGAATATTCCTGCCAACCAGTTCGCCAATGTCATCGTCGCCTATGAACCCGTGTGGGCCATCGGCACAGGCAAAACCGCCACCCCGGCGATGGCGCAGGAGGTTCACGCCTTCATCCGCGCCCAACTCGCCAAGTTGCAAGGCGAGGCGGCGGCCCAAAAAACGCGCATCCTTTACGGCGGATCCATGAAGCCCGACAATGCCGACGCCCTTCTGGCGGAAGCCGACATTGACGGGGGCCTCATCGGCGGCGCCGCCCTTGTCGCCAAGGATTTCATCGCCCTTGTCGAGTCCGGTAAAAAGGCCTCCGCAAGAAAGTGATTCCGTCTCCTGCAAAAACCGCGCTTCCCCGTTTTCCGGGGGGCGCGGTTTTTTTTGTTCCAAGCGGGAGGAAAGCGAGGCGGCAGGAGGCATGGCGCCACCGTTTCAACCAAGGCCCGGTGCTTTCACAGCGGGCGATCACGCGCCGCGCCTGCGCAAAGTATTCCGTGAAAATCGCAATTCGTGCCCGGCGCTTTCGCACGCGGCGACACTTGGGAATCCGCGCGCGTCCGCGCGTTTCAATCCGCCTCCGCAAGTTCCCGCATTTTTTGCAGATCCAGTTTTCCTGTGGAGAGGACGGGGATGGCGTCCACGCGCTTGATGATTCGCGGAATCCAAAGATTGGCGATGCTTTCGGCGGCAAGGGCGGCACGAAGGCTCTCGGCCTCGATCTCGATTGTGGTAAGCAAGACAAGCGCCTCGCCTTTGTTCTCATCAAAACGGGAGGTGACGGCGATGCGCTGAAGGGCATCGTCGCCAAATTTCATGTGAAACGCGCGGCGGATGGCCTCCTCGACGGCCCCGTGCGGCACCATTTCGCCGCCAATTTTCGAGAATCTCGCCTGCCTGCCCTCAATGAATATGAAACCTTCCTCGTCACGGCGCGCGATGTCGCCGGTGCAATACCAGCCATCATGGCTCAGGACCTCCTTGGTGAGCGCGGGCTGGCCAAGATAACCGCCAAAGACATTGCCGCCTTTGAGCCACATCACGCCGGATTCCACGCCAGCCGGGGCGGGTTTTCCATCAATTGGATTGGTGAAACGCGCGGACATGCCGACAACGAGACGTCCCACGGAACCCTGGCGTTTGCCGACAAAAAGCCCGTCGCGCACGTTCGGATCGCGTATGTCGGAGAGATTGAGCGCCGCCACGGGGGTTGTCTCCGTCGCGCCATAGCCTTCGACGTAACGCCCGCCCAGACGCGTCTCCCACTCCTCGGCAAAACCATCCGGCGTCTTCTCCGCCCCGGCTATCACGAGTTCGACCGATTTCAGGTCCTTCGGATCCGCCTTTTTCAGGTAACCCCTGTAAAACGTCGGGGTGCCAAGAAGGATCGTCGGACACTCCTCGCGAATGGTGTTGATGTTTTTTTGGGTCTCGAGTGGCGAGGGGGTGTTCACAACTCGCACGGCGCGCGTGAGCGGAAACCAGAGTGTCACGGTAATGCCAAAGCTATGAAAAATGGGGAGATTCCCAAAGAGAATGGCACCCGGACGGATCAAACGCGTGGCGTCAAACTGCCCGCAATTGACAAGAATGTTGTGATGCGTCAACGGCACCCCCTTGGGCTGCCCGGAACTGCCGCTGGTGCAAAGAACCGTCGCCTCGCGTTCCCCGCCCCTGCGGGGCAGCCGATTCAGCGCGCTCAAAAATGCGCCGGGAAGCGCCCAGGCCGAGACAAGGTCCAAGGCGACCGAAAACTTCGGAAGTTCCGCCGGATCCAGCAATTTTGCGACATCGACGATGCGCTCCATGCTGCTCCACGGGAAATCGGGGATTTTTTCGTCAAGCTTCTCGCGAAGGGCTTGCGCGGTGATGAAGGTCTTGACGCCCGTGGTTTCGATGCAAGCCACAAACTGCCTCGGCCCGAGGGTGAAATTAAGGTTCACCGGCGAGCGGCCAAGCAGGAGAACGGCGATGTTTGCCACAGTGGCACCCGCGCCGGGCGGAAGCAGGATGGCGACACGGGGTTCGGCACCAATCCGCGGACGCAACACGCGGGCGACATGCCGCGCGAGCGCGTAAAGAAGGGCACCGCCAAGCACAACACGTTTGGGGCCGCCACGATCCACGACAAAGGGGAAACCAGGATGGCGCGCCAGGCTGTGGACAATCTCACGGGCAAGGTTGCGCTGAAACTCCGGTCGCTCGCCATAAAGCGTGGTGAGGAGCAGCTGCACCCGGTCCCGCAATGTGGCGACCTCGGCGGGCGGCACAGGGGCGCCAAACGCCACAGACAGGGACGGGCGCCCCGCGCGCGGAAATTTCAGGAACCCGGGGCCGTCAAAAAAGCTGAAAAGCGACCCCCACAAACCATCCACGGCGGCAGGCACCACGCTGGCGCCAGACTTGCGGGCGATAAAGGCGGCGCCACCCTGGAACGCCCCCATTGTCCCATTGCGGGAAATCTGCCCCTCGGGAAAAAGCGCGATGCAATCCCCGGCGGCAAGATGCTCGCAAGCCGTCCGGATGGCCTTCTTGGAACTATCGGGAGAAACGGGAATAAGCCCGAGGAGCCGGACGACCATCCGCATGAAAATATTGCGGTAGCCAGACCAGGTCAGGAAACGCAGGCGCCGATGCGCGATGGCGGACAAAAGAATGGATTCGATGAACGATATGTGATTGCAGACCACAATGACAGGGCCGTCCTTGGGCAGGTTTTCCAACCCCACCACCCTGAGCCGGTAGCGGACGCGGAAAAGCGCCATGAAGAGCGTCTGGAGGACCGCGTACCAGAATGGCACATCCTTGCTGGAGAGACGCTTGCGGCGAATGGCAAAAACAAGCAGGACGAGCGACGCAACGGCGAGAACAAGGGCGAGGAACGCGGGCGCTTGGGAAAGTGCGTGGGTTGCGCGGGAAACCTGGGGCAGGCTCGAACCGGTGGCAGACTCCGTCTGCGTCACACCAAGAATGGGCGGGAAAAACATTCGGCGTTTGACTTATTCCACCCCTCCCCTCCTTTGCAAGGGCGTTTTGCGCCGGCATCAAATTTCAGCCCCGGACACAATCCGGTTGCCCTATCCGCATGCCGGGTTTTTGCTCAAACCGAGTGATGTCAAAGGCATGAGTGGCTTTCAAAGCGGAAAAAATAACAACGCAAGCTCCCGCCAAGGGGATGGTTCGCGTCCCGAAAAACATTGGCGACCGCTGGCAAGCCTGCCTGGCAAGCTCAACCTTGGATGGTTGCTGCCATTGTCAATGGCGGTGGGGGGCGCCCTGTCGGTCCGTTGTGGAATTGACGCGAATTATGACCTAAAAAAATACCATCTGCACAACGGATGGGCATTGCTCAATGGGCGGCTTGGGGTGGATTTATTTCCAGCCGGCCTGCAAACATACTACCCCCCCCTGCTGGATGTCCCCTATTACCTGCTGGCCGTGGAGTGGTTTCCGGACTCGCCGCGAATCGTGACATTTTTGATGGGAATCCCCACGGGAATCCTGATTTTTCTGACATTTCTTTGCATCCACCAGGTCCTAAGAGCACTGCCAGGATTCAGCGAAATCGAACGCCGTTTTTTCGCGGGATTGCTCGCATTTTTCGGCCTTGGCGGCACTTCGCTTGTGATCCAGATCGGCTCAACGACGAACGAGGTGCAGACCGCCTGCCTTGTGCTTGGCGCGCTGGCCGCGTTTCTGTCCTTGCGTGAGCGCCACCCCATTGCCGCCGCGACGGCGGCCGGCGCTTTGCTCGGCGCCGGCACGGGTTTCAAATTGACCGCCGCGCCCTACACCGTCGCATTCGCGGCCGGCCTGCTGGCACAAAGCGGGGGGAGCATCCCAAGCCTTCCGCGTTTTCTCAAAAAAACACGGGCAGCCAAACCCGCAAATCCGCCCTGCCCCGCTCGGGGCGTTCCCGCAAAAAAACCGCTGTCGCACAAATTTCTTCCTGCTTTCGTCTCATTTTCCGGCGCCTGGTGGGTGGCGTTTCTCGCCGTCTACGGATGGTGGGGATGCACACTCTACAAACTCACGGGAAACCCCGTCTTCCCGATGTACAACAACATCTTCAAGTCGGACTGGATTCCGGAAAAAGCTTTGCCGGGGTCCTGGTTCGTCCCGCAATCGCTGCAAGAAGCCCTGTTTTTTCCTTTCACGTGGGTGAATTCCCGCGCCATCTCCGCCTCCGCAGGCACGGATCTGCGGTTTGCCTTCGCGTATGTCACCGCAGCCGTATGGGTCGTGTTTTTGTGTCTGCAATGGGGAAGGCGCCTGCTTCCCGCGAACACCAACCAGGACACCCGGACTTCCTTGCAAGGCGATGATCGGGAAAACCCGGGGGACGGATGCCGGCTTCTCCCAAAAGCGGCAAAATTCATCATAGTTTTCCTCCTTTTTGGATTTGTGATCTGGGAGGCCTTGTTCTCGGTCTTGCGTTATGCCATTCCCATGGAAGTCCTGTTGGGGTTGGTGCCGTTCATCGCAACGTGGCACCTGCTGGATTCGCTTGGCGTCAGACAGGGGGATAAAAAACGCAACCTCGCTCTCGCGGCGATTCTCATCACGCTGACCGTGCTGGCAACCGCCACGACAAAATTCCCATTCTGGGGACGCGTGAGGGATGACGCAAAAAATCCTCAAAAACGGGTCTTCGACGTTTCGATCCCCAAATTGCCCGACAATTCCCTCGTCGTGCTCTACACTCCGGAGACGCAATTTCTCGCGCCCTTCATCGCAAAGGAAAATCCAACGGCCACATTTGTCAGCCCTGGCGACGAACCGTTGTTTCTCCTGCGCGCGATGAAGGATGGCAGCCTGCGCAAACGGGTGCTCGACCGCATTCGCGAGCATCCGGGGCCTGTCTTAGTGTTGCTCCACCACGGATACACCGGATTCTCCAAGCATTTGGCGGATTTCGGGCTTTCCATTTCCTCCAACCTATACCAGCGCATCCCGACTTCATACGAGGCATTCAACACCGGCGATTTCCAGCTCCATCTTGCCGAAAAAACGAACGCCTCAAACGCGGCAAACAACCCGCACAAGGAAGCATTCGCAAAAGGCATCCCCCTCCCGGATCCCCACCCTTTCCATTTTTCCGCCAATGACATGGGAATGGATCTGCACAAACGACTCCATTTCGTCTCCGGCTGGAAACCCGCGGGGGGAAACGGCTTTTGGAAATCCACAAAAAGAGCATCGAGAATAAACTTCTACCTGAGCCGGGAGGAGATCGGGAAACTCGAATCCCCGCTCCTTGAATTGTCCGGGGAATGGATTCACCCGCAAACACTCATCGTGTCGTTGAATGGGACGCCCCTCCCTCCCCGGCAACAGCAAGCGGGCGCCTCCAGCCTGCTCCACATTCCCAAGGGCTTGTTGCGTGACGTCACGCAAGGCGCCAACACGCTCACCTTTGAATGGCCCGGCGCGCGTGCCGCCGACGACCTCCCTTGGCCACTCGTCCGACGCCCGCGCTCCGGCACACTCCCCCTTGAGGCATTCGTGCTCCACAAACTGCGCCTCCTGCCCCGCCCCGCCTCCACGGACGCCAGATAAAAAATTCCCGCCACGCAAACCCGCCTCCGGGTTCGCACAGAGGGAATTCCGGCCACAGCCCCTCTACTTCTCCAATTCCCGGATGACAGGCAGGAGTTTTGCGTACACGCCGGCCGTTTCCGGGCGGGGCATGGTGACGGAGACCGTGGGACAAAATTTTTCCGCAAGGCCGTCATAGGCAAAACCACCGGTATCATGCGCCGCGATGAGGGCGGCGCCAAGGGCGGCGGAATCGGTGACCGAGATGGTTTCCACACGCGCCTGGAAGACATCGGCGAGGGTCTGCAGAATGCCCTTGCTCCGGGAGGCGCCACCGGTGACGCGCAGGGTGTCGAATTTGCCCACCCAAGCGGAATGCAGGGCGCGGGAGAGCACCTGCGCCTCGACCGCCGCGCGAACACGCACCGCCGCCGGCGCCGACGCATAGTCAAAATTGGCGCGCAGGCCAATGGGACGCCCGGCGGGCGTGATCTCCTGCTCAAACCACGGCAACGCAAGCCGCCCTTCATTGCCGGGAGGCGTCTGCTCAAACGCCATCTCGTCAAAGAACTTCCAATCCACCCCGGCGTCGATGCGGACACGCTCCCGGGCCAGGGAGCCATTCTTGAAACAGGCCAGGCTCATGTTGCCGCCGGCGGGATTGCCAAAGACGTGGCCAAAACCATCGGGGTCGGTGTGGAATTTCTCAAACGCGGCGAACACAGTGTCACTGGTGCCAAGGCTGACGACAGCCTTGCCCGGGCGGTGGGCGCCCATGCCGATCAGGCTGGCGGGATTGTCCCCCGTCCAAAGCGCCACGGGGATGCCGGGCCTGAGTCCGTATTTCGCAAAATAGGCGGCAAGGACACCCGCATGAACAGCCCCGCCACCGGCGGCGACACGCGGCAGCAGGCGAAGCAGGCCGGGCGCCGTGGCATCGGCGATTTCGGCGTCCCAGACGCCTGTGCGCAAATTCAGGAGATTCATGCCCGCGCCATCGCCAAAATCAATGGGGGCGTCGCCGCCAACAAGGACGCTGGCGAGAAATGAGGAAACCAGATGGATGCGGGCGGTTGAGGCGTAGGCAACCGGGTCCTTTTTGAAAAACCGGCGGATTTGCGGACCGGTGAAGCGCTCAATGCCGGGCGACCCCGTGTCATCCTGCAGGCGCCTGCCAATCCTGGCGTCAAGCTCCCCAACCTCGGGCACCGTGCTTCCGTCCATCCATATCGGGGAGGTTTTGCGGGAGAAGATGCCGGCGAGCTGCGCGGCGAGGCTTTGCCCGGGGGCAAGCGCGGCCAACGCCCCGGCGGCCGTGTTGTTGAGATAAACAGAGCCATGCTGCTGCCCCGAGCCGCTGATGCCACGCACCAACGCAAGCGGCGCGCCGCCATCGGCAAGCCTCCTCAGCACAAGGTCAAGCGCGTCAAGCCACATCAAGGGACTGGCATGCTTCTCAAGCGGATCCGCGGAGGGAAGCACCCCGTCAGGCGAGTCATACTGCGGCAATTCCCTGCCAAAATGGACGGTGGCGCTGGCAACGATCCGCCCGGCGGCGGCGTCTATGACGAGAGCCTTGAGACTCTGTGTGCTGGAATCAAATCCAAGGAAATGTGACATGCGCCAAAGGCTGGAAACAGGGGGGGCACGGGCAACAAAAAAGCAGGCCTGCGAGACTCTCGCAAACCTGCCTGAAACAAAAATCAAACGCGAAGGGGGACCGCGCCGGCCCAGCGGTGGCTCAGGCTGCGGCGCGGGCGGGCGCGGCAAGCCTCCGGGCGGGCACGGAGACCTTGGAGGCGCTTTTTCGCGGAGCGACGGCGGCCTTTGGCAATTCCACCGGGATATCCACATTGTGGGGGTGGTTGCGCTTCTCTTTCTCAAGACGGTGGCGGCGCCGCACCTGCCGGGTCAACTTCTCCGACAACGCGTCAATGGACTTGTAAAGATCATCGGACTCGATGCTGACGACGATATTCGGGCCGCGAACCTCCACCTGCGCCTTGGCGACAAACTCGTTGTGATGCTTGTGGGAAGGACGGTACTCCAGCTCAACGTTGATGCGGACAATGCGTTCGTTGTGTTTGATGACCTTCGCCAGTTTGCCGGTCACATGCTCCTTGAGCGCCTCCGTGAGATCGAGGTTGAGGCCGGTGATGCGGATTTGATCGGGGTTTGTCATGGGTTCCTTTCCTAGGGTTTTGGGTTTTGCGTTCGGCTCCGCGCCGCCACCGCCATGGAGCAGCGCCCCGAACGCGGCCGATTGTCACACTTCAACCCGCCCGCGCAAGTCTTCTCGCAGGAACATCCATGTAAATTTCCAACAGACCCAGGACGGGTTTCCCGTTGACAGCGCAAGGGACATCCCTTTGCTGCCGCGACTTCTTTTCCGGGAGGAAATGGCACCAACCATAGTGAGCGGGACGCACCAACGGGCGGGCGCGTCCCGTGTCGTTTTTTGACCCTTCCTCCCCCAAAAAAACACGCTTGAACGCAACACTGACACACCGCCCAAAGCATAACATGGCCTCCACCAAACCCAAAAAATCCGCCGGCACGGCGGCCGCCTCCCAAGGCGCGCTGAAAAAACCAGTTTACGCCTTTGGCGCAAAGACTGACGGCAACGCCGCCATGCGCCCCCTCCTCGGAGGCAAAGGCGCCAACCTCGCCGAAATGGCGCGCATCGGGCTTCCGGTGCCCCCGGGCTTCACCATCACCACGGAGGTCTGCACCCACTATTACGCCAACAAACGCAGCTATCCCGCGGGCCTGTTCGCCAAGGATGTCCCCGCCGCCATCCACGCCATGGAAAAGCAGACGGGCAAAAAATTCGGCGACGCCAAAAACTTCCCCCTCCTGGTCTCCGTGCGCTCGGGCGCGCGCGACTCCATGCCGGGGATGATGGACACCATTCTCAACCTCGGCATCAACGACGAAACCGTCGTCTCCCTTGCCCGCGCGACCAACAATGCGCGCTTCGCCTGGGACTGTTACCGCCGCTTCATCCAGATGTACGGCGACGTCGTCCTTGGCGTGCAAAAGCGCACCGGCGAGGACCACGAACCGTTCGAGACCGTCATCTCCACCCTCAAAAAAGAGCGCCTCGGGGACGCCGAGGCCAAGGACACCGACCTTGACCCGGATGCGCTTCAGGAGCTGGTCCGCCGCTTCAAAGCCCTCGTCAAGGAACGCACGGGCAAAGCCTTCCCCACCGACCCCTGGAAGCAGCTTGAGGGGGCCGTTGGCGCCGTCTTCAGCTCCTGGATGAACGACCGCGCGATCGTTTACCGCCGCAAATACAACATCCCCGCCGAATGGGGCACCGCCGTCAACGTGCAGGCCATGGTTTTCGGCAACACCGGGGACAATTCCGGATCCGGCGTGGCCTTCACGCGCGACCCCGCCTCGGGCGAGAAGGTTTTCTACGGCGAATTCCTCATCAACGCCCAGGGCGAGGACGTCGTCGCCGGCGTCCGCACCCCCGCCCCGGTCCATGAATTGGAAAAAGTCCTGCCCGGTGCCCACAAGGAGCTGGAGCGCATCCGCAAAATCCTCGAGGAGCATTTCCGCGACATGCAGGACTTCGAGTTCACCATCGAGGACGGACGCGTCTACATGCTGCAGACACGCAACGGCAAGCGCACCGGGCTGGCCGCCGTGCGCATCGCGGCGGAGATGGTCAAGGAACGCCTGATTGACTGGGAAACCGCCGTCACCCGCGTCCCCGCCGACCAGCTTGACCAGGTGCTCGCACCCGTTTTCGACCCGGCGGCATTGAAAGCCGCCAAGGCGACGATCATCGCAAAAGGCCTCCCGGCCGGCCCGGGCGCCGCCACAGGCCGGGTTTACTTCAACGCCGACCGCGCCGTCGAAGCCGCCGCGCGCGGCGAAAAAGTGCTGCTTGCCCGCGCCGAGACCTCGCCCGAGGACCTGCGCGGAATGATTGCCGCCGAGGGCATCCTCACCGCCCGCGGGGGCGTCTCCTCCCATGCCGCGCTCGTCGCCCGCCAGATGGGCAAGGTATGTGTCTGTGGCGCCGCAAACCTCGACATCGACTACGCAGCCCGCGTCATGCGCGTCTCGGGCGCCGTCTACAACGAGGGCGATTATCTCTCCATCGACGGCACAACCGGCGAGGTTTATCCCGGCCAGATCAAAACCGCCGATTCCGACATCATCCGCGCGCTGCTGAAGAAGGACGCCGGCGCGAAAAAGACACCCGCGTTCCAAAATTACGCGCAACTCATGGATTGGTGCGCCAAGGCCACCCGCCTGAAGGTCTACACAAACGCCGACACCCCGGAACAAACCGCCGCCGCGCTGGCCTTTGGCGCCGAGGGAATCGGGCTGACCCGCACCGAGCACATGTTCTTCGAGGGCGACCGCATTGACGCCATGCGGGAGATGATCCTGGCGGCCGACACCCCCTCGCGCAAAGCCGCCCTCGCCAAGCTCCTGCCCTACCAGCGGGACGACTTCGCGGGCATATTCAAGGCGCTTGCCGGCCTCCCGGCGACCATCCGCCTGCTGGACCCGCCGCTGCATGAGTTCCTGCCCCACACCAAGGAGCAGCAGCTCGACCTCGCGCGCAAACTTGGGATCCCCGTCGAGACCATAATGAACCGCGTGGCGGCGCTGCACGAATTCAACCCCATGCTCGGCCACCGCGGCTGCCGCCTCGGAATCGCCTACCCGGAAATAACCGAAATGCAGGCGCGGGCCATCTTTGAGGCCGCCATCCAGACCCAGAAAAAAGGCCTGAAAGCCAGGCCGGAAATCATGGTGCCGCTCGTCGGCTTCAAACGCGAACTCGACCTGCAGGTGGAAATCATCCACCGCGTCGCCAGCGAGGTCTCCAAGGAACACAAAACCAAGCTCGACTACAAGGTCGGCACGATGATCGAGGTGCCAAGAGGCGCCATCACCGCCGACGAGATAGCGCAAACCGCCCAATTCTTCAGCTTCGGCACAAACGACCTCACGCAGACCACCCTCGGCATGTCGCGGGACGATTCCGGGAATTTCCTGGGCGCCTACACCGAGGCGGAAATCGTCAAACGCAACCCCTTCGCCACGCTGGACCAGACTGGCGTCGGCCAGATCATGCGCATCGCCGTGGAAAAAGGACGCGCCACGCGCCCCGACATCAAACTCGGCATCTGCGGCGAGCATGGCGGCGATCCCGACAGCGTGAAATTCTGCCACAAACTTGGCATCGCCTACGTCTCCTGCTCCCCATTCCGCGTTCCAACCGCGCGCCTCGCGGCCGCGCAGGCGGCCATTGAGGAGAAGAAGGCGGCAAACGGCGCGAATGCAAAAAGCCGTGCCGCGACATCCAAAACCGCGTCGAAACCAGCCTCCAAGGCCTCCAAAAAGTAGCCACCCGCCGCCGGGGACCACCCTCCCCGGCGCCCCGGAACCAGCCCGGTTTCCGCACCACGCCCAGCCGCCCGCATTCCTCGCGAATGCGGCGGTTGTGTTTTTTTGCCCACGCAAAAGAACGCCCACCACAGGAAACCGCCTTGCGCCCTCTGGCGCGACCCGCATGGCACATGCTTCCACGGGCGGCACAGGCGGCGGCGGATGTCCGTACCCGCACGGCATGCCGCCCCCCCAAAAAGCCACCCCCCGACGCGCAGGCTTGCGAAAAAACCGCGCAAACCGATACACACGCCGTCGAATTAACAAGAAAACAAAATGGATGAAGAAAACAATGCCCCGGCCCCGAAGCCCGATCCTCACGAACAATTCCGCCTCGTCGCCGACTACGCCCCCACAGGTGACCAGCCCCAGGCCATCGCGCAACTTGAGGCCTCATTCCGGGCCGGAAACAAGCACCAGACACTGCTCGGCGTCACCGGCTCCGGAAAGACATTCACGATGGCCAGCCTCATCCAGCGTCTTCAACGCCCAACCCTCATCATCTCCCACAACAAAACCCTCGCCGCGCAACTCTACTCCGAATTCAAGAACTTCTTCCCCCACAACGCCGTCGAATACTTCATCAGCTATTACGACTATTACCAGCCCGAGGCCTACATCCCGCAAACCGACACCTACATTGAAAAAGACTCCGCCATCAACGACGACATTGAGCGCCTGCGCATCGCCGCCAGCAGCGCGCTGCTCTCGCGCCGCGATGTCATTGTCGTCGCCAGCGTCTCATGCATTTACGGACTCGGCTCCCCCGAGGATTTCAAGGACATGGCAATCCATCTCGCGCCCGGCCTGCGGATGAGCCGCGACACCCTGCTCGAAAAACTCGTCACAAACCTCTATCAACGCGACGAACTGAAGCTTGAACGATGCAATTTCCGCGTCCGCGGCGAGGTCGTGGACGTCTTTCCGGCCTACAAGGAAAACGCCCTGCGCATCGAATTCTGGGGGGATGAGATAGAAGGCCTTCGCGAACTTGACCCCCTCACAGGGCGTGTCGGCGAACGCCTCGCGCGCTTTGACCTCTATCCCGCGACACAATACGTCGTCTCCCCCGCCCGCATCGCCCAGGCCCGCGACGCCATCCGCGCCGAGCTTGAGGAGCGCGTCGCCCATTTCGAGCGCGCCGGGCGCCTCCTTGAGGCGCAACGCATCCGGATGCGAACCGAGTATGACCTCGAGATGCTGCAGGAGACCGGCATCTGCCAGGGCGTGGAAAACTACTCCCTGCACATCGCCGGACGCCGCCCCGGCTCGCGTCCCTGCTGCCTGCTCGACTTTTTCCCGGACGATTTTCTGACATTCATCGACGAAAGCCACGTCACCGTTCCGCAAATTTCCGGCATGTCCCACGGGGATCGTTCTCGAAAGGAGCGCCTTATCGAATTCGGTTTTAGACTTCCCAGCGCGCTTGAAAACCGGCCATTGCGCCCCGAGGAATTCCAGGCCGCCACCGGACAGACACTCTATGTCTCCGCCACTCCGGCACCCTACGAGATCAACATCAGCGCCACCGTCGCCGAGCAGATAATCCGCCCCACCGGCTTGCTCGACCCGGAAATGTGCGTGCGCCCCATCGCGGGGCAGGTCGAAGACCTCATCGCCGAGGCCAAGGCCGCGGCGGAAGCCGGGGAGCGAACCCTCGTCACAACCCTCACAAAACGCATGAGCGAGGACCTCGCCGAGCACATGCGCGAGCGCGGCCTGCGCGTCGAGTACCTCCACTCCGACATCGACGCGATTGAGCGCGTGGAAATCCTGCGACGCCTGCGCGAGGGCCGCTTTGACGTCCTCATCGGGGTCAACCTCCTGCGCGAAGGCCTCGACCTCCCCGAGGTTGCCCTTGTCGCCATCCTCGACGCCGACAAGGAAGGGTTCCTGCGCAGCCAGACCAGCATCATCCAAACCGCCGGCCGCGCCGCGCGCCACGAGCGGGGCCGCGTCATCCTTTATGCCGATGTGATGACCGAGTCACTGGCGCGCGCCCAAGCCATCACAAAAATCCGCCGCGAGCGCCAGATCGCCTACAACCTCGAGCACGGCATCACCCCCCGCAGCGTCATCCGCCCTGTCCAAGCCAGCCTGACCCCGGGCATGGCCGACGCGCCATCCGCCGGGGACACCCTCGCCAGCACCCTGCTCGCCGAGCACAAGGAAACGGCAGACATCCTCGCCGAACTCGAAACCGAGATGCTCAGCGCCGCCGACCAACTCGAATTCGAGCGTGCCGCCCTGCTGCGCGACCAGATCGCCATCCTCAGGGGCGGCGCGGCAAACACGGGAAAGGACGCAAAACGGCCGGCGCAAACAACGTACAAGCCATCCCGCCGCAAACGCCGGTAGCCTTTGGCGCCACCAAGCCAGAACGCATTCCACGCGCCCGCGTGGGACGCCGCCAATCCACCCCCAGGCCCCAAGAGACCGGCACGCAACAGGGCAACATCCCAATTTCAGCTTGTGACTCCCCAACTGCACGCTATAACGAGCCGCTCCTATGCGTTTTTCAAAGTTTTTTGCTCCCATCGCCTGCCTTTGCGCAACCGCGTTGTCCGCTCAAGCCGCGCCAACCCCGGCGGAAATCATCGCCAAAGCCCGCGAAAAAGTCGGTGGAGAGACCCAGCTTGCCTCCGTCAAAACCATAATCCTGCAAGGGGATGCGTACGACAAGGACGGCAAAAAGGTCGCCTTCACGGAAACCAAGCTCAAGGCACCCAACATGCGCCGCGAGTACGTGCTGTCCACGCAGCCGGGCGAAAACGGCTTTGAGCTTATAAGCGCCTCCAACGGCCTTGAGGGATTCGCCAAGATCGTCCGGGGCCGGACCCACCAAACCAAGCCTTTCGGCCTGCAGGATATCACCCGGAACACCGACCGGCTCCACGCCGAAATCAGCTTCTTTGCGGCGCCCGCGGGCGGATCCGTGACCTTTGACGCCGAGGTGCTCCAACAAGGCAAAACGTGCAACGCCCTGCTATATAAGTACAAGGGTGGCACGCACATCCGCCGCTTCTTCGACAAGCAAACCGGGCAGCTGGTGGCCGAGGAGTCCTATTACGAAGCCGACACTCCCCAAAACAAACGCATTCTCACCGTCTTCGAGGGCGAAATCTCCCCCGCAGGATCCCCCATCCATTTCCCGCGCAAAATCACCCGTTGGATCAATGGCGAGGCCTCCCGGATTGAGTACAGCAAGGTCATCGTGAATGAGGCGATCAACGACAGTGATTTTGCCTTCCCCATGCCCTGACCCCGCGCCGCCACGCGCGCCACGCCCGACCGTCCCATGCGCGCCACCTCAGCGCCATCGGCGGCGGGCATTCCTTTTTTTCGCCCCCTTTCCCCCATCCCCGCCCCCCCGACCAACCGAAACTTCGCTCCACGACCCCCTCCATGCTGAAACTTGACTCCAAACAAAAAGACTTTCGCGCCCAGCTTGCGCGCTTTTGCGAAGAGACCGCCAGAAATCCAGAAGTGGCAAAAACGGTCTCCGAAATCATCGCCGATGTCCGGCGGGGCGGGGATGTGACAGTAAGCCAGTACACCGCAAAATTTGACGGCGCGCGTCTCAATGCCCGCCAGATGCGCATCTCCCCCGAGGCATTGGAAAAGGCCGCCGCCGCCCTCCCCGCCCCCGCCCGCAAGGCTTTCGACGAGGCCGCCCGCAACATCCGCGATTATCACAAGCAGACACTCCCCAAATCCTGGGAGGCGAGGAACGCCCACGGCGCCCGCGTCGGCGAGACATTTCACCCCATCCGCCGCTGCGGCCTCTACATCCCCGGCGGCCAGGTGCCGCTCGCCTCCACTGTCTTCATGAGCGCGCTGCCGGCGCAACTCGCCGGAGTGCCCCAGATCGTCGCCTGCACCCCGCCCCGGCCCGATGGCTCCGTGGACGCCTCCATCCTCGCCGCGCTGCGCTTCTGCGGAGTCTCCGAGGTTTACGCCGTCGGCGGCGTGCAAGCCATCGCCCTCATGGCCTACGGCACCGAGACCGTGCCCGCCGTGGACAAGATTTTCGGCCCCGGCAACGCCTACGTCTGCGAGGCCAAGCGCCAGGTGTTCGGCGACGTGGGCGTGGACCTGCTCCCCGGCCCAAGCGAGGTCGCCATCATCGCCGATGCCACCGCCAACCCGCAATGGACGGCCGCAAGCCTCCTGGCCCAGGCCGAGCACGGCACGGGCGGCGAAAAAATCTACCTCATCGCGACCGACGCCCCCTCCCTGCCCGACGCCGTCTGGCAGGCCATGCAAGTCCAGCTGGTCAGCCTCTCGCACGCCGAAAAAATCCGCCGCGTGCTTGACCGGAACTACTGCGTGCTCTCCCTCTCCGGCCTTCAGGCGGCGGTGGAGGCCGCAAACTTCATAGCGCCCGAGCACCTCGAGATCCACACCTCCGAAAAAGACGCCCAGAAGTACGCGCGCCAGATCACCACCGCTGGCGCCATGTTCATCGGGCACCACACACCGACCGTCCTCGGCGACTTCACGGCGGGGCCGAGCCACACGCTCCCAACCGGGCGCACAGGGCGTTTTTTCAGCGGCCTTCAAGTCACCGACTTCATGCGCCGCACAAGCCTCGTTGAATACAGCCCGGAAAGCCTCAAGAAGGCCGCCGCCGTCGTCGCCGCATTCACGGAAATGGAGAAACTTGACGCCCACGGGCGTTCCCTGAGCATCCGCCTTGAGGGCGGCGTCAGGTAGCCCAACCCGTCCGGGTTCCCTCCACGGCGCCTCCAACCAAACCGCCACCCTTGCCACCAATGGACAAACTTGAGCACATCTTCGACATGCAGGCCGGACTCAACGCCCGCATCGGCGTCAACCCCGACGGAATGGACGAAAAGCAAAAAACCGAATGGGTGCTCAACTACACCCGCGCCCTCCAGCAGGAACTCGCCGAACTCGTCGATTCCATGCCTTGGAAATGGTGGGCCAAGTACCAGAAATTCGACGAGCAAAACGCCCGCGTGGAAGTCGTGGACATGCTGCACTTCCTCGTTTCCATCGCCCAGACACTTGGCATGGACGCCACCGACCTCTACGAAGCCTATCGCAAAAAAAACCAGGTGAACCACGCACGCCAGGACACCGGTTACACCGCCAAGGACTCCTCCGACTCCCGGCACATATAGCCCGCCTGCGCCGAAGACAGCCGTGCCCGGCCCATGCAACTCCGCCAGCATCCACTCCCGCTCCAGAATTCATCAAATCCCTCCACGTTCAAAACAACAACCCGTGCAAATCCCATGAACCGACAACCCGCCCGCCCCGCCCGTCACCAGGCCTTCACCCTCATCGAGATCCTCGCCGTGATCGCCATCGTGGCGATTCTCTCCGCCGCCGTGCTCGCAATCGCCCCCGCCGTCGTCGAGGGCCAAAATCGCGCCACCACACGCGGCTACATCGACAGCCTCGCCTCGGCCTGCGAACAATTCCGCAACTCCAACGCATTCCGCGAATACCCAACCCACGAGGGCGAGGCCTCCGACGACGAGCAATGGCGCCTGAACTTCCACGCCTGCCTCACAGGCCTCAAGGTCCTCCATGCCGACAACGACAAGCTCCGCCTCGCCAGCATCTCCGAGGTCACCGACACGTCCGGGAACCCCCTCCAGCGCCGCAGCTTCATCGCCGAATCCGCCTTCAAGTTCAACCGCGTCGCCGGAGCCATCGCCGAGGAAAATCAACGCTACTTCGTCGACTCGTGGGAAAACCCGATCGCCTACCGCTACAACGTCATCACCGGCGGCGAAATGGGAAAAGCCTGGCTCGCCCCCAAGTATCTCATCGTCTCCGCCGGGGCAAAATTCCAGGACCCCATCACCCCCTCCGACTACTTCGCAAGCGGCATGCAAACCTCCGGCCAGGTTCCCGAGGATTACGCCGACACCTACCGCGCCGACAACATCGTCTCATGGAGCCGCGATTGACCTCTCACGCGCCGACGCCGCACCTCCTCCGCCGCCATGCAGCCCATCACCGAAACCGCCGGAAAACTCGGCATCCCGCCCGGCCTTGTGACCGCGCTCGGCTGCGACAAGGCCAAGATCGCCCTCGACGCCCTCCCGGCCGCCGAGGCGCGCCGGAAAACCGGACGCCTCATCCTTGTCTCCGCGATCACCCCCACCCCGGCGGGCGAGGGGAAGACCGTCACCAGCATCGGTCTCGCCCAAGGCCTCGCGCGCCTCGGGAAAAACGCCGCGCTCGCGCTGCGCCAGCCCTCCATGGGGCCGGTCTTCGGACGCAAAGGCGGCGCGGCGGGCGGCGGCAAAAGCACGATCGAGCCGTCACGGGACATCAACCTGCATTTCACGGGCGATTTTCACGCCGTCACAGCCGCGAACAACCTGCTCGCGGCCGTGGTGGACAACCAATTGCACTTCGGCCAGACGCGCCTGAAGCCATCCGGCGTCCTCTGGAAACGCGTGCTCGACGTGAACGACCGCGCCCTGCGCCACACACACCTTGCCGTCGGCACCGCCGCCGGGCGCGCAAGCGGGTTTGATATCACCGCCGCCTCCGAGATCATGGCAATCCTCTGCCTTGCGGGATCACTGCAAGACCTGCGCGCGCGTCTCGACAGTATCGTCGTCGGGTTCGCCCCGGACGGCTCCCCCGTGCGCGCCGCCGAGTTCAAGGTGACCGGCGCCCTGCTCGCCCTGCTCCGCGACGCCCTCCAGCCCAACCTTGTCTGCTCGGCCGAGGGCGTGCCCGCGTTCGTCCACGGGGGGCCGTTCGCCAACATCGCCCACGGCTGCAACTCCGTGCTCGCCACACGCATGGCCCTCGCCCACGCCGATTATGCCGTCACCGAGGCGGGCTTCGCATTCGACCTCGGCGGCGAGAAATTCATCGACATCAAATGCCGCGCCGCGGGCCTCAACCCCGCCGCCATCGTGCTCGTGGCCACAATCCGCGCCCTTAAGATGCATGGGGGCGTTCCGCTCGACGCCCTCGCGACACCCGCGCCGGAGGCCGTTGACGCCGGGCTGGAAAACCTCGCCCAGCACATCGCCGCCGCCCGCTCATTCGACCGCCCGGTGACGGTCGCCCTCAACCATTTCCCGACCGACACCGAGGCCGAGATCGGGCGGGTCCGCGAGTTTTGCTCCAAGGCCGGCGTCGCGTTCGCCGTCTCCGACGTGTTCGCTCGCGGCGGCGCGGGCGGCATGGAGCTGGCCCAGGCTGTGCTGGAAGGCCTTGACGCCGCCCGGACACCAACCCCGCCGCTGGAATTCACCTACACGGAGGACGCCCCGGCGCCCAAAAAACTGGCCGCCATCGCGCACCGCTTCTACGGGGCCGAGGGCGTGGTGTTGGAACCCGCCGCCGCCGAGCGTCTTTCGCTTTTCGAGAATGCGGGCTACGGCGCGCTGCCCGTGTGCGTCGCCAAAACCCAAAACTCCCTCAGCGACGACCCCAAGAAGCCGGGGCGGCCCCGCAATTTCAAGATAACCGTGCGCGACTTTGAGCTGGCCGCCGGGGCCGGCTTTTTGGTCGCCCTCACGGGCCAGATGGTGCGCATGCCCGCCCTCCCGCGGACCCCCGCCGCCGAACAAGTCGATGTCGACGCCGACGGCAGGATAACCGGCATCCTGGGCGCGTAAGCTTCGCGCCCCTCGCGCGCGCCCCTTCCCTCATTCTTTTTTTGGGGAAGGCGCGATTTGGCGGCGTTTTTCCAAAAGCACAAGCCCCCGCCAAAGCCACGCCCGGTGGCGGCGCAGGAAACGCCATCGCGCGCAAAATACCGCAGGATGCCGTCACTTTGCCGGGACGGCGGAAACCTTCGAGCCGGGCCTGAGGCGGTTTTGCCCCTCGCGGACAACCTCCTCGCCCTCAAGAAGCCCCTTTTCAATCACAACAAGGCCTTCCCGGGCCAGATTGCTCCCAGTCGTGACAGGGCGCGGCTGCACGATGCCATCCTTGGCGACGTAGACCATCGAACCATCCACGCCCGCCTGCACCGCCTCCTCCGGGACGAGCACCGCGCCCTTTATGGTGCGGACATGCACACGGGCCATGATGTATTGGTCGGGCCAGAGGCTGTCATCCTCGTTCTTGAACGTGGCCTTGAGCTGCAGATTGTCGGAGGCCCGGTTCACCGTGTTGTCCAAAAGGCTAAGCTCGCCTCGCGAAAGAACCTCGCCGGTCTCGTCATTGAAAACCTCGACCGCAAGCGGACGCGAACCGCTGTCCTTTGACACGGGACGCAGGAGCGGAAGATGCCTCTGCGGAACGTCAAAAACGGCGGAGATTGGCTGCGTCTGCGTGACCACCACAAGGCCCGTGGGCTGGTTGGCCGTCACGGTGTTTCCCGCGTCGAGCTGGCGGATCCCCGTCCGCCCGTCGATGGGCGAGCGAAGTGTCGTGAAATCCAGGTCGAGCTGCGCGGCGGCGACCGTGGCGGAATCCTCTTTTGCGCGCGCCTCCAGCTCGGCGACGCGCGCCTCGGCATCATCCAGCACGCGCTGGCTCTCCGCGTCCTCGGCAACGAGGCCCTTGACACGGGCAAGCTCGAGGCGCGCGTTTTTGAGCAGGGCGGCATTTTGCGCCTGTTTGGAAAGGGCCTGGTCGAGCGTGGCGCGATAGGGGCGCGGGTCAATCTGGGCGAGCACATCGCCGCGCGCCACATAACGCCCCTCGGTGAAATTGACGGAATCCAGCGTGCCGCTCACGCGCGGACGAACCGTGACGGAGTTGTAGGCGCGCACCCACCCGGGGGCCTCAAGCCAGACGGGGACATCACGCCGCGCGGCCTTGGCGAGCAGGACGGGAACGGGCTTCGCCGCCGCCTCCCGCAGCTCCTTCTTTTCAAGATCCTGCCTCAGGTTCCGCTGGATCCGCCAGTGGAAACCATACGCGCCCGCGCCAATGGCGACGACAAGCATGAAAACAATGATAAGGTTCCTCATAAATGCTGGAAACCCTCGGACAATCCGTGAGGGGGAATGTTGCACACGAGACAGGACGCACCTCCACCGCCCTCCCCCTGTTTCCTCGCGCACGGCGAAGAAAACACCCGGCCAGCCCTCCCCAAGCCTTCGGCGCGCCAGCGCCACAAGGCATCACAAAACCGCGAACTTCAACAGCAGGTAGGCCACGGGGGAGGTGAGCACCAGCGAATCCAGCAGATCAAAGGCTCCTCCAATGCCAGGAATGGTCGCGCCGGAATCTTTCACGCCCGCACGGCGTTTCAGGGCCGATTCCACGAGATCCGACGGGATGGCCAGAATGCCCAGCGGCAAGCCCAGCAATGCCGCCCGCGCCGGGGTGAACCTCGCCGCGACCGCCGGGGAAAAACCAAGCTCCGCCTGGAATCTTCCATAGAGCCAGGCCACGCCTGCCGCCACAAGCACCGCGAACAGCACGCCTCCCACGCACCCCTCCCACGACTTTCCGGGGCTGATCGCCGGTGCCATGCGGTGCCGCCGCTCTCCAAACGAAAGCCCGGAAAGCAACGCGCCACAGTCAGAAAACTTCACAACCGCCACCAGCCACAAGACAAGCAGCAATCCCGTGTGGGGACCTCCCGGCGGAGGATTCCGCGCGAATTCCGCCGAGAGCACCACCAGCGGCAGCAACGAGCATGGAATGTAGAGCCAGGAAAACGCCGTCGGCCAGGTGGTGAACAATTCGGGCAATTTCGCGGGCCGGAACAGCAGGAAACCAAGTGCCACCACCCCGGGAATCAATCCGGGAAGCGCCACACGCCAAACGCCCTCCCAACCCGAAAGGGAACGCACATCCACCCACGACAAATCCTCGACAAGCAGCCCCGCCCCTGCCGCCGCGAGCAAAAGCACCCCCGCCGCAACAGCCAGCGGCGTCCTCGGCGCGCCGCCGCATTTCCGCAAAATCCGGCAGCACTCCCAATGCGCCGCCCCGGACACCACGATCAACAATGCCAGGCCCCCCCAGGTCCTGCCAAAAAACAACGCGGCCCCAACCAGGCACCAGATTAGCACGGTGGAAAAAAGACGTTTCTTCATGTGTCAAAAACAAGGGGCGGCTTTATGCAGCGAGCGGCAGTAAACAAAAATCCCCGGACGGCGGAAGACACAAAAACACGCCGCCCGGAAGAATCCATCAACATGGGGCACAGGAAAATCCCGACGGCAGCGCCCCCATGCCCGCGACCGCAAGGCGCGCAAGAAACGGAGCACGGCTGAAGTCGCAAAATCCTCCAAATGCACCCGCGCACGCCGCGCAAAACAGCTCCGCCACGCCCCCCTGCCTGCGTCCACCTTGGCAGGATCAACACATGCCCGGATCGCGCCAAAACGAAAAACGCAACGCACTTCGCAGGTTCTCATTTATGGCACCCCATTTCTCGGGGAATTTGTCCTTGGAGTACACTTTCAATGCCTTGCGGAAGGCGTCCGTGCTCTTGCAAAGCAAAATCCTCCTCATCGGCCACCTCCGCAACTCCGCCTGCTTGAACAACACCAGCCCCAAGCTAAATTGCGCATCCGCCCAATTCTTTGGAAACTTGTCCTTGCTGTAGCCCCTCAAGGCACTTCGGAATGCCACCGCGCTTTTGGTGAGAAACCGCATCCGTTCCTTCACGCCGCCCTCCATCGCCCGCTCAAACAACATTCCCCCCAAATCATATTGCTCCTTGGCCACGGCATGAAGGGAATCAAAACGGAGGCATCTTTGCGCAAGATTCATATCAAAAATTGATTGCAAGTTATTCCCAATAAATAAGTTACGGCGATGACGAGGGGGGGGGGGGGGGGGGGGGGGTAAAC
>JAIRPL010000067.1 GCA_031256995.1 Puniceicoccales bacterium
TTGGGGTTCATCGCCCCGCGCCGCCGGCACCTATTTCCAACCCTCAAGGCCATGGCCAACTTCAAATTCGACATGCTTCCGGCGACAGACCGCATCGCGGCCCGCCGCGCGCTCTCGGACATCACGGCCAGCGCCACGGCGCAGGGCGTGTGGCTTGGCGAGGCCCTGCGGGCCATGTCCGCCAGCCTTGACAGCGCGCAGGACGCGCGGCTGATCGAGGAGACGGCCGACGGCCACTCCGTGAAGTTCGCGCCGCCCTCCACGGGCGCGCTGGCCGACGCCGAGGCCCGGTCAAGCATCGCCGCGTGGCTTTCCGCCGCGCTTGAGGACTTTGTCATCCCCGAGGCCGCCGCCGCCGAGCCGCCCGTTTTCACCGTGCCCGAGCCGGGCGCGGACCCCGCGCGGATGCCGCGCAAAAGCCGTGGGAGGGCCGCCCGTGAACGCTTCCGTCGACACCCGGCAGCTGGAGGCCTTCCAGCGGACGTTTGAGCGTTATCTTGCGTTGCGCAAGCGCGCCATGCCTGAAATCGCCCTCCACGTCTCGCGTCAGGTTTCCATCGGCAACCGTGCCTTTCCGGGGCTGTACTTTCTCGCGCTGGACCGCGCGCCCAAGCCCGGGCAGATCCTGCGCGAGACGCGCGCGCGCGGCTGGCGCATCCGCTACCGCAGCAAGCTGGCAAAGTTTCAGGTGGCGCAGCAGATCGGGCCGGACCGGCGCGGCATCGCGGCCTTCGACAAGTCCGGCCGCAGCACGGTTTACAGGGCCGTTTACGGCCGCGTTTCCAAGGGGGGGCTGATACAGGTGGCCTCGCAGGGCCGGGGCGGGAAAACGCGCTTCGGGGCGCACGGGACCAAGCGCGGCGAACTCATCGGGGACCGCTTCGGCGGCCGCTTCGGCAGCGAGCCGCGCCACGACCCGGCGGCGGGCGGGAAGTTTTTCAACCGGCGGCATTTTCAGGTCACATGGGAGATCTGGGCGCGCCAGCGCGCGGCGCGTCACGTGGCCTCCGGGTGGCTGTCGCTGGGGCGTGGCGCGCGGGATGCGGGGCCTGCGCGGCTGGGCCGCTGGCAGGTGCGGCGCCGCTCCGGCGAGGCCGGCAGCGTGGAGATCCGCAGGGACGGCCCGGAGGGCATCGCCGCCATCCTGCGCAACCGAACGCCGGGAATGGCCGCGCTGGAGAAAAAGGGAAGCCTTGTGGAGCGCGCGCTGGCGCACGCGCGCGAGGACATGCGCAACTACATCCAGCGCAAGGAGGGCGAGGCCATGCGCGCGCTGCGGGGAAAGATGGAAAGGGGGCGGAAATGAACGCCTTCTCCATCGTCGCCGTCCTGGCATTGGCGGCCCCCACCTGCGCCTTGGCAAAGACACAGTGCGCATGCCGCAACCGCCTTGGCGAGAAACTCATGCGCCTTCAAATCGAGAAGACGCGGCTGGAGATCGAGATCCTCAATGGAGGGAATGGTTCAGCCGTTCATCATGGATGGCGGAAACGGCCCGCTTTTGAAAAGGCTGCAGATCACGTTTCCGAACGCCAACAGGATAATAATCCCCCAGACGAAGTAACCCCATCCATCCTCGACCAGCTCGACGTAAAACCTGAAAACCAGCCATGCGAACACGGCCGATAAAACCCCCAGAAAGCTTGGAATGACGTACCGCATGCGCCGGACGACGCAAACAATCCTAAAAGGAGTCAAAACAAAAAATGGCAGCAAACACAGAAACAAGGGTGACCATCCGTCTGGATGGAAACACGGCCGGGGCAAAACCCGTCCAGAACACGATAAAAAACATCCGCGACGCTGCGATGGAGACGCAAAAGCAGGTCACCGCGCTTGGAAGGTCATTCAATTCGATGTCATCGATGGCAAAGAACGCGTTCGTCTTTTCAGGAATATCGACCTTCTCGGAAAGCATCATGCGGCCATTCCGCGAGTTCCCGCTTTCCATGGACAGCATCATTGAGCGCGGCCGGGCGTTCAACCTTGCGATGGACGATGCGCGCAACGCCGTGGCCGGCATGCTGCGCAACAGCGAGCCGCAAAAGTTCAAGTCCGTGGCCATGGCCGTCGGGGCGGCCGGGGATGCCATCGCGCGCCTTCGCGAGGCGGCAAAAGGTGGCGTGGTGACCTCGCGCAACCTCATCTCCGCGTGGCAGGCCGCCGCGCCGGAAATGACGCGAGCCGGTGTTTCGCTGGAACGACAGACCAAGATCATTGGCGACTTCAGCAAGGCAACGGCGACCTACGGCTTCGAGGCCGCTGAAATCGGGGAGGACTTCCGGAAAATATTTTCCGGAAAGCGCGGGGAGAAAAACGCCGCCGCAGACTGGCTCGGGATGGGCAAGGAGGAGATCTCCCGCGCCCGGAATGACGGGACGCTCGCAGGCCTATTTCCTGCGGAGGAGATTGACGAATTCCTCGTTGTTCCTGGTTTTGGAAAGGCGCTCAATCATGGCCTCGGCCACGTCCTCAATCTTTCCGCCAACCATGGCCCGTCTCAAAAATGACGCGGCATCAAAGGCTTCCGGCGAAAGGATCAGCTCTTCCTTGCGTGTTCCGCTGGCGGCAAGGTTGAAGGCTGGCCAGATCCGAAGTTCCGCCACCTTGCGGTCCAACACCATCTCCATGTTTCCGGTGCCCTTGAATTCCTCAAAAATCAAGTCGTCCATGCGGCTCCCGGTTTGCACAAGCGCGGAGGCGATGATGGTCAGGCTCCCGCCTTCCTCGGTGTTGCGGGCGCTGGAAAACAGCTGACGCGGTTTCTCGAGAGCACGCGAGTCCAGGCCGCCGGACATCGTCCGGCCGGACCCGGCTTTCGCGTTGTTGTAGGCGCGGGAAAGGCGCGTGAGCGAATCCACGAGCAGGACGACCTGCCCGCCAACCTCCACAATGCGCCGCGCGCGCTCAATGCAGGATTCGGCAATGCGAACATGGCTTTTCACCTCCTCGTCATTCGAGGATGCGTAAAGCTCGGCGGTTGGAAATTCCCGGCGAAAATCCGTGACCTCCTCCGGCCGCTCGTCCACGAGCAACACCAGGACCTTGCACTCGGGATGGTTTTCCAGGACGCCATGGGCGATGTCCTTCAAAAGCGTGGTTTTCCCGGTGCGGGGCGGGGCGACAATGACCCCGCGGGTGCCTTTTCCGACGGGGCAAAAAAGGTCGATCACGCGGTTTGTCAGGCGGCCGTCCTTTGTCTCGAGGCGCAGTTGGCTGGCCGGGGCGATGCTTGTGAGCTGCGTGAATTGTGGAAGGCACGCCCTCGCGTCGGGCGGCAAGCCATCCACACTCTCGATCTGGCGCACTCGCGGATTTGGAAAGCGCGGCGCGCGGGTGGCCACGCATTTCAGGAAGCTCCCGCGCCGGAGGCGATGGCGCTTCACAAGCTCCTGCGGCAGGAATGGGTCCGTGTCACGCGGCCGGCCGGCGCGGCCGACAGGGACGAGCACGCCATTGCCGCGCGTGTCCACATCAAGGATGCCCTCAAGTCCCAAGACCTCCTCCGGCCCGGCAGGAGGCGCCCCCGCCGTCCATGCCTGGGGCTTGGCCCTTTGCTGGGATGGATGGGGTTGCCGGGAAGGTTCCCGCCCGCGCCCCTGTTGCGGGTGGCGGTTCCTGTCATGCCCCTGCCCGCCCCCGTCCTTGCCATACCGATTGCGGCGCCACGGCTTCCAATCGCGCCCCCCGCCGGAACCCCCGTCGCCATTGCCTCCAGGAAGGGGGGCGCCTTGAGGCAAAACGGGCTGGCTGGGAATATCTTGGGACTCGCTCATGGGTGCATTGCTTTCAAAAGGTGGAATGGATGTGGTGGGAACGCCAACGCGCAGCCTCCGGGAAAAAAGGTGACGACGGGTTGAAATGTCAGGCGTGTGATTGCAGGTTGAATGCGGGACCGGGAACGCAACAGACGATGGAAGCATTGGAGATGACCGGAAACCCGGCATGGGGCGCGCCGCTGGAAACGACCCATGGCACCGCGAAGACCCCTCCAAGCCACAATCGCGCCCCACGTCACACGGGGGCAGACGCCAATCACGAAGAAACCTCACGGCGACAATTCGCGATCCACGCCAATCAGCACGGTCCGGACTCACGGCCAAACTTCGCCCGCCATCCTGCCCCAGCGCCATCCGCCCGCAAGCACAAAGATACCCCCCCTCTTCCCGCGAGGATGTGCCATGTGACACGTCTCTCCCATCGTGCGCCCTGCCGCCCCCGGCGAGGGTTTTGGCCTTGTCCGCCCGTGCTGGAAGCCCTTTATCCCAGCCTCAAAAGCGCGCCGCCTCGCGGTCCGGCCTGCGCATTCCCCGCCTGGGCGTTTCCAACCCACTTCCTTCATGCACACTCCTTCCCTTGATGGCATTCTTGCCCGGATCACGCAAAAATTCCCGGGCACGCCGGACGCCCCCCCCGCGGCGCTCCTTGTAAAAAATCCGCTCCCAACCCCCGGCGCACAAGATTCACTGCTGCTCTCGCACGAAACCGCCGTCGAAGTCGCAAAATTTCTTCGTGACGCCCCGGAATTTCAGCTGGATTACTGCTCAAACGTCACAGGATTGGACAACTTCGACCCCAAAAAACCGCAGGAAGGCTACCTGGAGGCCGTTTACCACCTTTATTCCATCAAAAAAAAGTTCCCTACCCCCGTGATCCTGCGCCTGCGCACACGAAACCGGGACATCCCGGAACTTGCCCCGGATGGGAGGCTCTTGGATGCCAAAAACGCCACAGTTCCCAGCCTCACCCCCGTCTGGCGCTCATGCGAATTCCAAGAACGCGAGGCCTACGACCTCTTTGGCATTGTCTTCCTCGGGCACCCCGACTTGCGCCGCCTCCTCATGTGGGATGAATTTCAGGACTTCCCCATGCGCAAGGACTATGTCGAACCCGACGACTACGAATGGGAACCCACCCCGCACGCCCCCATCCTCGAAAAGGCCAGAAAACACTGGCCGGCGCGGAAAATGCCATCGCCCGTCCCGGCGCCACACGCCCATCCGCCCGCATCAAACCCGTAACACGACACATGTCCTCCGATAGCAAAAAAATACTCATAGCCACCAGCGGCGGCGACTGCCCCGGCCTCAACGCCGTCCTGCGCGCCTTCGTGAAAAGCGCCACAAACGAGCCAGGCTGGGAAGTCTGGGGGAGCCGGCAGTCCTTCAACGGCCTGCTCGGCATTCCGCAGGAACTCATCCGCCTGGACCGCAAAACCGTGTCGGGAATCCACGTCAAAGGCGGCACAATCCTCGGCACAACCAAGGAGTCCGGCCCGTTCAACTGGCCCGTCAAGCGCGCCGATGGCACGACTGAATACGTGGACCGCTCCGACGAATTTGTCCGCATCTGCCAGTTCGCCGGGTTCAGCGCCATCGTGAACATCGGGGGCGACGGCTCCCAGCGCATGACCCTCGCCCTTCACAAAAAGGGCCTTCCCGTCATCGGCATCCCCAAAACCATCGACAACGACCTTGAGGCCACCGACGTCACCTTTGGCTTTCAATCCGCCGTGGACGTGGCCACGGAAGCCGTGGACCGCCTTGTGAGCACGGCGGAAAGCCACAATCGCATCCAGATCCTCGAGCTTATGGGCAAACATTCCGGCTGGATAACCCTCCATGCCGCCATCGCCGGCGGCGCCGAGGTCTGCCTCATCCCGGAGATTCCCTACGACATCACCAAGATCAGCGCTTTTCTCCGCCGGCGCTTTGATGGCGGCAAACGTTTTGCCGTCATCGCGGTTGCCGAGGGAGCCATCCCCCTTGGCGCCGGCCCGGCCGAGGCGCGGGGTGTCAAGGCGCACCCCAACATCAGCATCAAGCTCAGCGGCGCCGCCGAACGCTTTGCCGGCGAACTCAAAAATGCGGGCTTTGAAGGCATCCGCTGCACCATCCTTGGCCACGTTCAACGCGGCGGCACCCCGGTTCCCTTTGATCGCATTCTTGGCGCGCAATACGGCATAAAGGCCTTCGAAATGGTGAAAAATGGCGAATTCGGGCGCATGGCCTCCTGCCAGAACGGGCAAATGACCTCGGTGCCTCTTGAGGAAGCCACCCGTTCCCTCAAGCGCGTTCCCCTCGACGGCGCCCTCATCCAGACCGCCCGAAACATCAACATTTGCTTCGGCGACTAATCTCCAGCTCGACTCGCCGGGCGTGTTGGGATTTGCTGGGCGTGTTCGCAAATCCGACCCACCCGCCCATGCTCAAAATCGCAGATCGCGTTTTCAAATCCCGCCTCTTCGTTGGCACTGGAAAATATGCCTCTGGGAAAGTCATGGCCGAGAGTCTTGCCGCCGCCGGCTCCGAAGTTGTCACCGTCGCCATCCGGCGTGTCAATTTTGGGCAAAAGCACGACCCCATTCTTGACCATCTTGACCGCGGGAACCTGTTGCTGCTGCCGAACACTTCCGGAGCGCGCGATGCGCGGGAGGCGGTGTTTGTGGCGCAGATGGCCCGCGAGGCCTTGGGCACCAATTGGGTGAAACTGGAGATCCATCCCGACCCCAAGTGGCTCATGCCGGACCCCGTGGAGACGCTTGCCGCGACCGAGACGCTTGCGAAGCTCGGTTTTGTGGTCCTCCCCTATGTTCATGCCGACCCTGTGCTGGCACGGCGGCTGGAATCGGCCGGGGCGGCTGCCGTGATGCCGTTGGGGGCGCCGATCGGGAGCAACCTGGGGCTGCGCACGCGCGATTTTGTGCGCATCATCATCGAGCAGGCCATGATCCCCGTTGTCGTGGATGCCGGCTTGGGCGCGCCATCGCACGCGGCGGAGGCGATGGAGCTTGGGGCTGACGCGGTTCTGGTGAACACGGCTCTCGCCGCCGCCGCGGACCCCGTGGCGATGGGCCGGGCGTTTCGTCTGGCCGTGGAGGCCGGGCGCCTGGCATTCGAGTCCGGCCTGGCCGCATCCGGCCGTGTTGCGGGCACTTCCCCGACGGCTCCGCTTCTCACGTCCTTCCTCGACGAGGAAGGCGCGAGGGCGTGAGGCTTGGGCGCGCAAAAGGAGCGGGGCCTTGGCGGCACCCGCTCCTCCTGCGCGTGGATTTTTCGTCGCCCCTCAGGAATCCGCTTTGCGCGGGGACCAGAGGCTTTCCAGGAGCTTTTCGATCTTCTTTTCGTAGTGGGCGATGATGTTGCGCGCGGCATTGATGTTTGCTGCCTCGGCATCAAGCGCATCCACAATGGCCTGTTGTGTCGCGAGCGGGGGGCAGGGAATCTCCAGCTGGCGGAGCGCGGCGGCGTTCAGCTGCGGCTGCGCGCCTCCGGTGATGAGGCAATCGCGGCGGCTGGCGTAATCGCGCCCCTGGGCGTAATACCAGAAGAAACGGGGCAGGATGCGTTTCTCATCGGGCACGCAGCGGATGAGGTAGCTGGCGAAGACGGCGGGGGCCTTGTCGTCAAAATAGAGCATTTTCCCGGCCGTGGAGCCGACGCGCGCGATGTAAATGTCGCCGCACTTGCATGTGTGGCGCGAGGCGGCCTCGTCGAGGGCGATGAACTTGGCCCCGTTCGCGCGCAGGTTGCCTTCCTGGTCGATGTCGGTGATGCGGATGTAACGGGCCTCACCTTCCTCGCCGGCGACAGCGGGATGGCCGTACTCAAACTTGGCGACCTGCCCGAGGGGGACGCGGGGCCATGCGAAATCAGGCTCGATGCCGGGTTTCCAGTTTTGGAGTATCTGGCGCGCGCCGTCCATCATGCTCGCGTAATTCTCAACCTCGGCGCAGATGCGGCGTTGCTCCTCGATCGGCGGGAGCGGGATCTCAAGATTGTGCAGATAATCGCGCGGAACCCCCCGCACGCTTGTCCCCGTGGCGCCGGCGTCAACTTGCGCGGCCAGGCCGGGGCCAAGGCAGCGCAGGAAGTTGGGATGCAGCTCCTCGGGGGCGTTTGCGACGACCGCCGTGATGTCCTGGTTGATGGCCACGGGCGAGGATGTCGTGGCGTATTTGCCGACACAGACACGCGTGACGAGCAGGAGGGCGCCGGCGGGGGCGACGTGCGAGGCGGACTCCTGAAGCCCCTCCTGGGTGATCTTCTCGCTGGCGGCCACACTGTGCCCTTCGGTGATGTGCTTTGAGGAGATCCACGGGATGTCGCCATTGGCCCAGAATTCGGGCCGGTCGCGCGAGGGGGTGCCGCCGGAGAATGTCTTGCAGACTTTTCCCAAGGCGATGCTCCGGCTTGCCGGATTGATGGGCAGGGAGCCGGAGAAACGCTCAACGGAGAGGCACACATCGTTTTTCTCGAGCAGCTTCTGGCGCGGGACGAGCGTCCAAAGGCGGCGCACATCCCCGGCGTGGCCAGGCTCGGCCGGGGCGGTGAAGCCGTCAGGAAGCGGGGCGCCCAGCTGGCCGAGCCAGGTTTGCAGCACGCCGCGGGCGGCGGGAAGGTCGTTGCGGCGCGGCGTGGGACGGCGGCGGTTGCCAAGCTCAAACCCATCCTGGTTGACCCTGAAGAAGAGCACCGAATCCGTGCGGCGGGCCAGCGCCTTGTCCAGGAACAGGACACTCGTCTTCACGCCGGAATAGGGCTGGAAAACCCCGGCGGGCAGGCTGGCGACGGCCACAAGGGATTCCTCCACGAGCGCGCGGCGCAGGAGCCTGTAGGCGTGCTGGATGTTTGCGCACACGCCATTGGGCACGACAACGGCGGCACGCCCGTTTGTCGTCAGGTGCGAGGCGATGTATTCCATGAACAGCACCTCGCTTTTGCGCGCGCTGCTGTTGAATTTGCGGTGCGGCGTGACGCCCCCCTTGGGGGTCATGAATGGGGGATTGGCGAGGATGAGGTCAAATTTCTCATCCCAGAAGGCGCTTGAGCCGAGGGTGTCGTGGGAATGGACGTCCGGCTCCTCCAGCCCGTGCAGGTAGAGATTTATCCGGCTCATGCGAACCATGAGTTCGGTGATGTCGTAGCCGCGAAGCTTTGGCTCCGGGCCAAGGCCGCCCGGGGAGAAGCGGGAATCGGATTCCCTCAGGTAGTTCAGCGCGGAAACCAAGAACCCGCCGGTGCCGCAAGCGGGATCGAGCACGCGCTCGCCGACGCGCGGGCGGATGCAGGAGACCACAAAATCAATGATATGCGCCGGCGTGTGGAACTGGCCGTTCTCGCCCTGCGTGCCCATGTATTGCAGGAGGTGCTCGATGGCGTTGTTCACCCCGTCCTTGCCCATGGTCAGCTCGTCCACCTGATAGAGCAGTCGGGTGAGTGTCTCACCGTCGCGGAAACGCAGTGTGGTGGTGCTGAAAATTTCCTGGAAGAACGTGGGCAGGTGGGTGGTTTTGCTTTTGTCGCCCAAGGCGGCAAGCGCCTCCGTGAAACGCCCCGCGCGGCCTTCGGGGGAAAGACTCTCGTCGAGCAGGTTGGCCCACCGATATTGGGCGAGGGAGTCCTTGAAATAGATGGGAGAGCCACCTTCGGCGACCTTGGCCGTGTCACAATCGTTGAGGAATTTGTAGATGAGCGTGAGCGTAATCAGGTCAATTTGGTCGGTAAGTAGAGGAAGCCGCCCGACGAGGATGTCACGACATGCGTCTATTTGTTGCCTTGCTCTGTTGTTTGCCATAGATGTTTATGTTTTTGGTTGCTGGTTGTTTTTTGCAAAACAGTCTCTCGCATTCTTAGGTTTGGAGATCGGTGGAACCTCTTTGTTTGTTCGAATGGATGTTTAGCATGATGGGTGCGCAGATTGAACGATCGTTCTATTGATGTCAACAAAATGGCGGTTTTTTGTTCAAATTCATTCCTTGGATTTGAAATTTTGCATAATCCGTTGGATGATAAGCAGATGTAATTATAGCGATCTCCTTGCAGAATTGTAAAAGAATTGTCTCTCGGTGTTTTTTGAAAAAACCACAACAACGCTGAAAAGGGCGGTAGTTCTTTCCAAAATTAAATTGTACCGCCTGCTCCGCCCTTTGCGTCATTGTCTTTTCGCACGGCGATCCAACCGCAAATTCGGATGAAATACGATGGAAATATTTAGATCTTAATTGAACTCAGGAGATTGCACCATCGCGGAATGGGGAACCGGGCGAGGAGGGCAAGGCCGGGGGCATGACCCTGATGAGCGCGCGGCCGCAGGAAGGAAAAAACCTTGGGGCGGTGCTTGGACTATGGGGGGGCGGGAAATGGCGGAAGGATGCGGTGGCGGTGGCAAGGGCACTTGGGAAATGGCCTGGGCGGTGGCACGCACCGACCCGTGCGGAAAGGGATGGAAGATGCCGGCGGACAGGCCAGGGCGGACTTCATCCGGATTCGCCCGTGAACAGCCTGCGCGGGATGTGATGTGTGTGTTCGGTGGGACTGGCCAGGGCGAGGGCTGGCGCCGGCGAGGACGAACCAGCCGCCGGAAGATCCGCCAAGGCTCAAAAGCCCCACGCTTCCAAAAGAGGAAAAGGCTCGCAGGAGGTTTTCGTCGCGCCCCCCCGCAGACTGTGGAGGCGATCCTTGGCGGGGTGGAGCGGTCAATCCGTCAGCCCAAAAAAGGCGTGAGGCTAATTTGGATAAAAAGAAAAGGAAGCACGTGGAGGACGGTCATCATGGTGGGCGGCCGGGGGCGTGCATGGCGCATGACCACAGGCGCATGACTCCAGCCTGCGGAAATCAAGGCGCAATAAGCACAATTTTGCTTTGAGTCGGATCAGATGGAGATCCCGGAAAGTGACACTCTCGGTGGGCGTCGGGTTGGAAAGCCTTTGGCAACTGGGACGGGGGCACGGTGGCGGGCCATCTTGCGGATTCCGATGGGCGCGGGCCGGAAAACCTTGGGGAGGGCGGATTGCGGTCTTTTTCTTCACCGGGGGTTTTTGGGCTTAAGCACCAAACTTCCGGCCATGATCTGTCTTTTTACGGAACTCCCCGGACACTACCTTGGCAGATACTCGAATTAGTCGCAGCTGGACGGGAGGGGAGCACGCCCTGCGTCTGGCATCGGACGAGATCGTTGGAGGCGGTATCCGGGGGGGGGGTGTGAAGCGAATTCGCGTGGTTGCCAGGGAAGATGACAATCGAAAGCTCAAAATCGACGACCCCTTTGGACATCTTGCCGCCGGGTCTCGGAATCACTCGTCTGCCAACCTGCCCATTCGCGCCTTGGTCTGCCCACTCACGCCATTTCGCAACAGTGAATGGGCAATGGCGTGCCGGAGAGTGATGCCACTTTATGGCGGCCCCCGTTTGGTGTTTTGCACTATCAGTACCACAATTTCGTGCTGGCACCGCATATCGCAGGCGAGGCAAGAGGTGGCGGTTTTGTCATGAACGTGGCGTGGTATCCTGTGGCTGGAGAGAGAGTGGCGGTTTTTAAGGGGAGCACGTGATTGTCAGGATTTGGCGATGGGGGGCCGGCGCCTTGGCGGTGTTAATGGAGTGGTGTGCGAACGGACTTTTGCGGGGCCGGCTGTCGCAGGATTCCTGCCGGCAGCGTCGTGTGTGTGGCTGGTGTGTTGGCTTCTGGTTGGGCGGGGCAAGGAGTATGGCGCTGGGGAGGTTGGCGTGTGTAGGGGAGGCACGTGGCTGCTGGAAGGCTTGGTGGCGGGCCGAAGGG
>JAIRPL010000044.1 GCA_031256995.1 Puniceicoccales bacterium
TGCCCAAAGAAGCCGCCAAAGCAGAAAGCTCCGGCGCAATCGCATCCGCCTCATTGCCAGCCACAAGCGCGGATTGCGCGCCCCCTCCGCCCCCAAGGGGCGTGGAAAACTCCGCCTCCACCCCATTGCCATTCACAGGCGCGGATTGGATACCCCCAACAGCCGGAGGCCCCCCACCCGCAGAAGCGGAGGAAAACCCCGGTAAAGACACAAGCCCCGCCCCCGCAATCGTTTGCGCAAACACCGCAGGAGCGCTCCCATGAAAATCAGGCGCCGTCACCCCTCGCCACACCCCAGAACCTCCCACATCCCCATCCCCCCGTACAACAACAGGGAAAATAAAAACACAGAGCGCGAAAAGAGCGAAAAGGAGCGAAGGGACATGCGTTTGGCGATTTCGCATAGACTGAATGGGGGAGGGCGGGGAATGGGACGAGGAAGGGGATGGGCTGGGCGGATCGTCTGGCATTGCGGGCGGGGCGAAAACTCGCGTTCCCAGAGGGGGGCGGGGTGTGAATCAGCGCGGCAGAAACGGATGCTCGGTTGTTTTTTTGGGGGGGCGTTCAAGGGGTGACGGAATTGATGTTGCCCTCGTTGTCAAGGTTGTAGGCGCGTGCGACAGCCGTGCCAAGTTTGGCGGAGTTCAGCCAGCCACGGGAGTCATAAGTGAAAAGGTCGGGCGCAAAAACCGCAGCGGAGGAACCCGCGGCCACAGCCGGAAGTGTGACGAGGCTGCCCGTGCCGTCGTTGAGCGTGTTGGGATTGAGGTCGAACAGGTAGGCATCGCGCACCCGCAAACCGCCCGCAGTGAGACGCTCGTTGCCGGAACGGCTCAAATTGAGAAAATGCCGCAACTCCCAAACGTCAGCGATCCCATTGCCGTTGGTGTCCGCGTTTGGCGCGGGGACAGTGGCCACAAAGCTGAAAACGGCCTTCAATTGGCCAATGTTGGCAACGGCGGCGTTGCTGGCGTGCTGGCCGGAAATGCTCCACGGATAACGAGGATTGCCTTGGGCGTCTTTGGCGAGGATTCCCGCAGCGGCGAGGCGGTCGTAAAAGAGTTTGCCGACGGCCTTGAGCTGCCCAACCGTGAGCGCGGCGTAGTCGTTGCGAGGCTTGCCGTTGGGGGCGAGACCGGCGGCGTTGGCGGGAGTGTTCCATGCGGTGATGAGCGCGTTGATCGCGGCGCCCGCGCCACCGGTGGAGGCAAGTTTTTCGTCGAGTTCAAGCTTGGCATGGAGCGCGATGTGCTTGAGCTGACCGATGTTGGCGGCGGCATAATCGTTGGCGGTCGCGCTTGCGGCAAAAACGGTGCGCCCGTTGCGTGGAGTCTTCCACCACTGCGGTCCGGCGGCACGGGCGGACGGGACGGCTGCAATCGCGATGGCCAGCCAGAAGAAAAGACGGGAGGGCACGAGGGGGTTGCGTCGTGGGAGCATGGAGGGGTAGGGTGGAGAATGGAGGGGGGCGGAAGGTAAAGGGGGGCAGAGAATCAGGACAGTGGATTATGTTTTTATTTTTCAACCTTCATCGGGGTCGCCGATATCGAAGGTGACGTTCTCATTGGCCCCGGCTTCGGCGAGCGTGTCAAGAACGAGCGCAATGCGATCATAAGTGGCTTGTTCGTCGGCCTTTACCGTGACAAGAAGCTTGTTTTTTCCCTGGCTGGCGTTCTGCCCGAGAAGACGGACCTCGGCGTAGAGTTGGGGAAGTGTTTTGGAATTGGGGCGATCCACCTCGCTGTCATTGATGGCAACCTGTCCCTCTTTGGTGATGGAAATGGTCAGTTCGTCGGGGATGTCCATTGCCTCCGCGCTTTCCGTCGGGTCGCCTGGCAATTTGATTTTGAGTTCAAATTCGACTTTCACGGCGCCAGCCATGACCATGAAGAAAAGCATGATGACGAAAACGACGTCAATCATTGGCGCGATTTGGAAGCCGAGATCGCCGGCACTTTTGTTTTCTTGTTGGCGCATGTTTTTCTAAAGGAAGAGAGGACGAGGTGAGTGGAAACAGGAGCGTGGCAGACTATCGTAAGGGAAGGGGGGGGGGGCTTTGCGTGCCCGATGTTTTTCAATCGAGTTCGTTGTTCACACCCGAGAATGCGATATTGTCGATGCCGGCCTCGGCGCCCCACTTGAGGGGCTTGAGCAGGAATTTCGCGTGGACGGCCTTGTCGGCGCGAATGAGCATGCGAAATTTCGCCGCCTCCTTGTCAGTTCCCCGGCGTTGTTTGAGAATCTCGACGATGTTGATATTGTTGATGGTCGGGCTTTCCGTATCGGTTCCATCAATAAGGTTGTCGTCGAGTTTGAATGTTGGCGACGAGGTGGCGGAATTCCAAGCGATGTTGATGAGAGCCGCCTTGGCCTTGTCATCCCGTTTTTCGCCGTGGAGGGCAAGCGGGAGTTTTATGTTTTTGTCAATCTTGAGCACCTGCGCCGATGTGATGCTCATGAAGAAGATGAGCAACACGAGCAGTACGTCAATCATTGGGGCAACCTGGAATTCCGGTTCGCCATCACCTCCGCCTCCTCCGCCTCCCATAGTGGTTCCTTGTGGTTAAATTGTTGTGGTGAAAGTGCCTGCGCTTAACCAAGGCTACGCGGCGGGCGCATTTTCCAATGACGCGTCCTCCTCGGGGGCGACCCAATTGGGCGACGCGGCGTAGATTTCGTCATCGCCGAGATGGTATCCCTCGAATTTCTCATAGGGCATTTTTCGGAAAAGACTGGTGGCGGCTTCCTGCACGTCATGGAGGATGACGGTGATTCGATTCCTCAGGACGTAATAGAGGACGAATGCGGGGATGGCCAGAAGGAGACCCATCGCGGTCGCGACGAGCACCTCGCCGATGGCCGCCGAAAGTTTTCCAGGGTCGCCCACTCCGGAGGAACCAAGGGTGGCGAAGGCGTTCATCATGCCGAAAACGGTGCCCGTGAGGCCCACCATCGGGGCGCAGACGCCGATAACGGAAAGGTAGGAGACCCGTCCCATGAAAAATCCGTTAACCTTGGCGATCTCGCCAAACATGGCCTCCTCGGTCATGGCTTTTCCATCGGGGAGATAGGAAACCCCGGCTTTTATGACATCGCTTAGCGGGGAGAAATTGCCCTTTGCGTAGTTATAGGCCCCCATGTAGTCCCCCTGTTTGAAGAGTTCACGAAACTGGGCAAGTTGGGCCGGGGGGATGGCGCGGCTTTTGGTGGTCTTGATGACACCGTCCACCCCGAACCAGATCATGAGCACGGAACCAGCGAAAAGACAGGCAAGCACGACGGGGTGAACATGCTGGATTTTTGCAAGAAGAGTTTCCTCCTCGACCTTTACCTCTCCGCTGCTGGAGGCAGCCGGGGCGGCGGCCTCCTGCGCCAAGGAAGTGGCTGGAAGGGCGGCGCAAATGGCAGTCCCTGTCAGGATGGCGGCGAATACTGCGGTTTTAACAAGTTTCGGGAGCATGTTCGGGTGGTGTGTGGTTGATGTAGGTTTGGTTGGTGGAAAAGACGGATCCGACATTTTCTGATTCCAGCCGTGCGAAGGACGCCGGGCGGGGCACCTCACACGACAACGCAGGGATCTAAATAAAAACGCGGGGTGCCGGGTCAAGCGTGTTGTGCGGAGGCGGGCGGAAGCGCATGTGGAGAAAAAAGGGACTATTTTTTCTTGGACGGAGTTTTCGGGGCTGGCGGGGTGGCGGCCTCGCTTGAGTCTGCGGCGGAAGTCTCGTTTTCGCCTGCGATGGGCGCTGATTCCGGAGGCACGGCCTCGCCTTGGGGGGCTGGCTTCTCGGATGGTGCCGGGGGGAGTGTGTTTTCTGGATCGGCCTTCTGGCGGGTGGCGGCCTCGATATTTTTTTCTTGTTCCTCCGTGGCGGCAATGGCGGCCTCACGCTCATCCTTGGGAAGCATGGTCTTGGCGATGGCGGCCTCCTTGGTGAGAGGGTATTCCCTTATGGTGTCGCGCAGGTAGGCGTTGGCCACGGCCTCCAATTTAAGCTCGCGGTTGGCGGGGGAGTTCATGGCGCGAAAGGCCTTCGCGGCGCCAAGCTGCGCGGCCGGGATGAAATGGGGTGGATTGCCGTAGAAGACATTGACGCGCAGATAGGCGTTCATGGCCTTCTCGGGTTCACGCAACGCAAGCAGCGCGTCCCCCTTGATCAGGTGCGCTTGGGCGAGTATCTCGGTGTTGGTTGTCTGCCGGATGAGGGTGTCGGCCTCGGCGACGGCGGCCTTGCTGTCAAGCCTGCCCGTCCTCGCGAGTTTCGCGAGTTTGACGCGGTCTGGAAGGCCGGGGACGGCGGAGCTGTCCACGGCCTCGAGCTCGCGGATGAAGGCGGTCAGCATGGTGTCGTTCTGGAGCACCATCAGGGCGTCAAGTTTGACGCTGGCCGCCTTCAGCCAAAAGGAACCCGGGGCGTCCTTTCTCATTTTTTCGAAGAAATTCAGCACATCCTGAACGAGGCGCAGGGCCGTCTGCGCATCCCCGCGTTGATAGGCGGTGATGGCATCCTCGAGCTGTTTGGGAGGGGAGGGCCAGAGGATGTGGGAAACCTCGGCGAGTTTCTTTGTGCGAAGCACGTATTGCCCACTGGCCCCACCGGGGACGCGCTCGTTGCGGACGAGCGTGGCGCCGCGCACGGTCCACTTGGCGCCATTAAGCGGGGTGGTGGAAAACGGGTCGTTGATTTCGCAGGCGTCCCGGCCGATGGTCAGGATGATGGGCGGCTCGACGGGTCCCGGCTTTTTCGCCACGGCTGCGGCGGGATTGGCGGCCGCCGGGGCCGCGGCAGGACGGGCAGGGGTGGGGGGGCGGGCGGACTGGGCGTGAAGCACAGGCGCGAACAACACCGCCGAGACGGCGGAAAGCGCGACGAACGCGCGAGGGAGGCAGGCAAAAAGGGAGGGGGGGCGGGTGCTTGTGCTTGCGAAGGGCGGAGTGCCGCCGCATCGCGGACCGACGGAGTGACGAGCTTCGGTTGACATGTTGCCGGGCAGTAATGGCCCGCCGCCGGGCGCGCGCAATTCATTTCAAAGCGGCGTCCCGTTTTTTGCCCCTGGAAAGAGAACTGGCCTTTGCGCCGCCCATGGGTAACAGGCCGTGCCAGAAAATGAACCGTGTTTTCATCAAGACCTACGGGTGCCAGATGAACGAGCGCGACAGCGATGCCGTCGCGGCGATGCTGCGCGAGCGCGGCTATGCCATTGTCGACAGCGAGGCCGAGGCCGACATCATTCTCCTCAACACATGCAGCGTGCGCGAGCAGGCCGAGCAGAAAGCCATCGGCAAGGCCGGGCGTTTGCTGAAGGCGCGCCGCCTCGGGCTGAATGCCGCCGCGATGACGACGGGGGACTCGGCGACACCGCCCCCGCCGGGCGCGCCGCCTTTGCGCCTGGTGGGCGTCATCGGCTGCATGGCGCAAAACCGTGGCGCGGCCCTGCTGGACAGCCTGCCGGACCTTGATCTTGTCGCCGGGACGCAAAAATTTCACCGCGTTCCGGACCATCTCGACAATCTGCTCGCGGGTCTCCGCGCACTCGGGCCGCGTCCGGCCTCCATTGTGGACACCGAGGGTGAGCCGGGTTCGCAAAACACCATCAGCGCGCATTCCTCGCACCGCGCCGTGAGCGCCTTTGTCTCCATCATGCAGGGTTGCGACATGAATTGCACCTACTGCATCGTGCCGAAAACACGAGGCCGGGAACGCGCCCGCCCGATGGATGAGATTGTGGATGAGGTGCGCGCGCTTGCGGAACGCGGCACCAAGGAGGTCGTGCTTCTTGGGCAGCTTGTGAACCATTACGGATTGCGCGAATTTCCAACCGTGGACGGCAAAAGTCCGTTCGTGCAATTGCTCGAGAAGATAAACGCCCTGGATGGCATTGAGCGCATCCGCTTCACCAGCCCGCATCCGGCCGGTTTTCGCGCGGATCTTGTGGATTGCTACCGCCGCCTTCCCAAGTTGTGCGAGGACATTCACCTGCCTGTCCAAAGCGGTTCGGACCGCATCCTGCGCGCGATGCGCCGCACCTACACCCGCGAGCGTTATTTGCGCATCGTCGAGGCACTCCGCGCCGCCAACCCGGCAATGCGTTTTTCGACCGACATCATCGTCGGGTTTCCAGGGGAGACAGACGCCGATTTTGAGGAAACCCTTTCGCTGTTTGATGCCGTGCGCTTCGACATGGCTTTCATCTTCAAGTATTCGCCGCGCTCCGGAACCCCTGCGGAGAGTCTTGGCGACACCGTGCCACGCGAGATCAAGGAGCTTAGAAACCAGATTTTGCTCGGGCGCCTTGAAACATTTTCCAACGCCAGCCACCGCGCCCTCGTCGGCACCGTGCGGGAAGTGCTCGTGGAATGCCCAAGCCGGAAGGGGAATGGACTCTTCATGGGGCGCGACCGCGGAGGACGCAAAGTGCTCTTCCCCGGCACCTCCGGGGACGTCGGGCGCCTGCTCAACATCCATGTCGAAAAGGCCACCACCACCGTGCTCATGGGGACCGTGGCCTGACACAAGACACCCAGCCCTCCTTTTTTACCGGAGCCTCCTCCATCATTGACGTTCACCGGAGGCGGGGTGTTAGTCTGCGCTTTTTTGCGGTGATCTACTGTTTGCTTTCGATAATAGGATGTTTTTTCGCCCTTCTTCCCGTTCGCGTCGTCGCGGTGATCGCGCGCGGGGCAGGGTGGCTGGTGTTTCGCTTTGGCGGGAGTCGGAGCCGCGTCGCCCTGTCGAACCTGCACCACGCTTTTCCGGAAAAAAGCGAGGAATGGCGGCGCAAGATCGCCCTGGAAAGCTGCCGCCGCATGGTGGAAATGGGGTTTTTTGTGCTGGCCTCGCCCCATCTGAGCGTGAAACGCCTTCGAAGGATGTTTTCCGCCCACGAAAGCCTCATTGGCGGCCCCGTCCGCATCGACGCCCCGGGCGTCCCGGAAGTTTTGCTCACGCCGCACTTCTCGATGATGGAGTCGCTTACCATGATGCGTGTCATTTGCGCTGGTTTGAGGCAGGACGTCGAGGCAGGCATCTTCTACCGCCCCTTTGGCAGCGCGGGGGTGGAGCGCTGGGTGAAGAAATCGCGTGAGCGTTTTGGCTTCAAATTGCTATCCCGCCGCGCGGGGTTCGCCCAAGCCTCCGCATTGTTGCGCGCCAACCAGCGCGTGGATGTGCTCTTTGACCAGCACACCGCCACGGCCGGGACGCTCTGTTTGTTCTTTGGACGACTGGCCCTGACAACGGAACTGCCGGGATTGCTGGCCGCAAGACACCGCGCGGGCGTCGGCGTGTGCTACACGGAGCGGACCGGGTTTTGGCGTGGCGTGATACGCTATGCGCCGCTTTTCCCTCCGCCGCAACCGGGGCAGCCACCGCTTGACCACGCACAGGTGACCATCGCGGCAAACCAATGGCTGGAAAAGGAACTGCGCTCCAATGATTCGCAATGCGCCGACTGGCTTTGGCTGCACCGGCGCTGGAAGGTGTCCGCCGAGGCTGGAAAACGCTTCCAAATCCCGCCCACGCCACGAGACATCGTGGCGCAAAACCTTGAGGAGCTCGGACTCCCGGCCATCCCGCGTCGCGAGCGTTTTTGGATCTGGCTTCCCCGCGACCTGCCCGGCGCGCTCGCCTCGGTGCCGCTCTTGCAGGCACTGCGCGCCTCCCGTGCCGATGCCGAGTTGACACTGATCATGCCCGAGGCATTCACGCCGCTGTTTGAAGGGTTGAAAATCGCCGAGCATCTTGTCGCGCCGCCCCCCTGCGCCGCTCAACGTGAGGCGTTTTTCCGCCGTTTGCGCACCCGCTATCCCGACACCTGCGTGCTGCTCGACACCTCGCCGCATGCCGCGCGGGAAGCCCGCCTGACTGGCGCGCCGCAACGCTTTGGCATTCGCACCGCCGGCAACGGCGGGCGCAACCTGACCCATGCATGGACGCCGCCCGACGGCACCGATCTGGACCGGCTCCGCCGCTCGCGTCTTTGGGAATTGTGGTGGAAAGATGCGCACGGCCTCGCTGTCGCACCCGATTTTCGCCCATTCCGGCTGCGCGGTGTGCCATCCTCCCGCCGTGAGACACGCCCGATTGTGGGTCTTGCCGCCGACGCCGGCCACGCCCGGCCAAACCACCGCTGGCCGGATGAGCACTGGCGGAGCCTTGTCCGCATCATGGTGCTTGAGCATGGGGTGACTGTGCGCGTGCACGGCCCGCCATGCGCATGGGCACGCTTCGCCCCTCTCTCCAGGGAGCTTCCGGAAAACTCGCTTGAAAACCGCACCCGAAAGCCCGATTCCGCCGGGGTTGCCGACACGACGGCCTCCCTCGCCGAGTGCGCCTGCCTCGCGGGCCGCCCGTCCGGCGGGCTGCCCCATCTCGCCAACCTTCTGGGCATCCCGGTTGTCGTGCTTTATGGGACGGAGAATCCGTTTCCAGATGCGCCAACCTTCGCCGCTCCCGTCGCCATTTTGCAACCCAAGGATTGCCCGTCTCCTGGCGCAATCCCGGTCTCTGGAATCGAGCCGCGCGCCGTCGCCACCGCCTGTTCGGTGTTTTTGGGATGAACGCCATCACAATCGATGGACGCCAGCGGGATGCCTTCACGCCTTTCCATGACGAAAAGAGCGGCTGGGGCGATATCAGCCGCGAAAAACGTCGATGCGGGCAAGTTCCGCGCGAATTTCGTCGAGAACTTCCGTGTTGGCGACTTCACCGTCATGTGAATAGACGATGAAAACGCGTCCGCCAAATTGGGCGCGAAAGGCCTCAAAACTTTTACGCATCCGTTCAGACGGCGAATAGTTCCCAAAGTTTGCCTTCGCGGTCACGGGTTTGATTTGAATGCCGATGGCTTTTGTTTTGTCAGCGGAAACGTGGCCGATGTAATCCACGTCCCCCGCGTGATCAAGTTCGGGCGGGCTTTCCTCAAAGACAACTTGCGGAAATTTTTTTGCCAGACAATCGTGCACAACGGATTTTTCGCGCAGATAACCGTCGAAGGTTTGATTGATTGTAAGGTTGTGAATGTAATTCACGCAGTCCTCTTTTGTAAGGGCGCTGAAGGCCTCCATCCATTCGGGGATGACAGTTCCCTTGATTTTTTCGTAGAGTCTCTCTCCGAGTTCCACGAGCGACTCTCTTGTTATGCGCGACGGCGTTTTTCCATCCGTGCGGGCATTGGAAAAATATCAGTTTTCCCATTCTTCAATGGTCGCAGTCCGGCACTCGCGGATAAGCGCCATCACCGCGCCAACCTTCCCAGGGCGCGAGAGTTGATAGGTTTGGCAGGAGCAATTAAGAACCTTCTCTTTTTTGCCAAAATCGAGGGAGTATTTTGCAGGTTGGATCATTGTAATTCCATTGGGGCGGATTGTGCCACGGATTGTTGCGCCGCGGAAAACAGGCGGTTGAATTTTTCGTGCAAACGGTGTTGGATGGAGTTGTCGGCGAACGCCAGATTGTTTTTTTATTAGATGGGCGTTGATAAATGTTTTGTTCGCCAGATACAAATAGGCGAGGAGGTTGTTTTGCTCGTCATGCATGGGCGTGTCGTGGCGGAGAAATACGCGCCCACCCTTTAATTTTTCCCGCAGGAATGCGATGGCGCGATCGCTGACGGCCGGGTTTTCCTTGATGCCAAGGAGACGAACGACCAGCCCGTTGCCGAGCCGGATCAGCTCTGTGGAAATGACTTCCTTTATCGTGAAAAATTCCTCGCGTTTGGGGGAGTTTTGGGCGTCAATCCGCGAACCGTACTGCAGTTTTTTCACATCCATTTTCTTGTCCAATTTATGGACATCAATGAATGGAAACTGTTGTCGTTTCACACGTTCTGCCAAGACAGCGCCGTCGGGAGGTCCTTGATTTTTCACAATGACACTTGGCGGCGAGAAAATGTCGCCAGCGGCGGCGATTTTTTCTTCGATGATCGGGATGAAACCGGGGTTGATTTCATAACCAATGGAGTTGCGCCCAAGCCTGTGTGCCGCCGCGGCGGTGGTGCCGCTTCCCATGAACGGATCGAGGACGGTTTCGCCGGGAAAGGAGAACATCCTGATCAGGCGGCGCGGCAACTCCTCGGGGAACATGGCGAGATGTTTTTCCTGCCTGGATCCTGGAAAACACCAATGTCCATTAAAGAACGTGTTCCACTCCTGCCTCGTCATTTTCGAATTCTCTTTTTGTTCGGATGTCGGTGCCGGGGCCGTTCCATTTTTCTTAAAGAGCAGGATGTATTCGAAATCGAGTTTGACAATTCCGTTTCGCGGCGTTGGAAAACTGCCCATCACGCTGGCGCCACCGGTGGTGTTTGTGGTGGTGTTTTTTTGCCAGATGATCTGCCCCATGAAATCAAATCCAACGTTTTCACAGGCGCGAATGATCTCCGCGTGAATGGGAATGACCTTGTAGCGTCCATAGTAAGTCGACCGGGCGAACTGGTCACCAACATTGACGCACAGGCGGCAACCGTCATGAAGCACGCGAAAACATTCCTCCCAAACAAGGTTGAGCCAGTTGACGTAGGTCTCGTAAGTGTCGTTGAAACCAATTTGCGCATTGGCGCCATAGTCCTTCAGCTGCCAATACGGCGGCGACGTGACGATGAGATGAACGCTCTTGGAGGAGAGTTCTCGCATATCGCGGCTGTCACCAGCGATGATGGTATGGGCGAGAGGCATTGTCCGGAATGAATGCGGCATTGGTGTGGTGTCAAGAGTGATGTGCCGAAAATGATCGGTTTGTTTTCTATTCATCGGGAGCTTATCAGGATACGCAATTTGTGCTTGATGCGCGAACGGGGAACCATGGCGCGCCTCAAGGGGCAGTTTGGACGGTGTGCCGCCAATTGGATAATTAGATGGAAAGCAATGGATGTTTCTCATTGCGATGTTTCTCATTACGATATCAGTGCAATTTTTTTGCGGCGGGTGCCGTCGTCATAAGCCGGAGGGATTCACGGTGTGACTGCGCAAGGATGCGCCACTGGGTGTCGATCTGATCGCCATCAAGGAGTGGCAGGTGCTGGGGCCACACGTATGGCGTGATTTTGGTGCGGGGCTTGCCCCGGCCGTTGTGGGGACGTCCTCGCGGGTGTGTCTTCGATGGGAAGGGGAGCGCAGGGGTGCCGGGCATGTCGGGGCTGGAAGAAACTCAGCCGTGGTCTTTCGGGCCGTCCATTGCCACAAACGCAAGATGGACAGGCGGAGCGTGGCGGACGGCGAGAGAATCCGGCGTGACTTCTCCCGGATGGGCGGCCGCGAGGACTGAATTTGCGGAGGGCCGGGCAAGGTCAAGAAGTGTTGCGTACCCCAAGTGTTAAGCTTACCTGTTGACGTGCTTATGATGTCCTTTTCTCGAATCTCCCCCCTGCTTGGGGTTTTCACCTGCCTTGTTGCTTTCGCGGGCCTTGCCGTCGATGCCGTTGCCGAGGCTCCATTGTCATCAGAAAAAACGCCGCCGAAAAACGTTTCCGGAGCCGTTTCCATTCAAAACGAGTTCTACACGATCTCATTTGCGGAAACCAAACGGTCTTCATGGGATCGGGATGTTGCGGGCCGTTTCGAGATTGTCCACCGCCCGAGCGGAAAACGTTTCGTCAAGGATTTCACCGTGGTTTCCGAGGGGGCAAGTCATGCTTCCCTGATCTCCGATTGTCCCGTGATTGGAAATGGAATTTATCCAAGTCCTCACAATCGCCCCGCCGAACCTGTCAAGGACCCCGTCTTGGGCGATGGCTGGGGTCTTGTTTGCGACGGGCGGTTGCAAGGCGAGGCGATGACCTCGGTCGAGCTTTATCCCGGCGTTCCTTTTGTCATCGTCCGCACAACATTGAGATCGCACCATGATCCCCGGGGAATCACGGATGTTTCCAAGTTCTCCCCGGTTTCGTTTTCAGTCGATCTCGACAAACCGGCCGGCAAACTCAAGACACTCGGCACGGGCGGGCTTCTTGCCGCGGACAAAAATCCAGGAAGCCACCTTTTTCTCACTGCCGCCGATCCGGTTTCGCGCAATGGTGTGGTTGTTGGCTGGATCTCCCAAAATCTCGCATCGGGTGTCGTTTTTTCCAAGATAACAAATGGAAAGGTCGCCATTTTGCCGGAGCTTCATTTCGGGCATCTTTTCCTCTACAACAATCATTATAAACGCGACGGGGTGGACGTGCGCGAGCAATCGGTGCAATCGTGGGACCGGAAAAAGGTTTTTGATCGCCGTCAACTTGACACGGCGCGCGGCAAAGTTGTGCTGGATCCACTTGTCATTGGCTATTTTGAGGACGCGCGGGTGGGCAATGAGCTTTATGCCGACCTTATCGCGCGGTTTAATCAAATCAAAATCCGTCCGCAAAGCGCGGTTTATTGCACTTGGTATGCCGAAAAAAACGGGCATGCCGGAAGCGCGCGAAGCACCGCCGAGCTTGCCCCGTTCATTGCCCAAAACCTCAAGGATTTCGGCATGGACACATTGCAAATCGACGACATGTGGCAGGCCGGAAAGCGCTACTCCAATCCGGGGTACCCGGCCAGCCATTTTGACCGCGTGAACCCCAAAGGTCCATACCCGGATGGCATTGCCACGACGGCCAAGGTGGTTGACAAGGCGGGATTGCGTCTGGGCCTCTGGTGGCTCCCGTTTGGACGTCACCATTTTGAGCCTGAATACGAAGCGAAGCAACATTGGTTCATCCACCGCCTTGACGGTTCCCCCTATCGCACGAAATCCTTTGGCGGCACCTGTCTCGATCTCACACATCCCGATGTCTTGGAACATTTGCGGACCCTGTCGCGTGAAATGCGTCGCTGGGGCGTCAATTATTACAAGATGGACGGGCTTTGGGCGGGACTTGCCACGGACACTTACTATATCAACGACGGATTCAAGGACGACAAACTTGGCGATCACCTTCCGTTTTATGACCTTGGGAAAACCAATATTGAAGCCTATCGCCAAGGCCTGCAGGCCATACGCCAGGGCGCCGGCGCGGACGTGTTTTTCTCCGGCTGCAATGTCGCCCAGAACATGCGCACCCTCGGCGCCAGCATCGGCCTCGTGGATGCCATGCGCATCGGCCCCGATTACAACCACGATGGCAAGGGTTTCAGGACCGGGCCAATCCGCGGAAGCCGTCTTTATTTCTTGAATGGAAAGGTTTGGTGGAACGATCCAGACCCCGTGAAAGTTCGCGCCAAAAGTGGCGGCGTGAGCCTCGACCAAGCCCGCCTTTCCACATCCTGGGTTGCGCACAGCGGCCAGTTTTTCCTCATCAGCGACTGGCTCCCAAATCTCGACGCGGATCGCCTCGAGGTGCTTAAACGGACAATGACGCCGCATAAGGCAACCGTGCGCCCCGTGGATTACTTTGAGAACACCCTTCCCGAGGTCTGGCTGCTCACGGATGCGCAAAGGGAGAATGCCCCGCGCCGGGACGTCCTGGCCCTTTATAATTGGGGGAAGGAGGCGAAGGACATCACCGCCAATCTTGCCCGTGCCGGCCTTGATGCCGGGCAAACGTGGCATGCTTTTGATTTCTGGGCAGGCATCCCGCTTCCCGATTTCACCAAGGAGATCAAAACGAAGCTTCCACGCGAATCCTGCCAAATCGTCTCCCTTCGTCCCGCTGTCGGGCACCCCGTTCTTGTTTCCACCTCGCGCCACGTCACGCAGGGCGTAGTGGACGTGCGCGAGGAAAAATGGGTGGAATCGGGCGCGGGTGAAAGTGGCTGCCTTTCCGGCGTTTCCGAGGTGATTGCCAATGATCCGTACGAGCTTCGCATTGCGGGTTTGGGCGAGGAATGGGAAGTCAAGGATACCGTTCTCTCCGGAGAGGAGCCACGGCTGGAGGCGAAGTGTTCCACCCCCGAACCCGGCTGGCTGCGCGTGTCGGTTCCCGCGCCACGCAAGACCGGATTGGTGCGGTGGCGCATCGAGTTCAAAAAACGAAAAGGCTGACCGGCGGGACGCCTGGTTGATGCTTTTTTTGTGATCGCCCTCGTGCCTCCCGTCCGGGACACGAGGGCGAAAATTGTCCAAGACGGTCCGTGTGTTTCGCATGCGCGCGGTGCGGCGCGGAAATCCGCGAAGGCCGCCACACAAGGCAGGGAAGGGCAGGCGCGGAAATTGTGGTTTTCAAACATGAGAATGCGGATTCCGGTTCTTTGCCGGCAATTCGGCCATCCGCTGCCTTGCATTTCAGCCCATCAAGACGCGAATGCTTGCCAAGGGGCCTTCCGACGCACGAAGCTACGCCAATGGCGCTGTGCGATCCGCGATTTTTCCGATGATAAGCCTTCTTGACACTTTCTCCTCTGGCCACGCCTCAAACCGTGGCCCCCGTGGTGGTGGTGGCAGGACTGGTGTTCGCGTCAACCCCATCGCCAAGCCGGCGTTTGTGAGCAACGAGGTTGACGATGCGTCCGGCAGCGCGGCCACGGACGCCGATGCGTTTTCCGGCGAACCCGTCCCAGAACTGGATCCCGCCGACTCCGGGCACCCGCCTGTTGTGACAAGCCTGGCCCCGCCCATTTTCGCCCCGGATGGCTGGATGCACCAAGCGCTTCACTTGCGGCATCGCCCGCAACAGGCCGCGCTCGCCAACGTCGTCGCCAAGGCGTTTTCCGCCGACACTTCGCTCTTGTGCGAGGCCGGCACGGGCGTTGGCAAGAGCCTTGCCTATCTTCTTCCCGGCCTGATTCACGCAATCGATTCCGGGCGCCAGCTCGTGGTCTCCACACACACCATTCCGCTTCAGGAACAGATCCAAAACAATGACCTTGTGAAGTGCCGCGCCTTGTTCGAGGCCGTTCCGGCGCTCGGCCCGTATGCGAATTTCAAGACCGCGCTCCTCGTCGGCAAGGCGAATTACCTGTGCGGCACGCGCCTTGCGAAAGCCCTGCAAAACCATTCCGAACTCCTTGAAAGCACGCAGCAGGGCGATTTGCGGATCATACAGGATTGGAGCACGCGGACGCAGAGCGGCTTGCGCGAGGATCTACCAGTGCCCGTCAGCCATGAGGTTTGGGACTGGGTTAACGCCGATTCCAGCCTGTGCAACCGCCGCAATTGCTCGCCGGAAACCTGCCCCTACCAGCGCGCGCGCGAGCGCATTGCCGAGGCCAGCCTCGTCATCGTCAATCACGCCCTCCTGCTCTCGCTCATCGCCGCCGGCATGGCCCCGAAAGGCGGCGCGAAGGGCGTCCTGTTTGCCAACGATTTTGTCGTTCTTGATGAGGCGCACCGCCTCCCCGATGTGGCCACCGACCACTTTGGGGCGACGGTCACGGCGGTGGCCATTGAGCGCCAGTTGAAGATGCTTTGGAACCAACGCCGCGACAAAGGCCTGCTCGCCGCCTACAACAAAGACGCGGACAAGCGCCTTGTCGCCGAGGTGCACACCGCAACGGAGGTGTTTTTCAACATCGTGCGCGCGACGTTTCTGGAGGGCACCCCCATCTGGCGGCAACGCAATCCCAACTGGGCCGAACCCTTGCTGCACGATCCGATCGCGCGCCTCTGCGCACGCCTGAAAGACCTTTCCAAACTTGAAACCAACAACGACCGCCGCGGCGAGCTGACGGATGTCGCGCGCCGCCTTGCCGCGCTGAACTCCGCCCTTGATGACGCCATCTCCCTTGGCGAAGCCCCGGACTACGTTTACTGGGTCGAGCGCGGTGGCGCAAAGGGGCGCAATGTTTCCGTCAATTCCGCCCCCTTGGACGTCGCCGACCTGCTTCGCCAAAACCTTTTTGAGCGAAAAACATCCGTGGTCCTCACATCCGCGACGCTCACCGACAGCCCGGGATCCATGAATCGTTTCCAAAAGCGCACAGGCTCGGCCTCCATCCCCACGCACATTGAGGCGTCGCCATTCGACTACAGGCGCAACATGGAGATCTACATCGCCGCCGACGCCCCCAAGTTTTCCGGTGGTGATGACAACGGCTGGCGCGATGCGGCCGATTCCGCCTCCACGCCCCCGCGCGGGGCGCGTGATGATGCCACAAGTTTTTCCGGGATTTTTTCCTCGCCCACCCTTGAGTGGCAGACGGCTGTTTGCGCCCACGGTATCCGCGCCGTCCCCGGCGGCACGCTTCTCCTTTGCACAAGCCACGGCGACGTGCGCCGGCTGCACGCCGCCCTTTCCCACGCCCTCAAGGACGATGAGGCCTCACCCGCGCGCCGCATTCTCGCGCAGCTTCCTGGCACAAGCCGCGCCGCCCTTGTCCGCGAATTTCGCGAGGCCGGCAATGCCGTGCTCATTGGCACCGACAGCTTTTGGACGGGCGTGGATGTGCCTGGAGCCGCGCTCTCGCAGGTGATCCTGCTTCGCCTGCCTTTTGAAAATCCATCGCACCCCATCGTCGAGGCCCGCACGGAGTGGCTGGAGGGCAGGGGCCTCAGCCCCTTTGGCGAGATGAGCCTTCCCGCCGCGCTGATAAAATTCCGGCAGGGCATCGGGCGTCTCATCCGCACGATGAACGACCGCGGGCGCCTCCTTATTCTCGACTCCCGCGTGCTGACCAAAACCTACGGACGCCATTTCGTCGCGGCGCTGCCGCATTCGCGTTTCACACGCTTCCGCCGCGCGACTCTCGCCGAGGACATTCCCCCATACCAATAGCCTTCCGCCGGACACAACCGTTCCGCCTGCCTTGCGGAGGCCAGGCGCCCAAAGGAAAAAAACGCATCCAGTCCGTTTTTCGCATCTGCCTTCCAAGTGCAGGCACCACGTTTTTTCTTGCGGAATTTTTGGGCATTTTCCACCCTCGCTGGCAAAGATTCATGAGTTTTTTTGAAGGCAGCGTCGCGAAACGCGTCTTGGACGCGGCAGGTATCGTTCTTTTGGATTGGGAGGTTTGCGCGCCCGGAATGGACGTGGCGGAAATTTTCCAGGGAAAAATTGAAAACCGCCCCGCCGACGCTGCGCCAAAGATTCCAATGATGACCGCGCGGCGTTTGAGCGCCGGTTCCCGCCATGCGATCCAGGCCGCGCTTGGGGTCCATGCCCGCAACCCCGCCAACGCGCTTGTTTTTGCAAGCCGTCACGGCGAAAGCGAACGCACCACGCAGATTATCACGGCACTTGCGGCCGATGCGGCGATCTCCCCGACAAACTTCACGATGTCCGTCCATAACGCCGCTGTCGGGCAATTCGCCATTACCGCGCAAGAGACGCTCCCATCCGTGTCCATATCCGCCGGCACCGACACTTTCCGCCAGTCGCTCCACGAGGCGCGCGCCTTCCTCGAGGCCGGCTTCGAGCGCGTTTTGCACGTGGATTTTGAGACAGGCTTCCCGGATGTTTATCGTCCGTTTTGCCCGGAATCCTTTCCCGCCTATGCCGTCGCTTTTTTATGGGGGAAAAAACGGGACGGACAAGGGGCGGCGTTGGCGGCGGCATTCCCAAAATGCCGGGAAAATGACGGCGCCATGCCCCCATCGCTCGCTTTCCTTCGCGAGTATTTGTGCGAAAAAACCGCCATCTGAATGACCAAGATCCCCCGACGACTGGATGTTTTTTGGAGAATCGCGGCGACGGGATTCTCCTTCGCGGTTTTTGGAATTTTTGCGCTTGTACTTGCGTGCGCCGTCTTCCCGCTGTTCCGCACTGTCTGCAAAAAACACCAGCGCAGGTATCTCGCCCAATGGGGCATCCAGCGCTCCTTTGTCCTCTTTGTCGCGATGCTGCGCGGCTTGAGGCTGCTGGATTTTCACGTGGAAAACGCCGAGTTGCTGAAAATGGACGCCGGGTGCGTCATCGTTTCAAACCACCCGTCCCTGGCCGATTATTTTCTCCTTACCGCCCTTCTGCCGCGCTGCACTTGTGTCGTGAAGGAGGCATTGTGGGGGAATTTTTTCCTAGGCGCCATTGTCCGCGCCGCCGGCTATGTCCCCAACCGGGGCGCCGAGGAGGTGATTGAGGCTTGCAGGGAGCGCCTCGCCGCGGGCGACCCCATCCTGATTTTTCCGGAAGGCACCCGGACACGGGAAAATTTCCGGCTCAACCCGCTGCAACGCGGGGCGGCGAATATCGCGGTAAGATGCCTCGCCGACCTGCGCGTCGTGCATATCGCCTGCGTCCCGCGCGTCCTGACCAAGGAAAAAAAGTGGTGGCAGACCGCGCCCGTGCGCCCGCGGTTCAGCATAAGGGTGGGGCAAAAGATCCGGGTGAAAGACTTCCTGAGGGACGCCGTCCCCGAGGCCCGCGCCGTCCGCAACCTAAACGAATTCCTTGCCAACGCGCTTCTTCCGCCATAGAAGCCTGCCCTTTTCAATGGACACCCTTGTCAAAGAAATCAAGCAACTTATCGTCGGGACACTCAACCTTGAGGGCCTCACGCCAGAGGATATTGAAACCGACGCACCTCTTTTCCGCGAAGGCCTCGGGCTGGACTCAATTGACGCCCTCGAACTCGGCCTGGTCTTGAAAAACAAATACAAGATCTCGTTTTCGTCCGAGGATCAGGAGACGCGGAAGCACTTTTATTCTGTCGCCACCCTTGCCAAGTTCATCGCCTCGCAAAGAAACCCAGACGCTTTCCAACAATGAACAAAGAAGAAATCCTTAGCGAAATCAAAGGGCACCTCCACAAGCTTTTTGAGATTGATCCCGACACCATCAAGCCGGAATCCCATCTCTATGCCGACCTTGGCCTCGACTCGATCGACGCTGTGGACTTGGTCGTCCAGATCCAGCGTGCGACCGGGCGGAAAATCAAGCCGCAGGACTTCAAGTCAGTGCGCACGGTGGGCGACGTTGTCGATGCGGTGAAGGCGCTTCTCGAGCAGCCGGAAACACCGGACAATGCGCCGGATGGCGTTGCCAAGGATTTGCCCCCGCAGTGATTGAAAATGCGGCGCACACTCGCAATTTTTGCCGGAAGCATCCTTCTGGCCTATCCTTTTCTTGTCTATTTCGGACTGCAAAAGCATGGCATTCGCGTGGTGGCGCCGTTTCTTCTCGCGCTTTTTGCGCTTCGCGTCTTTCAGGCACGCCCGCGCTTCCGGGATCTTTTTGCCGCCAGCGCCGCGCTTTCCATCATTGGGACTTTTCTTGTCATTCTGGCATGGGTCTTCCATTGGGGCGAATGCCTGCTTTTTTATCCAGTCGCCGCCAACGCGCTCTTTCTTGGCGTCTTTGGATTGTCCCTCGCCAAGCCCCCGAGTTTCTGCGAACGTTTCGCGCGTCTTGTCGACGGAAACGACTTTCCAGAGAGCGCCATTCCCTACGCCCGCCGCGTCACACAGGTTTGGTGCGCACTCTTTGTTTTCAACGGTGTCATGGCCCTTCTTACCGCCCTCTCTGGCGACATGAAACTTTGGACCCTTTACAACGGCGCCATCGCTTATGTCCTGATTGCCGCGCTCTTTTGCGGCGAGCGGATCACGCGCAAAATTATTTTTAAGAAATGAGAGTTTTCCCGCTTAAGTTCGAGGAAATCCTTGATGCCCCCCATGCGGCTGACAAGGTGGTTTCCATCCAAAAAAACGGCACGAAACGGACCTTTGGCCAATTCAAAAAGACAGCCCTCGCGCTTGCGGAAATTCTCTCCTCTCGCAGGGAAAAATCCTTCGCGCTTTGTTTTGACAATGCCGCGCTTCACGCCGCCGCCTTTCTTGCCGCCTATCGCGCCAATAAAAACGTCGTCCTGCCCGGCCATAACCGCGCCGCCGTCCTCAATGAACAGCATGCCGCCGGCGCGTTTGACGCCATTCTCACCGACTTGCCCCTGGCCACGGATTGTTTGAAAATCCACGTGGGTGACGACATGTCCGGGGAGGCATCACTTCTCGACGAAAAAGAGTGCCATCCCACGCATCCCTTGAATTCGGAATCCGCCGAGGAATCCAACGTCACGTTTTTCACATCCGGCTCCAGCGGCGTTTCCAAAAAGGTTTCAAAAACACGGGCGCAATTGCGTGTCGAAAACGAATTGCATGCCGCCCATTGGGGGCAGCGCCTGCCTGGTTCCGCCGTGCTTGGCACCACCTCCCATCTGCATCTTTACGGGTTCCAATTTCGCGTGTTGCTCCCCCTTTCCATGGGAGTCCCGTTCAACGAACATCTCATTGAATACCATGAGCAATTGCACGGAATATCATCGGATTTCTGCCTTGTCTCCAGCCCCGCGTTCCTGAAGCGACTTGACACAACCCTGACGCCGCTCCAGTGCCGTTTCATTCTCTGCGCGGGAGGTGTTCTGCCTCCCGAGACAGCCTTGCTTGCACAGAAAATTCTTGGGGTAGCTCCCCTTGAGATTTTTGGTTCCACGGAGGCCGGGGCGATGGCATGGCGCGACACCGCCATTGACCGCGAGTTTTGGACACCGCTTCCAGGCGTTGAGATCAAAAGCGGGGACGACGGCCGCCTTTCCATTCGCTCGCCTTTTTTGCCCGACTCCAATTATCTTCTCACCGATGACAAAATCGAAACCAAGGAGGACGGTCGTTTTCGTTTGGCCGGACGGCTCGACCGGGTGGTGAAAATCGAGGAAAAACGCGTCTCTCTCGTGGACGTGGAAACGCGCTTGCGGGCAATCGAAGGCATTGATGATGTGGCCGCGCTTCCGCTTACGGTTGGCACACGCACTTTTATCGCTGCCGTTCTCGTATTGGACAAAACGACCCTTTCCCATTTTCGGAAAATCGGCGTCGGGAAATTTCTGCTGGAAATCCGCGGGCACCTTCGTGAAACGCTTGAACCTGTCGCCATTCCACGGCGGATTCGCGTTGTTCCACGAATTCCCGAGAGCACACAGGGGAAACGCCATGCCGCGGCGCTGGAATCTCTTTTCTTGCCGGAAAAACCGCTCGGGATCGAAAGGATTCCGTGCCCGGAAAATCCATCCAGCGTCATTCTTAAATTCAAGCTTGATCCCGATTTAATCTGGTTTCGCGGGCATTTCGCAACCCATCCACTTCTCCCAGGCGTCGCGCAACTCCGCTGGGCCGAGCATTTTGCGACGGAGATGCTGGCTCCAGATCTGACCTTTTCCCACCTGGTTTCACTCAAATTTCTAAAACCGCTTGTCCCCAATGACACCGTCCGCCTCCAGCTCAACCTCGATGCCGGGGCAAAATTGCTGGAGTTTAGCTACAAATGTGGGGAGGAGACGGCAAGTTTTGGAAAAATCCGAATGAAGTGACCGCGCAAGAATGCAAAAAATGACATTCAATCCATGCATCATCATCCCCTGTCATGACCACGGCTCAATGCTGCCTGCGGTCCTGTCCGCCCTGCAGAAATATGCGTTGCCGGTTTTCATTGTGGATGACGCCAGCACGGTGCCATTGCCGCCCGATTTAATCAAAAAATTCCCCGCGCAAAGAATTTCAATTTTGCGGCATGAAAAAAACATGGGAAAGGGCGGTGCCGTGCTTACAGCGCTCCGCGAGGCGGACAAGCAGGGATTTTCACACGCGTTGCAAATCGATGCCGATGGCCAGCATGACAGTCGTGTGATTCCCGAATTTCTCGCGCTCTCCCGGGAGATTCCAAACGCCCTTGTCTCCGGGCGGCCAATTTACGACGACACCGTGCCACGTTCCCGCTTTTACAGCCGCTATTTGACACATGCCTGGGTCTGGCTTGAGACCCTTTCGTTTTCAATCAAGGACAGCATGTGCGGACTGCGCGTCTATCCGATAAAAGAGACTCTCGCGATCCTCGCACGTGCCAAAGTCGGACTCCGGATGGAATTCGACATCGAGATCATGGTGCGTTTCGCCTGGAGAAAAACACCCATCAAATTCATTCCGGTGCATGTGTCCTATCCCAAGGATGGCATTTCCAATTTCCGCCCTTGGCGGGATAATTTCCGGATCGCACGGATGCACACACGCCTCGTCATCCTGATGCTCCTTGGCATGCCCGGGCGTTTTTTTTGCGGAAAGAAACAGGAGGATGTCGACGCCGCCAATTGGGCGAGGCTCCGGGAACGCCGGGGGTTGCTGGGGATGCGGGTGTTGTTTTTCGTCTATCGTTTTTTTGGACGGCGCATTTTCCAATTCTTTCTCCATCCGGTGATCGCCGTGTATTGGATCACGGCTGGCACGCATCGTCGCGCATCGGAGGCTTATTTGCGACGGCTAAAAGCTTTTGCCACCACGCGCGGCGCGCCTGTGGGAAAGAAAATCACAAGCTACCGGCATTTTTTGCGCTTCGGGGAAAACATGCTGGAAAAACTCGCGGCTTGGCGCGGGGAAATTCCAAAGAATTCCGTCGAAATCGTGATGAGTGAAAATGTCCGGGAACACTTGCAATCAGGGAAGGGCGGAATCGCATTGTGCGCGCACCTTGGAAATTTTGAATTGTGCAGGGCGCTTGCGACGATGGATGGATTTGTCATCAATGCGGTCTTTTTTCAGGAAAACACGAGACGCTTTGCCAGGCTTCTCGAGGAGTTTGCGGCGCGATCGCAGTTGCGAATTCTTTCCATCACCGAATTCACGCCCGCTACAGCCGTGATGCTTCAGGAAAAAATTCGTGCCGGGGAATGGGTTGCGATTGCCGCCGACCGCGTTTCAGCCGACAGTCCCGACCGTGTCGTGAATGTGCCGTTTCTCGGCATGGAGGCGCCATTTCCGCAAGGCCCCTTTCTTCTGGCCGCCTCACTGCGGGTTCCTGTCTTCACCATGTTCGCCCTGCGGGAGGATGACGGCCGGAAGATTTATCTCGAGGAATTCGCAAACCCGCTGGAAATTCCACGGGCAAACCGGTTGGATTCCCTTCGTGCCGCCGCGCAAAAGTTCGTGGAAAAACTCGAATTCCACACGCTCCGCGCGCCATTGGAATGGGCGAATTTTTTTGATTTTTGGAAGGAGGGAATCTCCGAAAAATTCCCGCATGAAAATCGCGAGTAGCATGACAACCCCACTTTTATCATGAAAATTCCCATTTCAAAAACAGCACCCTCCGCGCCGTTCCGAAGCGCGACCATCGAGCTTCAACCGCAATTTTACGATGTGGATCCGATGGGGGTTGTCTGGCATGGAAATTATTTCCGTTTTCTCGAATGCGCCCGGTCCGCCCTGCTTGATTCCTTCCATTACGGCTATCTTGAGATGGAGAAATCCGGCTATTTCTGGCCGATTGTCGAAACGAGAATGAAGTATGTTTCCCCGGTGGCCCTGGGCCAGAAGATAACGGTGACGGCAATTCTTGTGGAATGGGAAAACCGCCTGAGAATTGATTATGAGATCTTCAACCTTGCCACGCGACGGCGGGCCACGAAGGCGCAAACGACACAAATTGCAATCGACAAGCATTCCCGCGAAATGTGTTTTACGAGTCCAGCGATTTTATTTGAAAAACTCGGCCTATCCCAAAAGTGACAACATCCGCCCAAATCGAGCAAAAAAACGAGCATTCGGACCTCCATTGTCCGAACGAGCGGTTTGATGTTCTTGTCATTGGCGCCGGCATCGGCGGCCTGACGGCGGGGGTGTTGCTTGCCCGGAAAGGGCATCGCGTTTGCGTGCTCGAATCGCACGACAAAGTCGGCGGACTCGCGTCCTCGTGGGAAAGGAGAATCGGTGAGAAAAAATTTGTTTTTAGCGCCGGGGTGCAGGATATAAGCGGATTTGGTCCGGGAGGGACTTTTGAAAATCTCCTGTCGCAGTCGCCATTCCGGAGTGAGATCCGCTGGTTGCAAACAAGCCAGCGTCACATTGGAACATCGGGGGTTTTCGACATTTCCGGCAACGTGGAGAATCTCCTTTCCTTGCTCGCTGAAAAATTTCCTGGGGATGCCGGCGGGATGCGGGCGTTTTTTGCCGAGATGACTCGTTTGCTCCACCTGCGACGGCGGGAAGGTCTGAAATCCATGTCGCATGAGCCCCCCGTCAATCTGGATGAAAATTCGGAAAAAACCTCCGCCATCCCGCAGCTGTTCCAAGAGCCGTATCTGATGTTTTTGCGACGCTTCGTCAAGAATCCACTTCTGGAGGATTTGCTGACGAATATTTGCAATTATCTGACTGACTCGCCCGCCCTCTTGTCGCTTGGCAATGCGGTCCCCCTTCACGCCTACCATCTTGAGGGCGGATTTTATCCTGCCGGCGGCATCCGGAAGCTTGCCGACCTGCTGGCGCGGGAAATCGAGTTTCGGGGCGGGATCGTACTTTGCAGGACAACGGCGGACAAAATCCTTCCACCGGCGAATGATGCGGCGGAAATCCTTGTTGGCGCAAATGGTCGTTTTTTTCGGACGCGGGCTGTCATCGCAAATCGAAATGTCTCCGGGACATTCCGCAATTTTCTTCCAACAATGGCATTGCCATTGGTTTTTCGAAAGCGGCTTTTCTCGCGCGTCCCCGGCCCGTCCGCCGTGTTGATGAACATGGCATGCGAGGGTGTTTTTGACATTCCTGAACACACATTTGTCCGGGATGGAACGCGGGTGTTCGCGCTTGCAAATCCATCGCGGCATGACAATTCACTCGCGCCTCCCGGCCACTCCGCAATGTCGGCAATCAAGCTTCTTTCCCACGAGGAATCCGTTCGCTGGCTTGCGCTCGACGGGGATGCCTATCGGGAAAAGAAAACATGTTTTACAAAAGCCTTCATCCGTGACGTGGAAACCTCGTTTCCACAACTTCGCGGACACATTTTGCATGTTGAGACCGCGACACCAAGGACGTTTTTGCGTTTCTGCCAGGTGCCGTATGGCATGATTTACGGACATGCGTTTGGCACATGGTCCCCGCTGACACATTCCCCGGTCAAATGGCTTTTCTTTGCCGGCGCGGACACCAATCTTGGTCCTGGTGTCGAAGCTGTCGCCATTTCCGGATATCAGGCGGCAAGGAGCGTGAACGAATTTCTTTCGGCATGAAAAACCAAAACTTCCAAACATGAAATCCCGTCGAATCATCTTCTCATTCCTTATCCTCCTCGCATTGGCCGCCGGCACGCCCGCGCACGCGCTCGTGCTGGAGGATTTGCAAAAACGTTTTGAATCCATTCCCGTGCTGCGTTGCGAGTTTCAGCAGGAGAAACAAATCCATGGAATTGACAAGCCCCTCAAATCGCGCGGGGAATTGCTTGTCGCACGGGAGGCCGGTCTTTTTTGGAATCAAAAAAAACCATTTGAAAACACACTCTTGATGAACGAGGGAGTGCTTTTCCAACGCATTGCCGGGCAGCCTCCGCAAATCATCACCGCCGAGAAACAACCGCAACTTTTTCAACTTAATCGCCTTCTCACCGGACTTTTTCGAGCGGATCGCGCCATGCTCGAGAAGAATTTCACGACATCCTTTTCCGAGGAAGGCGGCAGGTGGAAAATCGTGCTTTCGCCACGCGAGGCGCCTTTGGACAAAATTTTCCGGCGCATAACGCTTTCCGGGGAGGAAAATTTCAAAACGGCAATTTTTGAGGATGCCCAGGGTGATCTCACGACAATCACATTTTCAAATTTCAAAATGAGTCCTCCCACGCTCACGGCGGCGGAAAAGGAAATCTTTTCACAAATACCCCCTCTCCGGGAATAATATGCCCTCCCGCCAGCTCCATCGTGCATTCGCATTTCTTTGGCTCGCCATTCTGGTTGGAATCGGCCTGTTTCTGCATTGCAAGCTCCCCAACGCCGCCGTCGAGACAAACATATTGGCGCTGCTGCCCGATGGCGGTGATGACGCTTTGCCTCCGGAGCTTGCCGAGGAGGTGGCCGGACGCCTGAACCGGCAGATGTTATGGCTTGTCTCGGATTCCAACAACGGTGATTGCCTGCCTGCGGAATGGTGGATTTCCGAGCTTCAAAAAATTCCGGAAATCGCCCTTGTCGAAGGGCCTGTCGACGCGGCAGCGCAGTCGCGATGGGCGGAATTTTTTTTCAAGTTTCGCGCGCAGATTCTCACGGCGAAAACGCGCTCGCAACTCGCGCAAAATCCGGAGAATTGGGGGCAATGGGTCGTGGCGCAGCTTTATTCACCATTCGCCGGGGTCACGTCCCGTGAGTTGCAACGCGATCCCGCATTGCTTGCAAGGGCGCATCAATTTGCCTTGCAACACGATTCAACCGCCCCCGTCACCTTTGCGCAAAACTGGCTCACGGCACAGGATGCTTCCGGAAAAAAATGGCGTCTTGTCAGTGGCGAATTGAAAAATTCCTCGTTTGACATCGCCCATTCGCATGCGCTTGTGGAAAAACTTTCCACATTGGAAAGCGAACTAAGGCGGCGCTGGCCGGATTCCGCCGTGCTTCAGCGTGGCGCGTTGTTTTACAGCGATTATGCGGCGACACAGGCAAAATCCGAGCTTGGATGGCTTGGCACGCTTTCGGCCATCGGCGTCGTCCTTCTTGTCGGTTTTTTCTTTCGTTCGCCGGGACCGTTTCTTCTGACCATTCTGGCGACCGGCACCGGCATGATCACGGGGATCGCCGCATTGCTGGCAAGTTTTGAGAAAGTGCATCTCCTCGCGCTTGTCCTGAGCACGAGTGTCATTGGAATCGCCGTGGATTACGCGTTGCATTTTCTCACGGAGAGAATGATGTCGCCTCCAGCAGAGACTGGCTTTGACGCGCTCCGGAGAATCATGAAGCCACTCGTGTTTTCATTTTTCACGACGCTTCTTTCTTACCTTGTTTTTCTTGCCGCGCCCTTTCCCGGGTTTCGCCAGATCACCGTTTACGCCATTTTCGGGCTGGCCGGGGCCTTTTTGACCGTTGTTCTCTGGTTTCCATTTTTGTCAAAAAAAACACCACGCCGGATCTCTAAAAAAAGAAATTTTTCTGAATTTTGGACCCGGATCTGGCGGACACACAAGCTGGTCAGGCACGGGATTCCAGCGCTTGCCGCAGTCGTTGGCGCCGCAGGTTTTTTCGCCTTGGAAACGAATGATGACATTGGCGCGTTCCAAAGCTTTCCAGCTTCATTCCGTGAGAACGAGGCGGCGGTCGGCGCCTTGACAGGGCAGGGTGCCGACATGACCTGGTTTGTTGTGCGGAGTGACAGCGCCGAAGGGTTGTTGCAAAAGATGGAAAGGTTGTCGCCCCTGCTTGGGGAATTGAAAGGCGCAAAAAAAATTTCCGGCGCTCGGTTGCTGACAGATTCTCTTCCTTCGCTCGATACCCAGCGCAAAAATCATCAGGTCGTTTCCGCCGCCCTCCCCGCCATTTGCGCCAGCCTGCGAAACTCGGAAATAGACATTCCGGATGCGGCGGCTCCTGAATTTCACCCCCTTCTTCCTGACGAATGGCTTGCATCGCCGGTGAGCCGAGGCATGCGTTTAGCTTGGTTCGGACAAAAAGACGGCAAGATGACGGCACTCGTGCCCGTCACGGGAGTCACGGACGATGCCGCGCTGCGCCAGGTCGCCTCAACGCTTCCGGATGTTCACTGGTTGAATCGCCGCGCGCAACTGAGCGGGATTTTTTCCACTTATCGCATCCATTTTGGCAAATTGCTCATGGTTTCGCTAATTCTTGTCCTGGCTGTTTTTATGGTGCGTTTTGGGATTTTTCGCGGGTTGAGGACAACGCTTCCGGTGCTGCTTGCGGTTTTTGTCCCGTTTGGCGTGCTCGCGGCCACGGGGCAGCCATTGAACCTTTTTTCGCTTCTTGCCCTCGTGCTTGTGCTGGGAATTGGAATTGATTACACGCTTTTTTTCGCAAACGAGAACGCGCGGCCAGCCACGACGATGCTCGCGGTTTCCGTGGATGCGCTGACCACCTTGCTTGGTTTCGGAATGCTTGCGTTCAGCCACCTGCCGGCCATCGCCGGATTCGGCCTTGTCCTGTCATCCGGAATTTTCACCGCCTATTTGCTCGCGCCTCTTGCGCAAAATGGAAATCCCCCCATCCACACATGAGACATTTTTGCTTTTCAAAGTCGCTTTTTTCGTTTCTTTGGCACCCGTTCATGCTTTCCCGCGTACTGGTGTTTCTTCTGTCTTTCGTTCTTCTCGGCGCCTGCGCGACCGTCGGGACCTCACAGCCCGTCTTCCAGCCGTCCCCAAAAGAGTTTGCGACACTTCCAAAGCCCGCGATTGCGAGGCCGTTTCACCGCGAGCAATTGCTTGTCGCAAAAACAGATGGCGGGATTCACTCTTTGCAAACCATTCTCGACGCGGATGGCGAAAAGATCACTTTCGCGGGAGTTTCCACATTGGGGGCGCGGCTTTTCAAGATTGTCTACACATCCGGCCAAATTGAGGTTGAGCAACTTGCCGGGTTGCCAAATGCGCCATCCGGGGCGCAGGTTCTGTCCGACATAATGTTGAGCACCTGGCCTGTTGACGCGTGGAGGGGCCATCTTCCCTCCGGATGGGCGTTGACTGATGAGGGCGACTCCCGCCGTGTTTTGCGCGATGGGGAAGGGAAGGTTGTCGAGGACTTTTTTTATGAGAACAGAAACGGGCTTCGCGAGCCTGTCCGCATTGTGCACCGAATTTTCCACTACGATATTTCAATCCAAAATCTGGAGGATGACACTTGATATTTTTTAACGCCATAGGCCAGGTCAGCGCGCTTGGGGAAAACACTGCCGCGCTTCGCGGAAACTTGCGTTCGGGATTGGTCCCGCCGTGGGAAATGGATGACACCTTTCTCGTGGATCATCGTGCGGTCCCCGTCGGCGCGATAAAGGCGCCATTGCCCGCGATTCCCCCGCGCCACAGGGAGCACGGATCGCGAAACAACCGGCTCGCCCTCGCGGCACTTGAGCAGATTCGGGAGGAGGTTGAGGATGCCATCCGCCGTTTTGGCGCGAAAAGAATCGGTGTCATCATGGGGACGAGCACAAGTGGGATCTCCGATGGGGAAAGCGCGCTCGCGCATTTCCAACGGCATGGGGAATGGCCGGAGATTTTTTTCTACCGGCAGCAGGAGTTTGGCGACACCTCGGATTTTCTATCCAAGTTTCTTGGTGTCGAAGGAGTCTCCTACACCATCTCAACCGCGTGCTCCTCAAGCGCGCGGGCCATCATAAGCGCGGCACGCCTGATTCGCGCCGGGGTCATTGACGCCGCGATCACAGGCGGCGCGGATTCCCTCTGCAGGATGACATTGAATGGATTCAACTCGCTTGAGGCGCTTTCGATGACCGGCTGCGCGCCGTTCTCAAAAAACCGGGATGGCATCACAATCGGGGAAAGCGCCGTTTTGTTTTTGCTTTCAAAGTCGCCAGCCTCCGTGGCATTGCGCGGCATCGGCGAGTCATCCGACGGATATCACATGTCGGCTCCCCATCCCGATGGAATTGGCGCGGAAAAGGCGATTCGACAGGCGTTGCGGGAGGCGAATGTGGAGCCTTCCGGGATCGGATATCTAAATCTGCATGGAACCGGGACGCCCCTGAATGACAAAATGGAAAGCAAGGCGGTGTCGCGTGTTTTTGGAAGTGAGACACCCTGCAGTAGTACGAAACATCTTACGGGGCATACCCTTGGCGCTTGCGGCGCCCTTGAGCTTGCCATCTGTTGCGCCCTTCTGGACGATGCCTCCCTGTCTTTGCCGTCCCAGGTTTTCACGAGGGAAAATCCGCTGGATGAAACGCTCGCGCCAATCGGGCTTGTCACAAAACCCAATCAAAAACTCGAGACCGGACTCGCGCTCTCCAATTCCTTCGCATTCGGGGGAAACAACGTGAGTTTGTGCGTGGGGCGCGCCTGAAAAAACTCCGGGAAAAGCATTGGAAAAAATCAAAATGAACATTTCCACAAACGAATTTCTGCCGCATTCAACGCCGATGTTGTGGGCGAAAAACCTGACGATGATTGACGGTGGCGGCGCCACTTGCGAGAGCAGGATTGGCGATGATTTTCTGCCGTTCCTGGATGATGCCGGAGAGTTGCCCGCGACATTGCTCATTGAGATCATGGCGCAGACAATCGGCGTCTGGGTTGGTTTCCACGATCGGGAAAACGGCCGTCCCGCGCAGTCGGGAATGCTGCTTGGCTGCCGGGATTTCCGGCCCGCGGTCCGTTCCATTCCGTTTGATTCGACATTGCGGGTAAGCGTCGAAATAGTCGTGCGTGACGAGTTTGTCGGCGTGTTTGAGGCAAAGGCGTTTTTGGAAGGCGCTTGTGTCGCCAGGGCAACGCTTTCGACTTGCCAGATCTCATGGGAAAACTTGGAGGAACTTCTTAAACGATGAAAAGGACATTTCTTGTCACAGGTGCCAGCAAGGGCATCGGGGCGGCGATTGCCGTGAAGCTTGCGGCGGATGGCTTTTCCGTGGCGGCGCATTACAAGGAGGACCGCGCGGGCGCGGAGGAGACCCTCGGGAAAATCTCCGCCATCGGCGGCGAGGCGCGCCTGCTGCGGTTTGACACGCGCTCGCGGTCCGGCGTGCGTGAAATCCTCGAGGCGGACATCGCGGAGCATGGCGCCTATTACGGCGTTGTTCTCAATGCGGGAATTGTGCGCGATGCCGCCTTTCCCATGATTGGCGATTCCGACTGGGATGATGTCCTGCGGACAAATCTGGACGGTTTTTACAACGTCCTGCATCCCGTTGTGATGCCGATGATCACGGCGCGGAACGGCGGCCGCATCATCACGCTTTCGAGTGTCTCCGGGATCATGGGCAATCGCGGGCAGGTGAATTACAGCGCATCCAAGGCGGGCATCATTGGCGCCACCAAGGCGCTGGCGCTTGAGCTTGCGAAGCGAAAGATCACCGTGAACTGCGTCGCGCCCGGTCTCATTGAGACGGGAATGGCCAGGATGGATCCCGAGGCCTTGAAAATGGCGCTTGGGGCCATTCCGGCTGGAAGAATGGGCAGGACGGAGGAGGTGGCCGCGCTGGTCGCCTTCCTCGCAAGTGACTCCGCCGCCTACATCACCCGCCAGGTCATCTCAATCAACGGAGGCCTCCTATGATCCATCGCGTCGCAATCACAGGGATGGCGGGCGTCACCGCCTTCGGAAATTCATGGCAGGAAATCTTCCCGCGTTTGCGGGCGGGAAAGAACGCCGTCGTGCAAATGAAGGATTGGGGGGAGATCCGGGGGCTGAACACGCGCCTTGCGGCGCCGATCACGAATTTTGAGGCTCCGCGGCACTATTCGAGAATCCAATTGCGCGGCATGGGGCGGTGCGCGCAGCTTTCAACGGTCGCCTCGGAGCTTGCGCTGGAAAAGGCGGGACTCATTGGCGATCCGGTTTTGACCGGGGGAGAGACGGGCATTGCCTATGGGTCCTCCACGGGAAGCACGAATGCGATGCGCGAAATGGCGTCACTTGTGACCGACAAGGACACGCACAACGTCACCGCGACGACGTATGTGAAGATGATGCCGCACACGACCGCCGCCAACACCGGCCTTTTCTTCGGGCTTCGCGGGCGCCTGATTCCAACCTCAAGCGCGTGCACAAGCGGTTCCCAGGCCATCGGTTACGCCTATGAAACCATCAAGCACGGTTATCAAAAGGTGATGCTTGCTGGCGGCGCCGAGGAGCTGTGTGTCTCCGAGGCCGTCGTCTTCGACACGGTTTACGCAACCTCCCAACGCAATGACAGCCCGGAACTGACGCCACGTCCTTTTGACAAGGATCGCGACGGCCTCGTCATTGGCGAGGGGGCGAGCACCTTGATCCTCGAGGAATGGGAGCACGCGAAGGCGCGCGGCGCCACCATCCACGGGGAAATCATCGCCTTTTCAACAAATTGCGACGCGATGCATATCACACAACCCAATCGCGAAATGATGCAGTTTTGCATGGAGAAAACCTTGAAAAGCTCCGGCCTGCCAGCGGGCGCGATTGGTTTTGTCTCCGCGCATGGCACGGCGACGGACCGTGGTGACATCGCCGAATCCAACGCCACTGCGGCACTCTTTGGAAACAAGACGCCCTTCGCGTCCCTCAAGAGCTATTTTGGCCACACACTCGGCGCATGCGGCGCAATGGAGGCATGGCTCACGCTTGAAATGGCGCGCGAGGGCTGGTTCGCGCCGACAATCAACCTTGGCACGGTGGATCCGCTTTGTGGCGACCTGGACTACGTCGTCGGGAGCGGGCGCGCGCTCGACATTGAATACTTCATGTCCAACAACTTTGCCTTTGCCGGCATCAACACTTCCTTGATCATCCGCCGCGAACGGTAGCATTTCGCGACCGGCTCCGGCAAAGTGGCGCGGAGGCGATTGTCAATGGGACGCCGGCCCCGTTGGTTTTCGCGGTTCGCTTTGCGCGTAGGCGCGGCAGGCAAGGAAAGTCGCGCGCTTGTCATATTGCCAAGGCGAGGGGACGGGTGCGCCAAAAACGGCCGCATGGCGGGTGCGCATGTCGTAACAAACGGGCGCGGAACCTTGTGTCTGCGTGAAATCCAGCCCAAAGGCGGCCGCGGCGATTTCACGGACCCCGACAGGCTCCGCGGTGAGGTGCACAAGGCGGAGCTTGGCGGAAAGAGCCGTCTGAATGTCCGACCAAAGGTTTACCATCGGGTAGAACTGAAAGATGTGGCGGGAATCAATGAGGTGCAGATTGTTGGCGTTTTGAAAATCAAAGAGGATGTTCTTGCGCAGGCCCGGGCCAACAAGCCCTGGGAGGCGAATGATGATGTGGGCAGGAAATTGCTCCTCCACGAACTCCTCAAGCAGGCGGCGGTGCAGGCCATAGGCATGGAGGCCGGACTTTTCGACAGGGGTGGCCTCGTCCACGCCAACGGGGTCCTTGAACACGTCCACGGTGCTGATGAGGATGAATTGCCGGACGCGCACCTTGCGCAGGTGCCCCATGAGTCCCTTGATTTTCGCAAGGTCGTCCTGGGGATTTTTATTGGCGAGCCATTTTTGGGCGGGGGCGGCGGCGCAAAAAAGCGTGTCAAACTCCCGTCCCTCGATCCCGGCGATATTTGTGGAGCGAAAGAGGGCGTCGGGCGCGAAAGGCGCCTGGTTCATAAGAGTGGAACCAACGAACCCGCTATGCCCGACCAAGGCGGGCAGGGAAGGGGCGGCGATGAGATTGGGTGAGGTCATTGAATGGATGGGCGAACGCGGTTTTTGAATAGCGGCACCCGAGGATTCAGGGGAATGTTTTTTTTGAAAGTAAATTTGACAACAGGTGCGGCGCGGGCCGGTATGCGCCCCGCGGCTCCGCCCCGATCGCCCGATGCTTTTCCCAACCCAATCCCCCGTCCCATCATCCGATCCGCCCATGCCGCAACTTGGTTTTCTGAGCCGCGTCCGGGAGGCCTGCCTGGATTTGCTCTTCCCGCGCGATTGCATGCTGACGGGCGTCCCTGTGGACAATCCGCCGTGGCGCTACCTTTCGCCAGCCGCGCTCCAATCGCTCCCGCGCGTGCAGGCGCCGTTTTGCGACACATGCGGCTACCCCTTTTCCGGCATGCTCGCCGGTGCGCGCCGCTGTTCGCATTGCGAGGAGCTTGATCCCGCATTCGGGCGCGGACGCACGGCCATGCTCGCCAAGGGAAACGCCCGATCGCTCATCATCGACCTGAAATACCACAAGGCGGTGTGGCTTGCGGAGGATCTTGCGCGCCTGATTGCGACCACGCCGGGATACCCGGAACATCTGCGTGGCGCCGTGCTGGTCCCCGTGCCCTTGCACCCGCGCCGCGAACGCTGGCGGGGATACAACCAATCAAGGCTCGTCCTCGAAAAACTTGTCCGCCTCCTGCCACAGGACAATCTGGCGCTCGCCGACATCCTTGTGCGAACGCGTGACACGCCCACCCAGACCCGGCTGGACCGCGCCCACCGCGCGACGAACATAAAAGGTGCCTTCGCCCTGCGGGCCGGTGCCGTCCCCGATCTTGCGCGGCGGCATGTTGTTTTTGATGATGTTTTCACCACTGGCGCGACGCTCAACGCCTGTTGCATGGTGCTTGCCGATGCGGGGGTGACGACGGTGGACATCGCCAGCCTTGCGCATGGTTAAAGGCGCAACGCCCGCCCTTTCCCCTCGTTTGGTAATCCTCAAGAAAAAACAAAAGCCTGGGACCAAAGCGGCGTTGCCAAGCCAGCCGGGTTGCGGCATCACCTCCCCCTGATTGTTTGTGACGTGATGCAGCCAGAAAAAAAGAAGATCCGCCCTATCCGCAGCCTTTCGCGAGGCGAGTTTCACCGCCCGCGCGCCAACGGCCCCCGGCTGGCGCCCCGTGGCGCTCCCCCGTCCCCCCGTAAACCTGCACGCGCGGCGGGCACCGTTTACGTTTTGCGTTCTCGTGGCGGGAACGGGACCTTTCTTGCCGCGCTTTTCGCGGTGCTGATCCTTTTCGGCGGCGTCGGGGCCTGGTTTTTCCTGCTTCCCGTGCCCGTTCAGGATGAGGTGATGGCCGAGGAGCCGCCCCCGCCGCAAGAGGCGCCGGCGGATGGTTTCAAATTGCCGGAAATTGTGGAGCATCCGGAGAGTGACGGCGTGCGCCCGCCCGAAAATCCGCCTTTGAGTGTGGAGACGGAATCCGATTATTCGGACGCGGAGACCGTCCCGGTCGCCGTGACGGAAGCGCCGCCGCCCGAGACCAGCGCGCCGAAAAAATTGCCCAAGCCCGTGCTCGTCAAAAAGATCATCAACAACAAGCTTCCGCAAAACCCGTTCTCTCCCGACGTCCCGGTTGCCACCGACACGCGCACTGTCGACTTGCTCATAGTTTACACGGCGGATGTCAAAAAGCGTCTTGGCGGGCACAAAGGCGTGCTGGCCCGCGCCAATGAGGTTGTGGCCTACACGAACTTCAAATTCCACGAACGCAAGGTGCAGGGCACCCTCCGCCTTGTCGGTCTTGTCGAAACCGAATACGTGCCCCCCACCGAGGGCGACATCGTGAAGCATGGCCTCGGGGCCGTAAGCTCGGGTTACGCGACCTGTGGCGGAAAAAAGGAGAGCGTGCACAAGATCCGCAACAAGGTTGGCGCCGACCTTGTCTGCATGTGGGTCGCGGCCAATCGCGGCGGCGGGGGTGGCCTCGCCCAGATTCACGGCCCGTGGTCATCCATGAACCTCCCGGTGACCAGCATCTTCCGGCATGAGATGGCGCACAATTTTGGGTGGAACCACGACGATCGGCAGAATTATTCCATGATCCATAAAAACTTTCCAGGGATGGCCAGGTGGGTCCGCAAGAAGATCGCCAAGGACAAACTCTACGTCCAATATGTCACGGAGTATGAGGAAACGGGGGACTGAGTCATGCCGCGCGAACGCGCCGTGTGTTGTCGCAAAAATCACTTTCGGACTGGAAGATCCCGCGTTTTCAGTTTCCCCTTTGATTTTCACCGTCCACACCCTTTTGAATTGGGAGGACCTTTGTCACGATGAGTCGTAAAGTTAACAACACCCTTGTGGGGCTATTTGTCCTTCTCGGCATTTCACTGATTGTCGTTTGCGTGATGCTTTTTGGCTCGAGCGCATTCAGCATGCGGAAGACGGAGTTCATCTGTTTTTTCGAGGACTCGGTGAACGGCCTGGAATCCGGTGCCCGTGTGAAATTCAAGGGAGTCACCATCGGCGAGGTGCATCGCGTGCTTTTGCGCGTGCCGGGGCAGGCGGCGGATGACAATGCCATCCCCGTGCTGCTCAAAATCGACGGCGACCGCCCCGGGACGCGCGATTTTGTGGCCTATCTCTCCAATCCGGACAACCAGCAAGCCATGCGCGAGAGCGGCCTGCGTGCCCGCCTCCAATCGCAATCCCTTCTCACCGGCCTGCTCTATGTCGAGCTGGACATTCACCCTGGGACACCCGCCAAATACCACCAAAGCGATGCCGCCGGCGGGCTGCCTGAAATCCCGACACTGGCTTCCGATTTTGGCGCACTTGTTCGCGCCCTGACCCGCACCACCGAGCAGTTAAGCAAAATTCGTTTCTCGGAAATGGGGGAAAAGGCCGACCGCATCCTCGGCCAGGTCGAGAACGGAGTCGCCGCCATGGATTTCAAGGCCCTCAACAAACGCCTTCTTGATCTGGCCGAATCGGCCAATGGCATTCTTAACGCCCCCGAGACCCGCAGCCTTGCGGGCAATCTGAATGCCACCCTTGAAAGCACCCGGAAGCTTGCGGAAAAATTTACACCGCTCGCCCCCGAGTTGTCGCAAACCTGCGCCACCGCGCGCGACACGCTTTCGCAGCTGAACCATCTTGCCGAAAGCCTTCGCGCCCATGCCGCCCCGGGTGCCGCCTTGCCCGCCCAGATGGACGAAACGCTCCGCCAAATTTCCGCCGCCGCCGAGGCGGTGCGTTCCCTTGCCGCCTACCTTGAGCGCCGTCCCGAAACCCTCCTGCGCGGGAAAGCTGACCTTTGAGGCATCGCGCATGTCCCACAGATTTCCTCCCATGCTGACATCATTTCGCGCCATCGCCATTTTCGCCGCCGCCGCGACCACCGCCGGCTGTTCCTCCATCCTCGCCCCACGCCCAGACCCGGCGCGCTACTATGTGCTCACCTCCGCCGATGCCCCCGCGACGGCCGTCCGCGCCAACGCCGCCCTCGAAACCCTGAGGGCGGGCGGGCTTCGGCTTGATTCCTTCCGTCTGCCCGACCTCTATGACCGCGCGGAGCTTGTCTGGCACACCGCCCCCAATCGACTCGCCATCAGCGACACCGACCGCTGGCTCGAGCCGCTTCCCAAGGCGGCCGCCCGCGTCTTCGCACAAGCCCTTGCCGGCAACACAGGCCTCGACTGGCTTCCCTATCCGCCTTCCACGGGAACAGGTCGCGAACACCGCCTTGCCATGGATGTCACGCAGCTCGAGATCCGCCTCGACTGCTCCGAGGTCCGCCTGCGCGCCCGGTGGCAGTATGTGCCAGCGGCCAGCGCGCCCAGCGCCACCTCCGCCGCCCGCACGGGCGCATTGTCGCTCACAGTGCCTCTTGCGGCCTCATCCCCGGAAGGGGTGGCCGTCGCGCTTTCACGCGCCTTCGACACGCTCGCCACCAGGGTCGCCGGGGAGGTTTTTGGCATCCCCGCGATGGAAAAGCCGGGCTTTCAAAAACAGGCCGGACCGGAGTAGCCTTGTGTCCATGCTATACCAGAAAGGAAAATTGCTTCTGCTGGCCGGGCCATGCTCGCTTGAGAATGAGGAGACCTGCCGTGCCGTTGCCTCGGAACTTGCAAGGTTGCGCGCCCGCCACCCCGACTTGAATCTCGTGTTCAAAGGTTCGTTCGACAAGGCGAACCGCACCTCCATCGGCGGGCCACGCGGACCGGGGATGGAGCGGGGTTTGGAGCTTTTGGAGATGGTGCGGCGTGACTACGGCTTCCCGCTCGTCACCGACATTCATGAGGCCGCACAATGCGCGCCTGTCGGGGCCGTGGTGGATGTCCTGCAAATTCCCGCGTTTTTGTGCCGGCAAACCGACCTGCTTGTCGCCGCCGCGCGCACCGGACGCGTGGTGAATGTCAAAAAAGGCCAGTTCCTCTCGCCATGGGAGATGCAACACGTCACCGCCAAGCTTCGCGAAAGCGGCGCGGCCGAGATCTGGCAGACAGACCGGGGCACAACTTTCGGCTATCAAAACCTTGTCGTGGACATGCGCTCGTTCCCCATCATGGCGGGAAACGGGCACCCGACCATCATGGATGCCACCCATGCCGTCCAACTCCCTGGCGCCGCCAATGGCAGCTCTGGCGGGCAACGCGAATTCGTGCCCGTGCTTGCCCGGGCGGCACTTGCCGCCGGGGCTGACGGCTTGTTCCTTGAGACGCATCCCGACCCGGCCAAGGCCATTTCCGACGGACCAAGCCAGGTGCCGCTGGCCGGGCTTTCCGCACTCGTCGAGAGTTGCCTGCGCATTTGGCGGGCAGCCCGCATAGACTAGCCCGGTTCGCGCACCTCTTCGCTTCGCCGCGCCATGCCGCCTGCCAATTCACACCCGGCGATGGATTGGCGCTGGTGCTGCTGGGTTGCCATCGGGGGTGCCTTGGGATGCGCCGCGCGTTTTCTCGCGACTGGCGGGCATGGCTGGCACGTCTTTTGCGCGATGGTTGGTGGCGCCACAGGTTGTGTGTTGCGCGGTGCGTTGTCGGCGTCATGGACACGTGCCACGAAAAAAATCCACGCCGGGACATTGTTTGCAAATGTCGCCGGCTCGTTCCTTTTCGGATTCATTTCCTCGTGCTTGAGCGAAAACGAAAGCCGGGATCCCGGTGTTTTGGCGGCCTTGCTGCTTGCCGGATTTTGTGGCGGGTTGACGACGTTTTCCGGTTTTGCCTGCCAGACCCTTGGGCTTTGGAAGGAAAAGGTCGCCCCCGCCGCCATGCTGAATGTCGCCGTCCATTTTCTGGCATGCACGGGCGCGGTCCGTTTGGGGGCATTGATTGCCATGCCGGCCCCTGGCCTTGAAGCGTCTGTGACCGCGGCGGCTTTTCATGGCACGCTTGGGGCCAATATTCTTGGTTCCTTCCTTGCCGGATGGGCGGTCGCGCGTCTCCAAGGCGTTCGCGAAATGACAGCCTTCCGGATCAACGCGGTGTTCGTCACCGGATTTTGCGGTGGGTTGACGACGTTTTCCGGAATGGCGTGGCAGGTGAATGCCGGAAGCGTGCCGGCACTTTTGGGGAATATCATTCTTGGCGCCATTGCCGTCCTCGCCGGCAACCGCCTTGGCTCAAAATATCCTGGCTCAAAATAGGATCTTGGGGCGCCCACCGTGTTTCCGGTTTGCGGAAAAAATACCCGCGACATTTTTCGCGCCTTGCCGCATGGGCGGCACACGTTTTCCTTCGCGCCAGACGCATCATGCCTGCCACTCCTGAAATCGCATCCGGAACTTCCGTGACTTATGAAACTGTCATCGGCCTTGAAATACATGTCCAGCTAAAGACCCGCGCCAAAGTTTTCGCACCATCGGCCTACCTGCACGGTGGCGCGCTCCCGGAGAATGCGGAAGCGACGCAAATCCCGCCCAACACGTTGATTGACCCTGTGGTGCTTGCGCTTCCCGGGGCGCTTCCCGTGCTCAATCGCGCCGCGTTGGAACAGGCCGTCCGTTTCGGGTTGTTGACGGGTGCCGCCTACCCGGCCGACGCGGATTACACAACATCCTGGGATCGAAAAAATTACTTCTATCCCGACAGCACCAAGGCCTATCAAATCACGCAAAAAGACCATCCCATCTCGCCCGGGGGAAGCGTCGAAATCGAACTTCCCGGCCCCGCCCGCAACATCATGGGCGAGCATAAAATCATCCGCCTCAATCACGCCCACCTGGAGGAGGACGTCGGCAAGCTCACCCACGCCGCCAGCGGCTCGCTCGTGGACTATAACCGTGCCGGCGCGGCACTTCTGGAAATCGTCACCGAACCCGATTTGCGATCCTCCGACGAGGCGGTGGCGTTGCTCAACGCCCTGCGGATGCTTCTTTCGCAGGCGGGCATTTCCGACTGTGACATGGAAAAAGGGCAGATGCGCTGCGATGCCAATGTCAGCGTGCGCCCTCTTGGCCAAACCACGCTCAACACCCGCACGGAGATGAAAAACCTGAACTCCATCTCCGGCGTGAAAAACGCCATCGAATATGAGGCGCGCCGCCAGACCAGGGAATACGAGGCCGGAAGATCCATCGAGCAGGAAACCCGCGCATGGAATGCCGAAACCGGGCGAACTTACACACTTCGCTCCAAAGAGGACGCCCATGACTATCGCTACTTTCCAGACCCCGACTTGATGCCTGCCCGCATTTCACCAGCCGACACCAAACGCCTCTCAAAAACGCTTCCAGAACGTCCCTACGAACGCCAACGCCGCTATTTTGACCAATACCAATTGCCGTTCACCACAACTTCCGTGCTGATTCCGGATCTTCCGCTTTGTGAATATTTTGAGGCCGCCGCGGCCGCATCCACGACTGGCGAGGCAGGGCAGGGGGCGTCCGGGGCCGCGCCCCCCCAAGCTTCAGCGATCACCATCGCCAATCTCATCGCCAATGAGCTGCTCGCCCACCTTTCCTCCGTCCCTGAGGGCACCCTTGAAACTTTCGCAGACAAGATTCCGCCCGCATCCATTGCCGGACTCGCCAAGCTCATTGATTCTGGGCACATTTCCAAACAGCAGGCCAAGGAAGTCTTTGCCGAGATGCTGGTTGGGGGCGATCCTCCGGCTGTCATTGTCGAGCGAAAAGGCCTTCGTCAAAACAACGATACGGAGGCCATCGAAAAAGCCATCCTTGCAGTACTTGCATCACCATCTGCCGCCAAAACGATTCTCGAGTTCAAATCCGGAAATGAAAAAGCCCTGAATTCCCTGAAAGGCCCGGTCATGAAAGCCACACAAGGCAAAGCCAACCCCAAGCTTGTGGACGAAATCCTCCGAAAACACTTGGCTTGATCCGACTTGAATCCGGCTCCGACTTGAATCTGGAAAATCTGGCTAAAAAAACGCCTCCACAAGCATTTCCGGGCAGCAAACCGGCGATCGTCATTTCGTCGTTATGTCGTTATCGGTCTGCTGTGTCATTGTCGGCCTGACTGCACAGCGGAAATGGCGCTGAACTTGCTGCTTTCGGGGTGCCGGTTCCCCGGATTTGCAGGACGTTTTCTTTTGTGGCGGGTTGATGACATTTTCCGGTTTTGCCTGTCCGACCCTTGTGTTTTGGAAGGAAAAGGTCGCCCCCGGCGCACGTGCTGTGAATAACGCCATCCATTTGCGGACATGCACAGGCGCGGTCCGTTGGGGACGGAGATTGCCATGCCGCTTGGGATGAAAAAGGGCAGATGCAAAAATGGAAGAAGGGCAGATGCGCTGTGATGCCAATGTCAGTTACGCGCCCCAAACCACGCTCATAACACGCAACACGCCACACGCACGAAGATCGCACGCCGCACGCACAGAGATGGGGTGATCCAAGTACGGAGATAAAAAACCTAAACAACGCCGCAGCTCTCCGACTATCCTTCCCCTCCGGCCCGGCCATTGATTAGACATAATGTTTATTGTGCGTACTTTCGAAATGGGAAGGTCCCCGGATTTGCAGGACGGTTCCTCCTATTGGGTTTCGCCTGTTGATTCAGAATTCCGCTCATTGATTTATCATTTATCATGAATGCGGGGTTCACGGCCTTGGCTGGCTTCTGAGGTGTTCTCGCCGGGATGTTCTCAAGAAAGTTAATCCGGGAAATTTCGGTTTCTTCAGTTTTTGCCAGTATTTTCATGGAATGGCTTGAAGTTTCAGGAAATGGCTTGGAGTGGCTTGGAGTGCATTGAAACAAAATCCCGCAAACATTGGTTGGTGGAATTTGGGCCTATGCAGGCAAGGCCGTCTTTAGCATGGAGGTGTGTCACCATTTTCGTTAAAGGTCTGTGTTTTTTTGAGACAGAACCACATGCCAGCCACGCAGCAACCAATCCCGTCGCCAACATGGAGCGAAATTCCTGTCCACGTCCTTGATTTCGAGGGCAGCGTTCGCACAGGAGTCATTGAGTACGGCATCGCCACCTTGCATCGTGGCGAAATCGTTGCCACACACACGCGCCTGTGCGCGCCGCTGGCCTCTGTTCCTCCAAAGGAAACCCGTTGCCATGGTTTGCGCGACACCGATCTCGCCAATGCCGGACCGTTTTCTGAAAACTGGGGATTTTTCGCGGAAATGCGGCGCACCGGTTTTTTCTGCGCCCACCATGTCTCGACGGAGCAGACTCTTCTTAAAGCCACATGGCCCTACCCCGGCGCCATGCCGGACCATGCGCATCCCGGCGAATTCCTGAACGCTTGGGATCCATGGCTGGACACTCACCATCTTGCCCGTGTGATGCTGCCTGATCTTCCTGACCACAAACTCGAAAACCTTGTCCAGCACTTTTCGCTTGGGACGGCGCTCGTCGAGGCCGCCGAAAACCACTGTCCACCACGCCGCCGCAAATACCATTGCGCCCTTTACGATGCCCTTGCGGCCGCCCTGCTTTTGCAACGTCTCGTGGGGATTTTTCATAAAAACCATGCCGCGCCGCCTTCCGTGGAACAGCTCGTCTTGGCCAGCCTCCCCCCCGCGCGCCAGCAACACCGCATCCAAGGCACGCTGGATTTCTTCCAAGATTGAAAATGCCCTTGCCCCAACACCCCGCCTTGGGGAAAACCGTGCCCGATGACTATTGAAGAGCGTCTCCAGAAATTTCTCTCGCAGGACCCCGTCGTGGCTCCTTCGGCCCACATCCTGCCTGGCGCGACCGTCCTTGGCGCCGTCACCCTCGGCCCCAAGGCCAGCGTTTTTCCCTCGGCGGTTGTTCGCGCCGATATTGAGCGCATTGACATCGGCGAGGGCTCCAACATCCAGGACGGCGTTGTCGTGCACCTCTCCGATGACATGCCGGTCAAGATTGGCAAATACGTCACCATCGGCCACCGGGCGATGATTCACGCCTGTTCGATCGAGGATGGCTGCTTGATTGGGATGAGTTCCACCATTATCGACGGCGCGGTCATTGGCGCGGAAAGCATCGTGGGCGCCCATGCGCTTGTCACAAAAAACACCATCATCCCCCCGCGCTCCTTGGTCATGGGCGTCCCCGCGAAAGTTGTCCGCCAACTCACGCCTGAGGAGGCGCAGGCCGGGCGCAAAATGGCGGAGAAATACACCGTGGTATCCGCCGCCATCGCCCAAAAACTCGCCGGGGCAAAGGCATGAACTCCCCTTCCCTCTCCCCCCCTTCCCCGCCAGTCATTTTTTGACACTATTGAAACGGAAAAATCCAGGGACGCCATCACGGGGAATGGGGGGGAGGCTGTTTTTGACGGATGGATTCGCGAAGTCGCTGCCAGCGCTGCAGGCGCTCGGCAATGGCTGACTCGGCGCCGTTGATGCCGGGAGTGTAAAGGGTCAGCGGGGATGCAAGGTATTCCTGCCCGGAAATGCCCTCTGGAAATTCGTGGCTGTAAAGGTAATCCGCGCCATGACCAAGGGCCTTGTTGAACTTGGTGTGCGCGTCGCGCAGGTGGGGTGGGACGGGCTGGCGGGGAGCGTCCCGCACGGCGGCACGGGCGGCAAAAAGCGCGAGTGTCGCCGAGTTGCTCTTGGGGCATGTGGACAAAAACAAAACGCCGTGGGCAAGGTTCAACGCGCATTCGGGCAGGCCGACAAAATCACAGGCCTGTTGCACGGCAATCGCAACGCCGATGGCACGGGAATCGGCAAGACCGATGTCCTCGCTGGCGAGGATGACCAGGCGCCGGGCGATAAAACGCGGGTCCTCTCCGCCTTCGAGCATGACGGCAAGCCAATACATGGCGGCATCGGGATCCCCGCCGCGGATGGATTTGATGAAGGCGGAGGCGGTGTCGTAGTGGTCATCCTCGTTGGCGTCGTAACGGATGTGGCGTTCACAGGCAAACGCGGTCACGTCGGCAATGGCAAGCGGGGTGTGAAGCGGGTGCCCGCTGACGATCGTTTCGAGGGCGTTGAGCGCGCGGCGCATGTCGCCCCCGCTGATTCGCGCAATGGCGGAAAGCACCTCATCAGGGGCGGTGACGCCAGTCGCGCCAAGGCCGCGTGGAACATCCGCCAGCGCGGCACGAAGGGCGTCGGCTATGGCGGACTCCTCAAGCGGCTCAAGACGGAACAGGTGGCTGCGGCTAAGCAGTGGCGGAATGACGTAAAAACCGGGATTGTGTGTGGTGCAGCCAATGAGACGTATGTTGCCCGCCTCAACGTCGGGTAGAAGCAAGTCTTGCTGGGCCTTGTTGAAACGGTGGATCTCGTCAATAAGGAGCAGGGTCCGCCGTTCCGGGTTGAAGCGGGCGATACGGAGGATGTCACGCAACTCGGCGGTATTGGAAAGCACGGCGTTGACACGGACGCAGTGGCAACGGGTGGCATTTGCGATGACCTCCGCGAGCGTGGTTTTGCCACAGCCGGGCGGGCCGTAAAAAATCAGGCTTCCAAAGGCGTCCCCGGCCACAAGACGGGGCAAAAGGGCGCCGGCGCCAAGCAATGTGGCATGGCCGCGCACCTCCTCAAGGGTCCGGGGGCGCATTCGTGCCGCGAGCGGAGCGCGGAAAGGAGCGTCACCAAGAGTGTCGTCACCCCCCCCGGGCGTGCCGCCGGCGGATGGCGGCACGGGGAAAAGATCGGATTGCTCGGACTCAGGCATCACAGGGGGAACATGTGTCGCGCGCCGGGTGGTGGAGAACAGAAAAACAGGGGGATCCTCCCAGCCATCCACCCCCATGTGTCAAGGCTTCCCGGCCGTGACGGTTTTCTTGGAGTTTTGCGAGGTCGTGGAACAGGATTCCGCTGGCTTTTCAAGGTCCACGATCCAGATGTTGCGAAACTCAATCGGGTCTTTATGCCATTGCAGAAGAATGGGTTGCCGCGTCGGGTGAACCTTGAATTGCCCCGGCTTGGCATCGCCGCGCGAGAAGGTGGTGCTCTTCAGCTCGTAGTCGTCTTGCACGGTCACCCCGTTGTAAACGACAGTGAATCGCGGGTAGGCTGTGACGTTGCCATCCCCATCAAATTTCGGGGCGGTAAAGGTGATGTCATAGCTTTGCCATTCTCCCTTGGGAAGGGAGGGGTTCACGCGCGGCGCGGAATGCTGATAGATGGCCCCCGCCATGCCGTCATCGTAAGTTCCTGTGTTGGAGTGAGATTCAAGAATTTGCACTTCATACCAACCGCTCTTGCTTTTCTTGTCGCGCTGAACGCCATGAAAAATAACCCCGCTGTTTCCAGCTTTTTGGCCATTGGAGTTCGTATGGTGGGAAGGGACGCGCCATTCGAGGTGCAATTTGCACGAGCCGTAGGCTTTTTTGGTAAAGACATCGCGGGCTGTGTCGACCCACACGCCATCCTTGATGGGCCAGAGTTTTCCCTCTGGACCCCAATTGGCGGCAGCGGTGGCCTCCGTGCCGTCAAAGAGCACTTCCGCCCCGGATGGCGGTGGCGTGGTCTGCAGCACGCCTTGCACCTTGGGCACATCGTTGGAATTTCCCCCATGGACGATGGCGGGGGATATGGACAGCGCCGCGGCAAGCACGATGGTGCCCAGTGGCATAAGAAGAAAAGAACGTCGTGTGATCATTGTGGACATCAAAATGGAAACAGTTGGTTTATGGCCGCCGGGCCAACCCCGGACAAGCAACGCCTCGTGAGACACCACCGCCGCCCTTTGGTTGCGCAAATGGCCAGTATCCGCCCCCTCCTTCCCTGCCCCGCACCGCCAATGAGCGTGAAACGCACGATCCCCCGCATAAAAAACGGACGGCTGCGGAGGCGAGGCAGGAAAACGGATCAACGACGCCTGCCTCCGGCGGGAACTCGATGCTCATCGGGATCCCGGGAGCCAGGAGCGGCGCGCGGAGGTTCGGTGCGTGGAGCGGGCGGAGCAAAATTACGCGGGGCGGGAGCGGGCGGCGGGCGTACGGGCGGTGCCGAACGAACGGGTGGTGCCGAACGAACAGGCCCGGCCGGACCTCCGCCGGACGGCGCAATATGCTTTTTCGGAACGGGCGGCAGTTGGGGCCTTGCAGGCGGCGGATTTGGCCGCGCTGGACGGCCGGGCTGCACGACCCGGCCCGGTGGCGCCATGTTGGGGGGCGCATGGCGGGGATTTGGCGCGGCCACAGGCCCTGCCGGACGCAAATGGGACGGTGGCGGGGCGAAGGGACGGTTTGGTGGGATGCGCCCGACATAACGGATGATGCCCAAACGCGGGGGCGGCGCCAACGGACGCGGTGGACGATGCACACGGACACGTGGCACAGGCGCGATCGGATGCGGGAACCTGATCACAGGGCGCGGAGGGTGGTGAACCACAGGCCGCGGAGGGTGGCGGACGACAACGGGAAGACGATGAATCCCGGGATGAAAGGACACGTGGTGAACCTCGCGTCGCGGAGGTGGCAGCCGGAATGGCGCGCGGTGGACCGGAACGTGAGCAACCGGGTGATGCCATCTCCAATTCACCCAATAACGCGTGCGAAAATACGTTGGCGAGTGATGCCAATGGTGCGCGGGGTGCCAGGCGTAATAGTGGCTTGACCACCAAAAGGTCGGCCAAAACAGCGGGACCCCCAAGGACACACCCCAGTCCCAGTAATAATAATCCTGTGTTTGGACGGTGGAATAGCCCAATGAGTAGTAGACCGGATATGCCGTCACCGCGTCCGTCGAGGGGGCGGGTTCGACCGGCGTCACCTCCTCCGATTCAATGACGGTCGGCTCTGGAATGGAATCCACGGCCTCCGGTTCGGGAAGGCGCGACTCCGCCGCTGGCGCATAATACTCCGGGGACGTCTCAAACCAGACATTGGCGCCATCATAACCACAAAGACGCGCGGCGGCAACAAAGGCGATAGGATGTCCGGCGGGGATGCGCTCGATCTCGGAGCCAGGGATGGCGGTGGCGACTCCCCAGGGGCCATCCGGCTGCGTGGCGGAAAACCAGATACCATTCTCGCATGTGAACCACGAACCGTCCTCTGTTTTCAGGACAGGCGAGGAGGTGTTTTCCGCGTATTGCAGGGACGTGCCGGCAATATCCGCCATCTCCGGCTTGCCCCCCTCAAACACCGGGGCCGCGCCAATGCGCGTCTCCCGGCGCGAGACACGAAGAGTCTCCACGCCGGCCGCCTCCGCCGTATCGGAAACGGTGCTTGGCGGGGATTGCCCCAAGGACGCGTCGCGCCCGGAACCGTGCACCGTGCAGGCCGAAATGGGCAGCACGCATCCGCACACAAAAAAAAGCGTCAACGCGCGCGAAAAGCAGGGTTTTCTTTGGGTGGAAAATCTCAGGATGATATTTTTCATGACAGCATGCTTGGGTTGGAAATGTGCTCCGTGGCACTGGCACAAAAATGCCACTGTCTCGCGAAAAAATGGTGCCCGGAGGGGGGATCGAACCCCCACGCCATCACTGGCAGTGGATTTTAAGTCCACAGCGTCTGCCATTCCGCCATCCGGGCAGGAAACCTTTCCGTCCCCGCAGTTTCCCGTCTCCAAGTGCGCACGCAAGAGGAAATATCCCAAAAAACAGAAAGGTTTTCGCGATCTTGCCCACGCCTCCCGCCATCCCGCTTCCTTGAAAGATCTGGCGGGCCATCCCGTGCCGTGACGCAGGCAGGCACGCGACTCCCCCGCCCTTCCCTGTCAGTGAAAAACAAGCCTCCGCCCCTGCGAAACCGCGATAATTTCCGCCGTCAAAGCGGACAATCCGTGCGCACGACATCCATGGGGAGTCCAAACCGCTCCGCGACCTCCCCTGCCAGCGCCTCCACTCCGAAAGTCTCCGTCGCATAATGCCCGCAAGGGTAAAGGTTCCATCCATTCTCCTGGGCCATGTTAAAATGTTCCTGCCTCAGCTCGCCCGTGACAAGCGTGTCGCACCCGGCATCCCCAAGATACCCCAGTCCCGATCCCCCGCTCCCGGACAGCACAGCCACACGCTCCGGTGTCGCGCTGCCAAACTCAATCCCTCCCTTGAACGTGTGGGGAAAAAGCATCCGCAGCCGCGCCGAAAGCTCGCTCCGTGATATTCCGCGCGAATCACACAACGCCGCGATGGGCACCCCCTCGTGCTCCACAAACCAGCGTGCCACAGGCAGCCCGAGGTGTCGCGCAATCAACGCGTTATTGCCAATCTCGGGATGGGCGTCCAACGGCAGGTGGCAGGAGTACACCGCGATGTCATTCTCAAACAACACGCGATACTTCTCATGAATGACCCCCGTGACCGGCTGCTGCGGCCTCCAAAAAAGCCCGTGATGCACGATGAGAAAATCCACCCCAAGCTCCGCCGCGCGCTGGAAAGGCACCAACCCCGCATCCACCGCCGCGCCGATCTTTCGCACAGGCCCGCGTTTCGCGAACTGCAATCCGTTGACGGCCCCAGGGAAATCCGGCACGTGCCGGCGACGGGAACGTTCATCACAAAAACGCACGACATCCTCCAACAGGACCGCCCCCCCCGTGCCCTCTCCGGGCGAAACCACCGCCTCCGCGCAAGAAAGATTTGAAACACACATGCCTGCATGAGAAGGCCAGAACGCCGTGGAAAGGCAAGGCCAACGCACACCACCACGGCCCCGATCATGGCAGGATCCGCGATTGGCCGCCGCTACCGCATCCGCTCCCTTCGCTGGCTCTCCCCGACGAAGAATAGCCACGCCACCATCCATGTCGTCCCCACTCCACCGGCGCCCCGCCCGCCAACGCCGGTGACTTGGCGGCCGGCAACCTCTTTCTGCGCGGCCATGACGAGATCCCCCCTCATTCTCCGCCCCACGTCATTCGTCATGCCCCCGCCGCTGGATCCGCCCGCCTGGCCGTTCATCTCCGTTGCCCCAGCCAGTGCCGCTCCTCACGCCGCCGATGAAACGCAATCTGGCGACACTCCCGGCGAGACGCCCCGCCACCGCCGGCGAGCCTGCGCACGATCCGACGCCCGCCGGGCCGTTTGCCCTTCCCCGGCGCCTTGCCTACCCCGTCGCCGCCGATGGTCCGGATGGGATCAGTTGCGAAGCGCGGTGCTGGCTTCCCCGGCGATACGCCCGCCGGGCCGTTCAGACTCCGTGCCTCAGTCTGTGCGCGATCAGCTGCTCGACGGAGATCATCCGAAGCCCGAAGCGGCGTTTGAACTCCACCAGCTGCCCAAGGCGCTGCACCGTCCCGTCGTCATTCATCAACTCGCACAGCACGCCCGCGGGAAAGAGGCCGGCCAGCCGCGCGAGGTCCACCGCCGCCTCCGTGTGCCCCGCGCGCTCCAGCACGCCCCCGGCGCGCGCGCGCAATGGAAAGACGTGCCCGGGCCGCGCAAGGTC
>JAIRPL010000004.1 GCA_031256995.1 Puniceicoccales bacterium
GCATGTCTCGTGTGAGCGGGTGAAAATCCCATCACAAAACACTTTCGTATATTATTTTACAATAATTATTCTTTGAAATCCCCGTCCGCCCCCCCAAACGCCCGCGCGAGGACGCAAACCGCAACCGGACGCGCCGCGCGTACCCGCGCCCCTCCGAGCCGCCCGTGCTTGTCCGCACCTTGGCGCGGACAAGCATGGGGCGCGCGTGTGGGGGGGGACTTCCGGGCTGGTTTTCCGGCCGGCCCTGCCCGCGCCGGCGCAGGCCCTTCAGCGATTTCTCCGAGGGGGGGGTCAGAGAGCGCGCTGGCGGCGGGCCTCGTAGAGGCAGATCGCGGCCGCCATGCCGACATTGAGGGAATCGGAAAGCCCGGATTGCGGGATGGAAATGGGAAGCACGGACAGATTGGAAGGGCGGCGATCGGGGGTAAGCCAGAAGGGCGAGAGGCCGTCTTTCTCGGAACCGAGCAGAATGGCCGCCGGGCGGCGGAAATCGGCGTCCCAATAACAGGTTTCGGCGGCGGGCGAGGTGGCGAAAACGGAGACATTCCGCCGCGCGAGGAAAGCGGCAATCTCCCCGGGTGTGCCCACGGCGCACGGCACGGAAAAAAGGGCGCCCTGCGAGGCGCGGACGGCATTGGGATTGAATACGTCGGCCACGGGGTCGCAGCAAAGGAGGGCGGTGCCCCCGGCGGAGTCGGCGGTCCGGAACAGCGCGCCGAGATTGCCTGGTTTCTCAACCGCCTCAGCGACAAGGAATAGTGGCGCGGGGGCGCCGGGATTGTTTTCCCCGGCGCCCAAACCTGCCGCAAGGGCATCCAGGGAAACGTCCGGGGTCGTTGCGGTGGCCAGAAGCCCGTCGGCACCTTCGCGCGCGCTGACCTTTTCAAATGCCCCGGGCGAAAGCTCGCAAAGACCCGCCCCGCGCCTGGCGGCACTGGCAAGCAGGGCGTGCGCGGTCTGCGCCTGCCTGAAGAGGGCGGGCTGGAAATACACCTCGCGGATGGCGGCGCCGGCGGCAAGCGCGCGGGAGATCTCCCGCAATCCCTCGATGAGGAAAAGACCGGTCTCCCGCCGGAACCCGCTTGTGCGCAACTTTGCAAGCTCTTGCACGCGGGCGTTTTGCCGGCTTGTGATCAATCCGGCACCGGATGGCAGGGCGCTCCCGGCGCTCATTTCCCCTCCATCTCCGCGGCAGGCGTCCCCGCCGCGCTCCCCTCATTGGCGGCGGGCGCGGCCGGTGTTTGTCTTTTGGGACTCAGAACGGGGAAGAGGATGGTGTCGCGGATGTTTGCCGCGCCGGTGAGCAGGACGACGAGACGGTCGATGCCGACGCCCATGCCGCCCGCGGGAGGCATCCCGTGCTCCAATGCCTCGAGGAAATCGTAGTCCACCTTCTGGATCTCCTCGCCGGCCTGGGTCTCGAGCATCTCGCGCTGCTGGATTGGATCATTTTGCTCGGAGTAGGCGGGGGCGATCTCCTGTCCGTTGATGCAAAGCTCGAACACGTCAAGGGTGGCGGGGTCGGCCTGGTTGAGTTTTGCGAGCGGGCAAAGCTCCTTGGGGATGTTCATCACAAAGGTGGGCTGGATGAGGTTTGGCTCGATGAGCTTCCCGTAGATCTCGCCCGTGATCTCGTAGTCCTTCCAGTCCGGGCGCACGTCAAGTTTCAGGACATCGCGGGCGAATGTGAGTTTTTCGTCATGCGTGCGGGAAAACCACGCGGGGTCGCCCGTTTTTTCGATGATGAGGTCCTTGTAGGAGACCTCCCGCCACGGGCCGTCGAGCACGATGTCCACGCCCTTGTCATTGCGGATGGTCGTGGCACCGATGGCGCTTTTGCACAGGTGCAGGATGAGGCCTTGGATGAGTTCCATCATACCGCGGTGGTCGGAGTAGGCCTGATAGACCTCGAGCATCGTGAACTCGGGGCTGTGTTTTTTGTCGAAGCCCTCGTTGCGAAAAACGCGGCCCAGCTCGAAAACACGGTCGATGCCGCCGACAAGGGCGCGCTTCAGGTGCAATTCCAGCGCGATGCGCAGGAAAAAGTCGCAGGAGAGGGCGTTGAAATGGGTGATGAACGGGCGCGCGGCGGCGCCGCCGGCGGTGGTGTGAAAGGTGGGGGTCTCGACCTCGATGAACTCCCGCTCCCAGAGGTAACGGCGGATCTCCGCGACGATGCGGCTGCGCAGAAGCAGGCGCCTGCGGGAGTCGGCGTTCACGATGAGGTCCAGGTAGCGCTGGCGGTAGATTTGCTCGCTGTCGGTCAGCCCGTGCCACTTTTCGGGCAGGGGTCGCAGCGCCTTGGCCACAAGCGCGTAGTCCTTCACGCGCACCGTGGCCTCGCCCGTGGATGTGCGGAAAAGCGGCCCCCGGACGCCGATGAAGTCACCCGTGTCGAGCCGCTTGAAGTGGTTGTTGTAACGGTCCGCGCCAACCTCGTCGCGGGTGAAGTAGAGCTGCACAATGCCGTCGCGATCGAGGATCTTGACGAAGGCCGCCTTGCCCATGATGCGAAGGGCGACAATGCGCCCGGCGAGCGAAACCTCCGGGCCGAAGGCGTGGGCCTGCCCCTCGGGCGCGGGCGTGCCGGGCGCGGGCGTCAGCGCGATGGCCTGGGCGGAGGTGTGCGTTTGCGGCCAGTTGTTGCGGAACGGGTCCTCGCCGGCCGCGCGCAGCTGGCGCAACTTCTCCTCGCGAACCGCCCTCAGGTCATGCGAGATGGCGGCGAGGGACTCCGGCGCGGCGGCGGGCGTGGCTTTGGGCGCGTTTTTTTGCGCGAGCTTGGCGGCGGTGTTCTGTTCCTGGCTCATGGCTTCGATGAAGGCGGTGTTGTTGCGAAAAAATCGCCACGCACTCTGCCGCCGCCCCCATTCCGGGCAAGGAAAAGCGCGGGCAGGGCTGGCACGGGGCAGGCGCCACCGCGCGTCCCTGCCCTGCCCCGCCGGGGCGCAAGGCCCGCGAAGGCCTCAGAACTTCCATTGGAAGTTCGCGGAGACGGTGTGCGCCGTCATGGAATCAAGGTCCGCGCTGTAGGCATAACCAAGGGAAACGGTGACGTTGGTGTGGAGGCGCTGGGTGAACTGCAGGCCGGCCTGCAGGATCCCCTCGGAGGTGGAGGGGGCCTTGATCTTGAATTTCTCCATTCCGGAGAATTCGAGGAAACGCCCCTTGATGGCCGCCTCGGAGTCGAGCAATTCGTGCGAGTAGCTGGCGAAAAGGGAGAAAAACAGGTTTTGGGTCGGGAACCATGCGCCCTCCAGGCCTGCCTTGCCCCGAAGGGAGTATTGCTCGAAGAAGTCAATGTGGAGCGGAAGGAGGGCGCTGCCGCCGCTTTCGTTAAACCCGTTCACGGTGGCGCGCGTGAACTCAACGCCGGCGTAGGGGTTCACAGAGAAACTTTTCCCAAGGGGAATCCGGCTGCCGACATGGAGGAGGCCGCCAAAGTCCACACCCCTCGTGTCCGCGTCGTTTTTCGCATCGGAGACGGGCCGGCGCGTGGCCTCAAAATCGGAGAACCCGGCATGGATGGCCCCGTCCACATAAAACCAGTCGGACGGGGACAAGGTGGCATAACCCGCGACGCGCAGCTGGGAGAAACGAACCTTTCCGGCCGCATCGTGGATCTGGGCGCGCCCCGTGTTGAGGCCGATGTTGAGGCCCGCGCTGAAGCGCTTCGTCATCGCCAGATCCATGCCGACGGTGGCGCCGTAGGTGTCGGCATCGAAAAAGGGCTGGTCATTCCCACTGCCGTTCTCGGAAAAGGTGCCGTTGCCGTGCACGTAGAAGGAGAGGTGCGTGGGGTCGAACGGGGGCGGCTTCGTCGCGGGAAACGCGGCGCTTGCGACGGCGGCGGCCTCGCTTGGCGGGGCGACAGGCGTGGTGGCATGCAAGGCGCGAAGCCCGGCGAGATGGGAACGCAGCGAATTGGCGGCATCCGAGGCGACGGCCAGGGGCATGGCCGTCATGCTGGCGTAGCCAAGCGGGGAAAGGCGGGAGATCGCGCCGGCGGGATTCTCCTGGGAGGAGAGGTAGGCGGAGAGCCATCCGCCGTCGGCGGAAACGATGTGGTTGAGGCTTCGCGCGTAGGAACGCGGGACCAGGCCAAGATCGGGGCGGATGCCGGGGATGCGGGCGAGGTCGCGCTGGAAGGTGGCGAGGCCCGTGTCGCGGTCGAATTCCTTGATCAGATAGGTGACGTCCAGCAGACGCAGCTCGAGGTCCGCGTAGTCAAAGGCGATCGAGCCGGCGTTTTCCGCGCTTTCGAGGAAGATGGAGAGGTCGAGCCTGTCATTGTTGGACTGCAGGTAACCCTCGGAGGCGTCAAGGTAGACAATCCCCCCGATGCGGATGTTTCCCGTGCCAACGTTGCGGATGATGTCGTGGTCGGTGGCGGTCTCGATCTCAAGGAGAAGGGCGCCCTCGTTGCGGAATGCCGGGGCGTTGATGGAAATGACGCCCGCCGAGCGCGTGACATCACCCAAGCCCGGCGAGAGAAGGCCCTTGTTGACAAAAGTGTTTTGAGCCGTGATCAGGCCGCTCCCGAATATGTTGCCCTGCACCAGGCCGTCGCCCTGAAGACGCGTCTCGGCGCCCGCGCCCCGCAGCAGCAGGGGGCCGCTCAGCTTCGCGTCCTCGACCCAAAGCATGGCGCCGGGCGCCACCACGGTCAGCGGGCTGGCGAGTTCGGTCCCGGAGGTGAGCATCAGGGTGCCGGCCCGGACATCCGTGCCTCCGGCAAAATCAAGCTGCGCGTTCTCAAACACCGCGATGTTCGCGCCCTCCTTGGTCAGGACGGCGGCGCTGCTGGCGATGTAGCCGTTCACGCGCCCGAATATGCCCTTCCCCTCGCCTTTGACGACCAGCGCGCCGTCACCCTGGATGCGCAAGTCGGAGACGCCGACGTCCTCGCCAAGGGTGATTGTCCGGTTTTCCGAGGCGGCATTGTCCAGCAGCGCCTCATTCCAATGGGCAAAGGGGCGGGCCACGCCGTTGCCATTGACGATTTTCCAGTTGTCGGAGTCGGAGGTGTCCCAGACCCCATCCACCACGGACCAGACATGCACGCGGTCATTCACCGCGTTGTCGCGCCCGACAAGCTCCGCCTTGGTGATGATGACGGGGGTTGTCCCGTTGATGAGCGGAAGGCTGTCGAAGGCGCCGCCCTTGTTGTAGACGGGCACATTGATCGGATCATTGATGTATTTGAAGACGGCCAGGCTCTCGGCAGTGGCCAGCTCCGCAAAGACCGAGAACCCCCCGTTCTGGTTGTCCAGGTTCGCCCGGTTGTCGTTGATGTTCACAAACCACTGGTTGCTGGCGCTGTCTGGGTCGCCTCCGAGCTTGGCCATCGCAAGCGCCCCCTCGATGTTGTGCAGGTTGTATTCGTTCTTGATCGTGCCGTGATTGGTGGCGCTGGTGGCGGTGGCGGTGCCGGTGGAGGAGTTCAGCACCAGATCCCGGAACCCGCCGCCCTGGACGACAAAACCCGTCACGCTCCTGTGAAAAAACGTGCCGACCATGGAGCCGCCATCGACATACTTCTTGAAATTGGCGGCGGTGTTGGGCGCGGCATCCGGAAGCAGGCGGATGTCCACCGTCCTTTCATCGGAGCCGATGGAGATGGTGAGGCGCACGGTGTCGTAGACCGTTTCCGCGACGGCGCACGGCGTGGATGCCAGGGCGAGGGCGGCGGCGGCAAAAAGGCGGCAAAACGAACGTTTCGCGGAGCGGGAACCCGTGCGGCTGTCGCGGGAGGGAGGGAGGGAGTTCATATTCGGCGGCGAATGTTTTGCCCCGCCCCGCCGGCCTCAACGCAAAAAACGCGGAAAATCGGTAACTTGTTAGACAGGAGGGCCTGGTGGGCGCCGCAGTCCGGCGAGATTCCGCAGAAACGGCGCGGTCGGCGTGTCTGCGGCAAGCAGCCCGTCCACAGTGCCCTGATGAAGGATCACGCCCCCGCCCGCCCCCCCTTCCGGCCCAAGCTCGATGACATGGTCCGCCTCGGCCACGAGGTCCAGATGGTGCTCGATGACGACAACCGTGTGGCCCTGGTCCACGAGCGCGTGAAGCAGCTGGATGAGGCGCGCGCAATCCGCCTGGTGCAATCCGATGGTCGGCTCCTCCAGCACGTACAGGTTTCCCCTGCCCGCCCGCGCAGCCGCGTCCTGGGCCGCCGCGCCGTCCGGGGCCAGGCCTTGCTGGATGCCCCGGGCAAGCTCGCTGACAAGTTTCAGGCGCTGCGCCTCGCCGCCGCTGAGCGTCGGGCTGGGCTGCCCAAGCTGGAGATACCCCAGCCCCGTGGAAACCATGAGGTCCAGGATTTCGCGCAAAGGGCGGTCGAAGGCGAAAAAGGCGGCGGCCTCCTCAAAGGTCATCCTGAGCACCTCCCCGATGGTCCTCCCGTTCCAGCGCAAATCGGCGGCGGCGCCATAGCGGTCCCCGCCGCATTCCTCGCAAGGGACATGGGTGTCCGGCAGAAAACTCATCTCCAGCCTCACGCGCCCCGCCCCGGCGCAAACCGGGCAGCGCCCGCCATCGGTGTTGAAGGAAAAAAATCCCGCGCCATGCCCGCGCATCCGCGCCTCCGGCAGGCTGGCGAAATGGCCCCGGATCCTGTCAAACGCGCCGATGTAGGTGGCCGGCGTCGAGCGCGGGGTCTTGCCGATCGGATCCTGCCCGACGAGGATCACCTGCCGGATCGCCCCGACCCCGGACAGGGCTTCCAGCGGCGGCCGGCCGGCGGGGTCGCGGCAGGGGCCGCCCGCCGGAAACGCCGCCTCCCTGAGCAGGCGCCGGCCGCTGATCCGGCCCAGCCCGAGGCGCGCCGCGGCCGTCGCGGCGGGAACGAGCAAATCGCGCGCAAGCGTGGATTTCCCGGATCCGGACACGCCGCAGACAACCGTGAGCCGCCCCAGCGGGAAGCGCGCCTCGCCACCGCGAAGGTTGCGCAAACGCGGCTGCACAAGGACAAGCGCGGGCGCGCCCGGAAGGTCGCCGCGCCAGTGGCCGCGGACCGGGTGCGGGATGGCCTCCCGAAGGTGGCGGGCCGTCAGGGAATCCGGATTCCCCTCCACCTCGGCGACGGGGCCGCAGGCGAGCAGGCGCCCGCCGTGGATGCCCGCGCCAGGGCCGAGGTCCAGCACGAGGTCCGCCGCGCGCATCGTCTCCTCGTCATGCTCGACGACGAGCACCGTGTTCCCGCGGTCACGAAGCTCCTTGAGCGACTTGATGAGCAGGGCGTTGTCGCGCGGGTGCAGGCCGATGCTCGGCTCGTCCAGCACGTACAACGCGCCGGAGAGGTTGGAGCCGAGTTGCGCCGCCAGGCGGATCCGCTGCGCCTCGCCGCCGCTGAGCGTGTCGGCCGGGCGGTCGAGCGCCAGATAGGCGAGGCCGGCGTGCTCGAGGAAGCGCAGACGCGCGTGGATTTCCGGCAGGATCTCCGCCGCGATGGCCCGCCCGCGCGGGTCAAGCCCGAGCCTTGAAAGCACGCTGGCGACCCCGGGCGGCGGCAGCGCGAGCAGCGCGGGCAGGGTGATGGAGCCACCCGCGGCATGGGGATCCCGCTCCCCGCCGCCCCCGGCCAGCGGCAGGGTTGCGGCGGCGGCAAAGGGGTTGAGGCGCGTGCCGCCGCAACCCGGGCAGACCTCGCCGGAAAGGCGGTCCTGCCCGCGCACGTCGTGCAGATGCCCGTCCTCGTCATTGGCAAACTGCTCCACGACACGCCCGTGCCCCCGGCAGGCCGGGCACCACCCCCGCGGCGAGTTCCATGAGAAAAGTTTTGGCTCAAGCGCGGGAAAGGACTCGCCGGTGCGCGGGTCGGCCTGCGTGATCGAGAGCCACTCGAGGAGTTTTCCCGAGGGTGAAGCCAGGAGGCAGGCGCCCCCGCCAAGGCGCAGCGCCTCCTCCAGCACGCGCATTTCCGGCTCCCCGCCGCGCGGGATCTCCGCGAAGACGACCTCGATGTCGTGCGTGCGGTAACGTTCCAGCGGCTTGAACCGGATCGTCGGGATGACGCGCCCATCCACGCGCAAGCGCTCGTGGCCATGCCTCGCGGCCCAGTCGGCCAGCGGCTGGTGGTGCCCCTTGCGGTCGCGGACAAGCGGCGGGCACAGGAGCACCGGGGCCTTCGCGGCGGCCGCGCGCACGCGTCCGCGCAGCATCTCCGGCGTCGAGGCCGTGAGTTCCGCCCCCGTGGCCGGGTTCCGGGCCGTGGCGGCGCGGGCATAGAGCAGACGCAGGTACTGCGCGATTTCCGTGACCGTCGCCACCGTGCTCTTCGCCCCGCCGCGCGTGACGCGCTGCTCGATGGCCACGGACGGCGGCACCCCCGAAAGGTGGTCCAGCTCCGGCCTTGGCAGCTGCTCGACAAACTGGCGCGCGTAGGGCGACATGCACTCCAGAAAGCGCCGCTGCCCCTCCGCGAACAGGACGTCAAAGGCCAGGGTGGATTTTCCCGAACCCGACACCCCCGTGACCACGGCGAGCACGTTGTGCGGGATGTCCACATCGACATTGCGCAGGTTGTGCTCCCTCGCCCCGCGCAGCACGATGCCCGGCCCGCGGACGGCCGGCGGGGCCTGGCGCGCCTTGGGCGGGGCGGGTGGCGATGGCGCGGTCTTTCCCGGATCCTTTTTCATGGCACCAACAAGGCACCCGGGGGCGTTCTTTTCAATCCCGCCCGCTTCCGCGTCCGCCCGCCCTATTTTGTGTAAATTTGATCAAAGGTCCCCCCGGCGGCAAAATGTCTGGCGAAGGCCTGGCCCCAGCCTCCGAATTTCTCATCTATCGTGAAGAGATTCATGGAGGGGAACTGGCTGGCGTATTTCGCCGCGATCCTGGGATCGCTGGGGCGGTAAAAATGTTTTCCCGCGATCTCCTGGCCCGCCTCGGAGTACAGGTACTCCAGGTACGCCGTGGCGACCTCGCGGGTCTTTCGCCGGTCCACCGTTTTGTCCACCACGGCCACCGTGGGTTCGGCAAGAATGCTCACCGAGGGGAGCACGATCTCCAGCTTCCCCTTCCCAAACTCGCGCAGGGCCAGGAAGGCCTCGTTTTCCCACGAGACAAAGACGTCCCCGATCCCGCGCTGCACAAAGGTCGTGGTGGCGCCGCGCGCGCCGGAATCGAGAATGGGGACGTTCTTGAAGAGTTTTCGCACAAATTCCGCGGCGGCGCGCTCCTTCGCCACCACGTCCCCCGGGGCCTGCCGCCGGGCATACTCCCATGCCGCGAGGTAATTCCACTGCGCCCCGCCGGAGGTTTTGGGATTCGGCGTGATGACCGAGACGCCCGGGCGGATGAGATCGTCCCAGTCCTTGATGTTTTTCGGATTCCCGGCGCGGACCAGGAACACAATGGTGCTGGTGTAAGGCGCGCTGTTGCGCGGGAGCCGCCGCTGCCAGCCCTCGGGGATGAGCCTGCCGTTCTTGCGCAACACATCCACATCGTTCGCAAGGGCCAGTGTCACGACATCGGCGCGCAACCCGTCCACCACCGCGCGGGCCTGCTTCCCGGAGCCTCCATGCGACTGGCGCACATGCACGTCGTCACCGGTTTTCGCCTTCCAATGCCTTGCGAAGGCGGCGTTGAACTCCGAATAAAGCTCGCGCGTGGGGTCATAGGAGACGTTGAGGATCTCCACGCTCTTCGCGGAGATCCCGGCCGGGAAACCGCACGCGGCCGCGAGCAGGATGGCGGCGCGGAACACGCGCGGGAATTCACGGAAAAAATGGGCGAGGGAGATGGAAGGCAGGGTTTTCATGGGAAACGGATCAAGCCGCGCGCCCGTCTTCCGCCAACGCCGGGCAATGTCAACGCAAAGCCGCCCGCCGCCGGCAGGCGTGACACGCGCGCGGGACGCCGCCACGCCACGATTCACCACGCGGCCGCGGGCGGCAGGGCGCGCAACCCGTCCAGCAGCAATTGGGGCCAGACGCCCAGGAGCACCATCAACACGACGACAGGCGCGAGGATGAGCCTCTCCCGCACGGTCAGGTCGGACACCGCGGCGGTGTTCGCGCCGGCCGGCCCATGGAAAACCTTCTGCCAGAACGTGAGCAGGAACAGCGCCGTGCCAAGCAAACCAAGCGTCGCGACGGCCGCCGCCCACGGCGCGAACGCGAACACGCCCCGGAACACCATGTATTCACCGAAAAAACCGTTAAGGCCGGGCAGGCCGAGCGAGGAAAACATCGAGAAACCGCACAACGCCGCGAACACGGGCGCCACCTTGCGCACGCCGCCAAAATCGCCGATCCCGCGCGCGCCGCCGGCGCGATCGGCGAGAATCCCCACGCAAAAGAACAATGCCGCCGCGGAAAGTCCGTGGTTGAACATCTGCAGCCAGGCCCCGCCGAACGCAAAATGCGCGCCACGCCCCAGGGCCGCGCCGGCTCCCTCCCAAGGCAGACCGGCGGAAAATCCGGCGGGGAACGCGGGCGAGACCCGGGCGACGGCAAACAGCGCCAGCAGGCAGTAACCAAGATGGTTCACCGAGGAATACGCCACCATGCGCTTCAAATCCCGCTGGCGGATCGCCGCGTAGGCCCCAAGCACAACATTGGCGAGCGCCAGCCAGATGAGCACCGGGGCCGCCGCGGAAAGCTGCCTCGGGAAAAGCCCCGGCAACAATTGGAAAAAACCGTAGAGTCCCATCTTGGCCATGACGGCCGTCAAAAACATCGAGACCCCCGTCGGCGCCTCGGCGTAGGCGTCCGGAAGCCAGGTGTGAAACGGGAACATGGGCACCTTCACCGCCAGCCCCAGCAGCACGCCGCCAAAAACCAGCCACACCGCCGGATCGCCGAATTTCCCGGCCACCGCCCCGGCGGCATCAACATGGGCCAGTGCGGAGAAATCCCACGTCCCCGTCGCCGCATAAATTGCCGCGAATGACAGCAGCATGAGCGCGCTGCCACCCACGGTGTAGAGCGCGAATTGATAGGCCGCGCGCGCCGCGCCGGCGCCGCCCCAAAGCTTGAGCAGAAAAAAGGCGGGAAACAGGCTCAATTCCCAAAACAGAAACCAAAAAAAGAAATTCTGCGCGACAAAGACGCCCAGCGTGGCTCCCTGCATCAGCAAAAAAAGAATGTTGAACAAGCGCCCGCGCCCGGCCTCCCGTGACGCGCCAAGGGCCATCGGGGCGATGATCCCCGCGAGCGCCACCAGCAGCAACGCAGGGCCGCCAAGGGCAAGGCGGAATGAGATGCCCCCAAGAAGCGGGGACGCGCCGGGATTCTCCCCCATGGGCGCCGGGGAAGGAGCGGCACCTCCTCCTCCGCCGCCGCCATCCGCCAGCGCGGCCCATGCCGCCAGGAACACCAGCACGGCCAGGGTCGAAAAACTGAACACCAGCCCCGTCCGGCGCGCGGCCTTTTGGGAGGGTCCCGGCCACAGCGTCAACCCCAGCGCGCCCAGCACCGGCAGAGCCACAAGCGCAAAGGGCGCCACGGCAAACACCGCCGCCGCCCCGCCGGCCGCCAACGGGGAACACGACGCCAACGTGGCGGGAAAACAGGGAAACAGGCTCATATCTTGGCAAAACAGGATGTCTGCAACGCACGTTACAAGCCGCCCCGCGCAAGACAAGCATCCTGCTCACCCGCAAAAGCCCGGCGGCGCCACCAAGAGTTGCCCGGCCCGCGCGGAACTTTTTTCCTCCGGGAATGATAACCCCGGATATGTGCATCCAGCCCTGCCGCCAATTGTGCCGCCTCATTCTCGCGCTCTGCCTCGTCAATATCCTCACGCCTCACGCCGCCGGGACGGGGCGGACGCCCGGCCTGGACGCCGCAGGCGCACCAACCCCGCCCCCCCAGGCCCGGGAAACCGCAACGTCCCCCCGCACACCGCGCATCCCGACATATAAAAAGCTGACCCTCTCCCGCGAATTTCTCGCCGAGGGATCCCACTACGGCGACTTCAACCGGGACGGCCACATGGACGTCGTCGCGGGACCCTATTGGTACGAGGGGCCGGACTTTGTCAAACGCCACGAAATTTACCCGCCCAAAGCCTTTGATCCCGAGCAGTACTCCGACAATTTCCTGACATTTGGAATAGACATCAACGGCGATGGCTGGACGGATGTCTTCGTCTGCCCCCAGCCCGGAACGAGAGGCTACTGGTTTGAAAATCCAAAAGGCGGGAACGGGCACTGGAAAAAACACTTCTTTCCAAATGAAATCAGCAACGAGAGCCAATGGTGGGTGGAAATTATCAAGGGAGCCGGGAAATGCCTCCTTTACAATCGCGACGGATTTCTCGGCTTCTCCACGCTCAAGGTGGAAAACAACATCCCAAAGTGGACATTCCACGCCATTTCCAAGGAGGACCGGCGCCGCTTCGAACGCTACACGCACGGAATCGGATGCGGGGATATCAACGGAAACGGGCGCGTGGATATCGTCGAAAAAGAGGGCTGGTGGGAACAGCCCGAAAACCCCGGGGAAACCCCTTGGAAATTTCACAAATTCAAATTCGCCATGGCTGGCGCGCAAATGTTCGTCTTTGACGTGGATGGCGACGGATTGAATGACGTCGTGACAGCCTGGCACTGCCATCTCTACGGACTGATCTGGTGGAAGCAAATCCGCGGCGCCGACGGCAGGATCTCCTGGGTAAAAAACGAGATACTGCCCATAAAGCCCGACTTGGAATCCCCCGCCTTGCGAATCTCCCAAATGCACTCGATGGACATCGCCGACATCAATGGCGACGGCCTGCCCGACATCGTCACTGGAAAACGCTTCTGGGCGCACGGCCCCACCGGCGACCGCGAGGCCTACGCCCCCGCCGTTCTCTATTGGTTCGAGCTGCGCCGCGACGGAAAGGGTGGCGCCGAGTTCATTCCACATAAAATCGACGATGACAGTGGAGTCGGGACACAAGTCACCACCGTCGACCTCAACGGTGACGGCGTCCCGGACATCATTTCCTCCAACAAAAAAGGCACCTTCATTTTCCTCTCCCAACCGCCGGAAAAGCCGGAATCCCAAGGGACGGAAAAAGCCAGCGCCTCTCCGCCCCGCCCATAGGATCCAGCCCGCTTGACGAAACGCGCCATTCCGAGGCATCCCACCCTGCTTGCACCAGCCAAAGCGCCATGGGAGAACCGCGCTTCAGGGCGCTCTGCGCGGCGGATCCCCCGCCTCTCCGGCTTTCGGCACGATTCGCGCAGCGTCCGGGGGCCTCTGAAAAATCGCTGAATTTTTCTGAAAAAATCGCTTGCATTGCGAAATGGGAGGGGTAGAAAGGCGCTCGTGAACGGGTTTTCATTGGATTGGAAATTTCCCCGGATTCACAAAAAATCAGCCCACCTCACCCAAGGTAAAACATGACAACCCCCGCTTCCTCCTCCCCCGGGTCCGGCACGGCGGCCGCAGTGGCGCCTGCCTCCGGGATCGCGATAGAGCCATCCACCGCGTCTCCTTCCTCCAGCCAATCCACGGCTTCCACAACCCGCACCCCCTCTTCCGTCCAGCCCGCCACGAACGCTTATCCAAAGTCTGATGCCCAGAAACCAGGGTTGCCGTGGGCGGAGGTTTTTTCTCCG
>JAIRPL010000019.1 GCA_031256995.1 Puniceicoccales bacterium
ATCGGGACGCCCCGCACCAGCGCCAACGCCCACCTCACGCCGCCGCCCCGCAATCGGGCTGGCAGCGCCTCGGGCGCGCTCTGTCGGGAAAAAACTCATAACGTACGCCCGCCCTCAAACCCCCAACCCACCCCCACCACAAGCAAAAACGTATAAAAATTCACCCCCCCCAGCGCCCCCACCCTCTCAACGCCCCCCGCCGCGCCCCAGCCTCCATCCAAACGAACCCACCCCGCGCACCACCGTCATGCACAAACCGTGCGCGATCGACATCTCCTATGGTGCCACCCCGCCTGCCACGCCATGCGGCGGTCCGCGCACCCGCATCCGCAAGCCCATCCACCGCCCCTCGACGTGCCCCAGCCCGTGCGGCTGAATTGCGCATCTCCCGCACCAGCACCATGCGTGCCCCCACCGCCACCAATGGCTGAGCGCGAAGGATTCGGAGCGGCACCTCCCGCACGCCAGCACAATGCCCAAACCCCGTCCCCGGCGCACGCCACCGCCATGCGGCAAGCCGTGCGCGCCCGCATCCGAAAGCCCATCCAAACAAGCTCTCCCCAGCGCGCGCCACAGCCCCGTGCGCCTCCAAAAGACCCAGACCAATCCAACCCCGCCGATTGCCACCCAATCCCGCCGCCGTCTCGCGACTCGCCCATTCCAACACTGGAAGACCCAATGCCCGGCGCCATCCCCGGACATCCCGACAAAGCCAAAGATGCTCCCGCGCAGGAGTCTTCGGGCATCGCGGCGGCGCCTTGGAAGGCCAGCCACGCCACCGCCCCAAACAGGAGCTTTCGGGCACCAGCGGCATCCCGCGCCCCGGACATCCCAACGAAACCCGAAATGCCCCTGCACGCCATTTGAGGAAGCAGGGCGGGCCGGACAAAGGCCACGCCAACGCCCCACCCTTGGCGCGCGACAAACACCCCCCATTCCACGCACCCAACCGTTCCGCGAAACCACAACAGCACGGATTCCAGTTCCAACACCATCCACACCCATTCCACACCGCCCAAACATTTCGCCACCACCCGCCGCCGCCCGTTCCATGCCAGGCAAGGGCGCTTTCGCATCTGTTTGCCTGTTTCACTTCAAACGCTCGGCCAAACCACTCCCCGCCGCCCCGCGCCACCCACGCCACCAACACCGCCAAAAACATCACACAGGCGCCCCTGCCCTTTTTCGCCGACCACCCGCCGCTGCCCTGTTTCGCCAACATCATCCAAGGCGCGCCAAAAGTGGCACTGGGGCGCCGCACTCCAAGGCGCCGCGCGCATCTGTTTGGGCCGGAAAATCTCCCGCATCGCCACGCCGCCTACTTTTCTGGTGCCAAAAACAAAAAAGGCGGGGGGACGCTGTCCGACGGAGGACCGCCAAAAAATCCCCGCGCCACGAATTTGTCTTTCGCCTCGGAGCGGGAAGCGGTCGATGCGTCGCGCGCTCCAAGGCAGACACGCCGCATAATGCGCAGTCTTTCGCTCGGAGGTGGAAACCGGTCGATGCGCCCCAAAGCTCGACTATGAGACTGCCGACTTCCCGGCGTCCTGCGTCCGAGGGCGGGAACTGATCGATGCGCCCAGAAGCTTGTCGACTCGTTCACGCCCGAGGCCGCGCCCTGCGTCCGGCGACGGAAACCGGCCGATGCGCGGGCGGTGCTTTTGGAAGTCCTTCCGCGCTATGGACCTGGTTTTCGTTTGGGGGCGGGAGCCACGCTTTTGGGAACGACGGGCAGGATGTCTGGGGCGCGCTTCGGTGAGTAGTCCACAACAATCTCGTGCGCCAGCTCCTGGCCGCTGGCATTGCGCCCCACGGCACGAAGGTGGTTCGCCCCGGGGACAAGCGTGACGGGGAAATGGAAAATGGCGGGCGTCGGGGGCGTCGCGCGCCGCATCTCAACGGGACGCCCGTTGTGGGTGAGCTTCACCATGTCCATGTTGCTGAAGACGCGGTATTCCTTGGCCGCCGTGCCTCCGCGGGAAAGCCACGCCGGGCTTTGGACATACACGACGGGGACGGCCTTTTGCTGGCGCGCTTTCAAATAATAAAAGCTGTCCTTGGGGCGGCGATCGGCATCCAGGATGCCCTTGTTGTTGATGAAGGGGTGGGATTCGATGCGGTGCGCGGCGCCAAAATCGGCCAGAACCCAAAGCAAAGTGCCTGAAAGCCAGCGAAGGGGCGGGGCGTCAAACTGGTCGTGATAATTTGCAAGCAAATCCACGGCGTACTCCTGGCTGAAGTCATAGCGGCGCGGTTCCTCGCTGTGGCGTTCGGGATCGGCGCCGGCGCCATATTCTGAAAGCAGCAGGGGCTTGCCGGGGTTGGCGGCATGAAGGGCGTTGAGACGCGAGGTCAGGGCCTCAAAAGTGTCGCGATACCAGCCTTTGTAGAGATTGTAGCCGACGAGGTCCGGGATGCGCATCATGCCAGCCTCGATGGGGCGGTCGCTGTCGTGGCTGACAAGGATGGTCGGGCGCGAAGGGTCAAGCTCATGGGCGACCTCGTTGAGCCGTGTGAGCAGTTTTTTCTCAAAGGCATGGTGGCCCGGGTTTTCATCGGGGAGCGAAAAACTGATTTCGTTGCCGATGCCCCAAATGATGACGCTGGGGTGATCCCGGTGCTGCTGAATCATGCTGCGAAGCATGTGCTCGGCATTGCGCGCAAGATTTTCGCTGGGCGCAAAATCCCGCGGAGCAATCACATTCACCAGGGGAATCTCCTCCCAAACGAGGATGCCCAGCTCGTCGCAACGCTGGAGCACGTAGTCGTCCTGCTGGTAATGGGCGAGGCGCAGGAAGTTAAACCCCGCCTCCTTGATGCGGCGCAGGTCGGCATCGTGCTGGGCGTCGCCAAGCGCGTTGGCAAAACCGGGGCGGTCCTGATGGCGGTTGATGCCGCGCAACCGGAAGGGTTCCCCGTTGAGGAAAAAACCGTCGTCGGGCGTGAATTTGAACCAACGAAAACCGCGACGGGTGCGGACGGTGTCGAGAACGGCGCCGCTTTTCGCGGACCTCAAGTGCGCGGTGAATGTGTAGAGATTCGGGGCATCTGGCGTCCACAGGAGCGGTTCCTTGATTTCGCCGCCAAGCCGCAGGAGGCTGCCACCCCCGCCGGAGGAACCCCCGCGTGGGGGAGAGGCGGCGCTTCCCTCAAAAACCAACTCCCCATTTGGCGCCGTGACAAGAACTTGCACCACGCACGGATCCTCGTTGCGGACATCTTGGGGCGCCAGGATCTCCACCTCAAACTTCGCCAGCCGCGCCGAGGTCTCCGATGTGATGCGCACGGGGTCCTTGTCGCGGCAAAAACCGGAAGCCGGGGCGCGGACAAGGCGCACATCGCGATAAATGCCGCCATATTGGTTGAAATCTCCGCTGAGCGGCGGGAGATCCCGGTTTCGCTCGTTGGTCACCCGCACGAGCAGCGTGTTTTCACCGGCGTTGGCGCAAGACCGATCCACCCGGAGGGCAAACGCGCAATACCCGCCGTCGTGCCTGCCGACTTCACGTCCATTAAGCCAAAATCGCGCGCTTTGGCCGATGCCGCCAAAATGGAGAAAGACCTGGTTGTCCAAGTCGCTCTTGGTGAGGAACAACTTCTTCCGATACCATGAGGCATCGCGCCGATAGTCGTGCTCCCGCAGGGTGTCCTCCACGTTCCATGAATGCGGGAGGGTGACAGGGCGCCAGCCGGGGTCTTCCATCGCCCTGGCCGGCGTCGCGTGGTTGTTTTCAAGGTATTCCCAGTTTTCGCTAAGCAGAACGGAGCCATCCCACGGCAGGAAACGTGGCGGCGGCGGGGCGCCATCCAAGCCCGTGCCGGGCACGGGGCGCCAATCAGAAGCGGAAACCTTCCGCGGACGGGCTTTCCCCGAGGGCGACGAAGCCGGGACACCCTGCCCGGCGCCGAGGCCCACCTCTCCCAAATTATCCCGCTCCACGCGAAAGACATCGGCGCTGAAAGGATCGCCCCCGCCGGATGGCGCGGAGGACATGGTCGAAAATAAAAAAACGGGGCCGGACAAAAGCAAAGACAGCGCAGTGGCGGCTAAAAATCTCATGACTGGTTTTGAACAGGCCAGCCCGCGATTGTTCCGAAAAGGGCCGGGCAAACATGCGTCCGCGATTGTTTTGCGCCCCAAAATGCCGGAATCCCGCCCAAAATCGCAAAAAACGCACATCCCCTTGCCATGAGGACACCCTGCCCTCCCGCCCCGCCCATGCGCATTTCCTTGCCAGCGCGGGAAATCGCCTTTTTGCAATGCCCCGCACATGAAACTGACACACAACCCCCATGTCGCACTCGTCACGGGTGCCGGACGCGGAATCGGAAAAGCCATCGCGGAGACTCTCGCAGCGGACGGACACACCGTCCTGTGCGTCTCCAAAAACCCAGAATCCTGCGGCGCCGTCGCCGACGCCATCAACGCCACCGGGGGCAAAGCCCGCGCCTACCCCTGCGATGTGGCGGATCCCGCCGCCACCGCCAAAACCTGCGAGGCCATCCTCTCCGAGTTTGAGGCGGTGGAAATCCTCGTCAACAACGCCGGCATCACCCGTGACAGCCTTCTCTTTCGCATGAGCGATGCGGATTGGTCCGACGTGCTTGCCACCAACCTCTCCAGCGCCTTCCACTGGATACGCAACCTTTCCCGCCCCATGACCCGGAAACGCTGGGGGCGCATTCTCAACATCGGCTCCGTCGTGGGCCGGGCTGGCAACGCCGGCCAGGCCAACTATGCCGCCGCAAAGGCCGGGCTGCACGGCCTCACGATGTCCGTCGCCCGCGAATTTGCCTCCCGCAACATCACCGTCAACACGATCGCCCCCGGATTCATCACCACGGACATGACGGGCAAACTCAGCGCGGAGCAATGCGACGCCATCAAGCGCAACGTCCCCCTCTCCCGCTTTGGGACACCCGCCGACATCGCGGCGCTTGCCGATTTCCTGACCTCGGAAGAGGCGGGCTACATCACAGGCCAAATATTCGGGGTTGACGGGGGCATGGCCATGTGATTCACCTCGGCTCCTTCAAGGTCAACTCGCACCTTTTCGGCCCGCACGGGACACTGGCACTCCAAAAATCACGGACATGCCCTTCCCCGTTCAGGCCCAAGCGGTGGAGAGCCTGCCCAAACGGGCCTGGCGACGGCGAAGGACGCAAAGCGTCAGTACAACCAAAACCAATCCAGCCAACCACCAACCAAGTTTTTCCCACACACACTATGAGTGAAAAAACACTAGAACAACGCGTCAAAGACATCGTTGTGAGCCAGCTCAATGTCAACGAAGAGCAAGTCACCCACTCGGCCTCCTTTATCGGAGACCTCGGAGCCGACTCTTTGGACACCGTCGAACTCGTCATGGCCTTTGAGGAGGAGTTCAAGGAAGAAATCAAGGGAGAGATCCCCGAAGGCGACGCCGAGAAGCTCAAGACCGTCGGCCAAGTCATTGATTACATCAGGGACAAATCCGGCAAATAAGTGCGTTCCGCACCCCCCGCTGCTGGCCGCTTCAACACGGCAGATGTTTCAACAAGGGAAACCTGCCCCGCAACGGCAGGTTTTTTTGTAGTGTGTGTCATGTCAAACGGGAGGTGCGGAGCCTGGCCCCGTTGCCAGCCCGCTTTCGAGTTTGCCTGAGCCTTCCCCCCTCCAGCCCGCCAACCAATCGCGTCACGCGCCCGCACGGACCATGTCCTTTCTGGCATCATGCCCCCAAAAATCCAATGGGGAGCCGTCATAAATAACACAAACACAACCTTATCATTAACCACCAATCATTTAACCCGCGTGTCCACCACCCAAACCACCACCACTTGCAACACCGACCGCCACGTCCCCCGCGTCGTCGTCACCGGCATTGGCGCCATCACCCCTGTCGGCAATGACGCCAAAACTTTTTGGGACAACCTCAAGGCAGGCGTCAGCGGCATTGACCGCGTCTCTCATTTTGACCCCGCCGACTACACCTCGCAGGCCGGGGGGCAGGTCAAGGATTTTGACGCCGCAAAATACATGGACCCCAAGGAGGCCCGCCGCAATGACCGCTTCGTGCAGTTCGCCGTTGCCGCCGCCAAGCAGGCCTTTGAGGACGCCAACCTGAAGATCGGCCAAGTCCCGCCCGAACGCCTTGGGGCCATCATCGGCTCCGGCATCGGCGGCATCGGCTCCATCCAGGAGCAATCTTTCCGCCTTTTTGAGGGCGGCCCCCGCAAGGTCTCCCCGTTCATGATAACCAACATCATAACGAACATGGCGGCGGGTGTCGTGAGCATTGAGCTTCAGGCTCGCGCCACAAATTACTGCGTCGTCTCCGCCTGCGCCTCCTCCTCGCATTCCCTCGGCGAAGCCCTCAACCACCTCCGCCAAGGCTCGGCCGATGTCATGCTCGCCGGCGGATCCGAGGCCAGCATCGTCCCCCTTGGCTACGCCGGTTTTTGTGCCATGAAAGCCATGAGCCGCAATTTCAACAGCACCCCCTCGAAGGCTTCCCGCCCCTTTGACGCCGCCCGCGACGGATTTGTGATGGGGGAAGGCGCTGGCGTTCTCGTCCTCGAGACACTTGAGCACGCCCTTGCCCGGGGCGCCCGCATTTACGCCGAATTCTCCGGCTACGGCGCCACCAGCGACGCCTACCACATCACCGCCCCCGACCCCGAGGGCCGTGGCGTCTCCGCGGCGATCCGCATCGCCCTCGCCAGCGCCAACCTGCGTCCGGAAGACATCGGCTACATCAACGCCCATGGCACATCCACGCCCTACAACGACAAGTTTGAGACACTGGCCATCAAGAGCACCTTCGGCGAACATGCCAGAAACCTCGCCGTAAGTTCCACGAAATCAATGACAGGGCACCTTCTCGGAGCCGCCGGTGGCATCGAGGCCGCCGCCACCGTCCTCGCGCTCCACGACGGCATCCTGCCCCCGACAATCAACTACGAGACCCCCGACCCGGAGTGCGATCTCGACTATGTGCCCAATGTCGCGCGCGCCAAACCCATCACCGCCGCGCTCTCAAACAACCTCGGTTTTGGCGGGCACAATGCCGTTCTGGCATTCAAGAAATATGTCGCGTGACACTGTGAACGCAAAGCCGCGAAAACGTTGAAAATGGCGGAAAAAACCAGGAAAACGGCAGAAATCGCGACGTTCGCGACTGCCGATCTTGCCCAGAGTGGGCACGGCGCCGTTCTTGTCGCCGTGCCTGCCGGGAAAACCCGCGCCAGATTGGCAACCTTTGTCGTGGACACCCAATGCCTCGGCATCCGCAAAGTCACATTGTCCGAACTCCCCCTGCCAACCCTTCTCAACCAAGGGTTGGCGGCTCTTCACGCCATCCCTGTCGCCCCGTCAATGGCACGAAGCATCGTGGAAGGCTCCGCGGCCTACGCCAAAAAGCTGGGATTCCCGCCCCCGTCGAACTACGCCGCCGCCATTGCCTATTTTGGCGAGACCCCGGCCGCCCCCGCCGCGCCCTTCCAATTCGGAAAAAACGGCTCCCCCCATTACGCCCAGCAACCTGGCGACAGCGATGAATTCGCGGAAAACGTCATCCAAAAACTCAATCTCAAGCTTGGCCCCAAAAATTTCACTTATGAACTTGAGGCCACGGCGGAGCAATGGGTGGACGGGGAGGAGGCGGAGGACTCTGGCGAGTTTGGAGACTCCGGCGGAGAAGACGGGGAGGAGTGACGCGCATTGGCATCACGCCCCCCTTCATTTTCACCGAATCCAAAAAACGGGCGGCACGGCATCCCAAAGCAAGTTGCCACCGGTGACGCCTGCAAATAGGGAATAGACATGCTCCGCAATGTGCTTGAATGGCTCCATGAATCCCTTGCCGACATGAGGCGCGAGGGCGTGTCCCGGCTTGCGATTGAAACATCAGGACTGGAAAGGCTGGACGCAGTCGTCCGCACGGCCTCCGGAGTGGGAATCCAGTCCACAAATAACACAACCCCAAGTTCATTGCGCGAAATCCCCCCCTTGGGACACGGCGGCGCACAAGGAAACCACGACGCCGATGAAATGCCAGCCAGCCACGCCACGACGCCCGAAATGGCCCCCAAACGCCTTTTCACCCCGGCGGCATACCGTCCCTCGGAAAAACCCGAAACTCCCGCCCCGGAGCCATCCGCGCCCGCCACCGGGTTTTCCGTCGCCCCCCTGCCCGAGCCGCCCCACATTGAAATCCCGGCGGAAATCCCCGCCACCGACAAAGCCGCGCGACTGGCTTGGTTGCGCGAGCGCCTTCTGGGCTGCCCCGTGTGCAACGCCCACAAGCACCCCGGCAAGCAACTCGTCTTCGGAACAGGCGACCCGGAGGCGAAAATCTTTTTTTGCGGCGAGGCCCCCGGCGCGGAGGAAGAGTCGCGCGGCGAGCCATTTGTCGGCCCGGCAGGCGAGTTGTTGACGAAAATCATCTCCGCCGCCGGGTTGAGCCGCGAACAAGTTTACATCGCCAACATCCTGAAATGGCGTCCGGAAATGCCGACCCCTTTTGGAAACCGCCCCCCCACCCCCACGGAAATCGCCTACTGCCTGCCCTACCTGCGCGCGCAACTCGCCATCATTCAACCCAAGGCGATTGTCGCCCTTGGCGCGACCGCGATAACCGGGTTGCTCGGCCCTGAAAAAGGAAAGGCCGTTGGCCGGATTCGCGGACACTGGCAGGAATTCGACGGCATCCCCGTGATGCCCACCTACCATCCCGCATACCTTTTGAGGAACAACACCAACCGCACCAAGCGCACGGCTTGGGAGGACATGCTCCTCGTCATGGAACGCGTGGGAATGGAAATCTCCGAACGCCAGCGCGGCTTCTTCCTATAGCCACGCACCCGGCCTCCGGCGAACCGACCGGAACGACGCCCCCCCTCCGCCCGCCTTCATGGTTTTTATGTCCTTGACCAGGGAAAAGGCTATCATGCGCCCCATGAATGTCGACAAAGCGCGGGAGTCCCAGACGGACTACACCCCATGGCGCGCCACAAAATTCTACGTGCCACTGGTGATCCAGGCCTTGTCGCAGAGCCTCTCCTACCCCCTGGTCGCAACGATAGTCTCCCACGGACCAAACGGCGTGCGCGACCTCGCCGCGTTTGCCCAAGGGCAGATGGTGATGTTTGTGATAGGAGCCATGGGTGGCGGACTGCTCACGGCCGGAATGGTGTTGGGACGGGATCTGGACGGCTTTCGAACATTCAAACGCCTGAACCTCATCGTGGCGGCAGCGCTGCTGCTCGCGCAAGTCGCGGCCGGCCTGCCGGTGTCCGCGCAGTTCATCTTCGGACAGATGCTCGGCTTGGAACCGGCAATGGCCGGCACGGCCCGGCTCGTGATGCTCTGGGGAATCCCCATCCAAGCCTGCTTTTTTCTGCGAAACACCGGCTTGGTCGCGCTCTACAACGCCCGCGCCAGCGCCCCGGCCAACCAGGCGACCCTATACCGCATTGCATCAACCGCGTGCCTGGCTCCATTTTTTGTGCGCATGGGCTGGGTCGGCCCATTCATGGGCATCGTGGCGATGACCGGGCCGATCGTCCTGGAACTCATCCTCACACAATGGTTTGCGCGCCCATATGTGCGGCGGCTGGAACCGGCGGCGGCCCCCGTGAAAACGGCCGGCATGCGCGAGCAATTCGCATTCACGCTGCCGCTGTCATTCGGCGGCGTGCTTCTGGCCTCGGCCGGCCTCGTCGTGGGAGCCTTCATCGCCCGCGCACCCGACCCGGGGCGGATGCTGCCCGCGCACTACGTCGTGATGGGGATCACCAACCCGGTGGCCTTCGCCGCGCTGCGGTTGCAAGCCGTCACGCTGGCCTTCCCCCCGCGCGATGCCAGCGACAACCGCGTGTTCAAATTCGCGCTCGCGGCCGGGGCCTTCCTGGCATTGCCCACGCTGGCCACGCAAATCCCCGCGGTGGGATCCTGGTACTTTGGCTCAATCCAGAACATGCCCGATGCGGACATCCCGCTGGCCGCGCGCGCCACGCTCTTGATCACCGCCCTGCCTGTCTTTCTTGCCCTGCGCGGCCACGCCGAGGGGCTGGCCGCGTGGCAACGCCGCCCAAACGTGATCCTTGCCGGGCAAGCCACAAACCTCTGCGCCCTGGCCTGCATGCTCTACGCCGGCCTGGCGCTTGGACTTCCGGGCCACCTGCTTGGAGTCTCCGCCACCCTCGCGGCCTCCGTGGCAACGCTGGCAACCCTGCGCGCGATGCTATCGCTTAAAACAGCGGGCAGCGCCCCGAAATGACAGCGGGGCGTCCTCCAAAACGCTCCAAACGGCAGGAAAAGCCGCAAACCGCCGGCGGTTCACAATTTTTCCAAAGTCATCGCGAGAATGGAGGCTGCCTCGGAGAGAATGTCCGCGCCCACGGTCAGCGGCGGCAGGAGGCGCAACACATTGTCGCCGGCCGGAACCGTGAGGAGGCCGTTGGCTCGCAGCAAGGCATGGACATCGGCGGATGGGGTGTGGAACGCGACACCCCGCAAATAACCAAGCCCGCGAATCTCGCGGATGTGCCCCGGAAAACGCCTTGCGAGGGCGCCAAGCTCGGCAAGCCACACGGCGGAATTGCGATCAATGGCGCCGAGAACCCCCTCCTGCTCGACGACGTCAAGCACAGCATTGGCCGCCGCGCAGGCGAGCGGATTGCCGCCAAATGTGGTGCCATGCGAACCGGGGACAAAGAGACCGGCATGCCTTTCCGCCACCCATGCCGCGCCAATGGGGAAGCCGCCTCCAAGCCCCTTCGCGAGCGAAAATGCGTCGGGGGCGACGCCAAAATGCTCGAAGGCGAGGAATTTCCCGGTACGGGCCACACCCGTCTGCACCTCGTCAAACAACAAGAGCGCACCGTGTTGATCACAAAGCGTCCGCAGGCCGCGAAGAAACTCCGGCGTCGCGACGGCAAGCCCGCTCTCGCCCTGAACAGGCTCCACAAGAACGGCATCCACATCCGGCCCCATGAGCTTCTCAAAACTCGCGACATCATTGAACACAGCCACGTCAACGCCCGGAAGGAGTGGAAAAAAACCTTTCTGGATTTTTTCCTGCGGGGTGGCTGACATGGCGCCAAAGGTGCGTCCGTGAAAGGCATTCCGGGCGACAAGAAGCCGTCCGCCGATGCCGCGCCGATGTTTGCCATGCAGGCGGGAGAGCTTCAACAAGGCCTCGTTCGCCTCGGCGCCGCTGTTGCAGAAAAAAAGGCGTCCGGCGCCGGCAGGCGTGTCCGCAGCTTTCGCGGCAAGGCGCGTGGCAAGGCGCGCCTGCGTCTCATTGCGAAAGAGGTTGCTGACATGGGCAAGCCGGCCGGCCTGCGCGGCAATGGCGGCAACCCAGCGCGGATGGGCATGCCCCAGGGAGTTCGTGGCAATGCCGGAGCAGAAGTCCAGATAGCATTTCCCCGAATCATCCCAGACGCGCGCCCCCTCGCCGCGCACAAGCGTAAGCGCGGCAGGAGCGTAATTGCGAAGGACGCATTTATCGTAGGAGGCGGCGGTGTCGGCGAACATTGGTTTTGGGCGTTTGTGAAAAATGGAGTGAGCGCGGCGGGGGAGGTGAATGAAACCGGCAAAAGCGCGGAATGGGTCAGACGGCGCCCCCGTTTTCGTGCCGTTGCGCCGCAAGCAGCAAGGCAGCCTGCTCGTCGTGGACAATCTCGGTCCCGATGCCACGATCGGTGAAAATTTCCAGAAGCAAGCTGTGCCGCACCCGCCCATCAATAAAATGGACGCGCTTCACGCCGCTTTGCAGCGCCTTCACACCGCTGTCCACCTTGGGGATCATGCCCGAGGAAATGACCCCGTCGGCCTTGAGGCGCGCCACATCCGAGACAGGCAGCGTCGGGATGAGGGAACCCGGCTCCGCAGGGTTGGCAAGCAGGCCGGGAACATCGCTCATAAACACCAGCCGGCGAGCCTTCAGGGATCCCGCGACAGCGGCGGCAGCGACATCCGCGTTCGTGTTGTAAGGATGGTCATCCTCGCCCAAGGCGATGGGGGAAATAACAGGGATGTAGCCATCCGCGAGCGCCTTCTTGATGATTTTCGTGCGCACAAATTTGATGTCGCCCACAAAGCCAATGTCCACCGGCTCCCCGGTGGGACTCACGGCATGGAGTTTCTCGCAAAGACTGACGACATTGCCCGGGATGCCCTTGGCCATCCCACCCTGTTTCGAGATGATGTCGCAAATCTCGGCATTGATCTCGTTGTTAAGCGTCTGCTCGACAACCTTCACCGTCGCCTCATCCGTGACGCGCATTCCCCCGCGCCATTCGCTCTTAAGCCCCGCGCGCTCCATCGCCCTCGTGATGGCCTTCCCTCCCCCGTGGACGACCACCGTCTGGATGCCAACGCTGGCCAGGAAGACAATGTCCTGGGCGACACTGGCGCGCACCTGCGGGTTCGGGTCATCCATGAAACTGCCGCCATATTTGATGACAAAAATGCTGCCCCGGAACTTCTGGATATAGGGCAGCGCCTCAAGCAACACGTTGGCCTTCTCAATGAGAATGGAATCGGACATGCCCGCACAGGGAACGCGAAACACCGCCGTTCGCAAGCTCGACAAACAACGCCATCCGGCAGGTCCGCGGAAACGGCGCCATCCCCGCGCGCCGTCAATGCGCAAAAGATCCACCCTTGCCACGACATCTTGCCCCTGCAAAATGTCGTGGCATGGCTTCCATGGGGAAATCACAAAAAATTCTTCTGGCGGTGTTCATTGTCCTCTGCCTCGCGGGAGGCGGGATCGCGTCACTTTGGCGCGGCCCCGACCACGGATTCGACAACATGAATTACCACATCTACAACGCCTGGGCACTCCTCCACGGACGGTTTGGCGTGGATTTGTACCCGGCCGATTTCCGCAGTTATTTTTATCCGATTCTCGACATCCCCTATTACCTCCTCTCGCAGGAATGCCTTCCTGATTCACCACGAACGGTTGCCTTTCTCATGGGAATTCCGGCCGGGATTTTGTTTTTGCTATGCTTCGCGCTCGCCTGGAAATTCATAGGGACACTTTCCGTCCACGGAATCACCCCGGGATGGCGCCTGTGGCATTCCACGCTCGCCACATTTCTTGGAATGTCCGGAATCTCCATCGTTCTGCAAGTTGGATATACCAGCAATGAGATACCCGTTGCCTGCCTTGTCATTGGCGGCATGCTGGCATTTCTCCAATCAAGCAAAAAACCCGGCGTGGCCGGCCTTCTCTCAGGCACGATGCTCGGCATGGCGACGGGTCTGAAACTCACGGCGCATGTCTTTGTCATTCCACTTCTTGTATGCATATTCTTTTTCTACCCGACATGGCGTGAGCGCATCCGCGCCAGCATTGCGTTTTGCGCGGCATGGTGGGTGACATTTTTGGCCATCTTTGGATGGTGGGGATGGACACTCTATAAAATGACAGGAAACCCCGTCTTTCCCGCCATGAACAATCTCTTCAAATCCGATTGGATTCCGCATGACGCGGGCATGGACAACCGCTTCATTCCCCACGACATGAAACACATCCTCTTTTATCCATTTTATTGGTACAAAACCGCATGTGTGACGGATGGGATTTCCACCGACATCCGTTTTCTCTTTGCCTACACCGTGGCCGCGGGTTCCGGAATATCCCTTCTCCTCCGCGGTCTTGCAAAGAGCATCTTCTCTGGAACCGGTTTTCAGTTTGCATGCAAAGGGGAAAACGCCGGGGACAAAACACCCGCCCAGGCAGTTTTTAAGCGATCGTTTTTTTTCATCACAACCTTTGTCGTGCTTTCATACATTGTTTGGGAATTCCAATTTTCCACACTTCGCTACGCCATTCCAATCGAATGCCTCTTGGGAGTGTTCATCTTCGCCTGCGCGTCGCAAATCTTCCGCGTTTATCCAAATTTTCCCAAAAACATCCCTCTTTCCGCACTTTTGCTCCTTTGCACACTGACAGCTCTTGCCACCGATGCCCATGAACGTCCACGCGTCGCCTTCGGCAATGTGTTCCACCCTGAAATCCCGAGGCTCCCCGAAAACACCTTGCTACTCGCCTTTCCTGGAACGCTCTTTTTAGCCCCAAAAATTGTCGAAATAAACCTGGATGCCGCCTTTGTGGGAGGTTTTTTTGAACTCCCCTCCGACAAACCCGCCCGGACCTGGAGAAAGCAGGCAACACACCCGGAATGTGGCGTCAAAGAAATGGTGAGAAACAAGATCAACAAACACACAGCGGAGTTTCGCGTCCTTGCCCACGATGTTTTTGATTTTGACGATCCCGCCATCAACGAAAAATGCACGCAATACGGGATCGTCGTCTCAAAGGAAGACGTCAAAACCCTCAAAACAAATTTCGGCACATGCAAACTTTACAAAGCCACAAGGCTCAAAGAATTTTCAAGATCCCCCAACCCATAACCCCCTTCACCACTGCATGGCAGCAAAGAATCGGGGGCATCAAAGGACATTGCCCAAGGAAATGATTTGTTGTCTTTCGGAAGGTGTTGAGATTTCTGGGAAAAATTTGATTGTGTCCGGAAAGTTTCGCACATTTGTGGAGGCATGTGGAGGGCGAGGGAAGGTTTGTTGTTGGTTCTGTCGTTGGTTATTTTATCGGTTATTTTGTGGAAGTTGATGGATGGGAGTAGACCGTCCTTAAACTTGAAAGTATAATTCGTCCGCCGTTCCTCCAAGTAACTCCCGCACCCCCCAATTCCCCCCCCCCGCACACACTCCCTCATTTTCGTTGGCAGTTATCGATAACGTCCGGAATCTTGCGCAGATTTTTTAAGGCCATGAGAGTGAGGGGGAAACCAATCCCGATGAACCAAAATCCCGAAAAAACCAGAGAAAGCGGCGAAGCAGCCATGGACAA
>JAIRPL010000054.1 GCA_031256995.1 Puniceicoccales bacterium
ACCGCGCCGTTGACCGCGCCTACCGCGCCGCCCCCTTCGCCAGCGACCGCGAGCGCGTCGAGCATCTCTTTGTTTGCTACGAGCAACTCACCGCGCCCCTGGCCCCCGCCGCGAAAAAGCCCCCCCGCCACCCGCAACAGATGAATGCGTGAACATGTATCGCCGCTTTCAGGCTCCCAAACCCAAATCCAACTGATTTTCATGCGGAGGATAGAAGACTCCGATGATGTTCCATGGATTGGGGGAATAGCCGTGAAACTGCCGCAAGGTTCCCATGAAAAAGTGAATGTCCTTTTGTGTGAAATCATCCCAATACCGTTGGTGAACTTTCTCCAGCGCCTCTTTTTCTCTTTCAACAAGATCGAGCGTTTTATCCGCGCGACGAAAACAATTCCAAAACAATTGCCCGCATTCCCAATCCAACAATTGCAAGCGGCACACCCGCTTGTCCGCATCCTCGAATTTATAGAAGAATTTATAGGGCAGTTTGGCAATCGTCTCGAATGTGAGCCTCCATGCGTCGGCCTCGGCAAAATCAAATTCCGATTGCCGCGCTTTGTCGCGCATCTCCGCCATGCGTTCACCGTCCCATTCCCGGGCATCCAATTCCCAGTCGAATCCGAGCAGGCGGGCGGGCTTGAAAACCGCAAGCGAAACGGCCGTGTCCGGTGTTTTTTTGATCGCTTCACAAAGCGGCGTTAAACGGTTTTCAACGTGGGCCTTTCCCAATACCAGCGCCTTGCGTTTCCGCCAGCCGTCAGACGTTCCCATTTTTCCCGCCTTGATGATATGATTCACGTCCCGGGGGCGGAGCGTTTCGTGCCTGTGGTCGGACGTGTTGCGAACAAAATCGCCCTCTATCCAATCATACTTTTCGTATTGCTGTTCCTCTTCCAGACGGCGGAACGGAACCGGATAAATGCGCACCCATGAACCATCCTCGCGCAACCCGGCGGTGCAGACCGTTTCCCCGTATTTTTTGAAAAGCGTGGGATAGGTTTTGACGGTTATCAGGATGCGCTCGCGGGGCATTGCTATAAATGTTTCGGCGTGAGCGCAGGAATCCCTGCGCGTTCCAATGCCTCGGCGACGCAATGGCGGTGACACTGACAGGGTTGGGCCTCGTAGCAGGTGAGGGCGACACGCTGCTTGTCCTGTAAAATCCAATCGTGGATTTTTTTCAACGCCGCCGTCTGACGCGGCAGGCTGTCGCGTTCGTATTTTGCAAAAAGGACGTCGTAGTCGGACTGCGTGCGAAGCTCTTGGCGTGCTTCGGATTCTATGCCCAGTTCGGGCAGGTGCTCGTAGCGGATGCCGACTCCCTCGCAAGCATTGGCAAGCGTGCGCTTGGAAAAGCCGTATTTGCGGCTGATCGGATTGCGCCGGACATCGCAAAGCAGCGTTACGGAATCACGCAGCAGTGTGTTCAAGTATCCCTCAAGACTGCGCCCTTCATAACCAATGGTGGTCAAGCCGGGAGGTTGGCGCACGGGATGCGCCGCCTCCACTTTCCGACGATCCTCTTTCGCGGGCAAAACCCGCTTCAGGATTTCGCTGCGCGTGGCGTAATAGGGATGCCGTAGATAAACCTTGCGAATAAGCGCGTCTCCCCGTTCGCCATTGGCGGAGGCAAAACGAGCCGTTCGCTCCCGCAAGTGCCGTTCCTTCGCGGCCTCGCGGCGTCCCGTATCGGAAATCTCCCAGCGCTCCTCCTGTTGTCCCGCGGCCTCGTTAAGGAAACCTTGTTCCACGAGTTTCCGTTTGTCCGAAAGTGAGGTGAAAGAGAAGCAGCCAAACTTGTAGGGGACAAATTCGTAACTTTGCTCCTGTTCCCATTCGGTGGCATAAAGGAAAAGCAATTTTTGGAAATCAGTGGACGCGACAGAGCCTCCCAACGAATCAATCAGGGAAAGAAGCAAACGCTGGCGATCAAAAAGCATGGGGCAAGTCAAGCACCCCCTTCCCAAGGAGGAAATCCCGAAAACTGCCCCGCCTTCCGCCGTACCAAAGGTGTCAGGCGGAAACCCGGCAGGGGAAGCGGGGTGGCATGAAAAAAGCCGCCCCTTCATGGAGCGGCTTTTTTTGGGACAAGGCGGTTCCGTCAGGAAAGAGCCTTGATGATGTGCTGGCGCTCGGCCTCGACTTCCTTGGGAAGGCGGTCGCCGAATGTCGCGAAGAACTCGGACTGCTCCTCGGTCTGCTTTCTGAGGGTGTCCTTGTTGATGGCGGTGACGGCCTGCCACTGGGCGTCGGAAAACTCCAGTCCGCTCCAGTCGAGGTCGGTTTTCTCCGGAACGTAGCCGATGGGGGTCTCCTTGGCGGAGGCGCTGCCCTGGACGCGTTCGACGATCCATTTCAGGACGCGGGCGTTGTCGCCAAATCCAGGCCACAGGAACTCGCCCTGCGGTCCCCTGCGGAACCAATTGACGTGGAAGATCGCGGGGGGCTGCTTGACGGATTTGCCCATCTTGATGTGGTGGCCGAAGTAGTCGCCCATGTGGTAGCCGCAGAAGGGCAGCATGGCGAACGGGTCGCGGCGCAGGGCGCCGACCTTGCCCTCGGCGGCGGCGGTCTGCTCGCTGCTGAGTGTGGCGCCAAGATAGACGCCGTGGTTCCAGCTTTTGCTTTGGAAGACGAGTGGAATCTCGCTCGTGCGACGGCCGCCATAGACGATGGCCGAGATGGGCACGCCGGCGGGGTTCTCCCAATCCTTGTCGATGCAGGGACAGTTGCGGGCCGGGGCGGTGAAGCGGGAATTCGGGTGGGCGGCGAGGACGGGTTTGCCATCCTTGTCGGTCTGGCCGGGTTTCCAGTCGTTGCCCTTCCAGTCGATGAGGTGCGCGGGCGCCTCCTTGGTGAGGCCTTCCCACCAGACGTCGCCGTCATCGGTGAGGGCCACGTTTGTGAAGATCGTGTCCTTGGAGCAGGAGGCCAGGGCGTTGTAGTTGGTCTTGGCGGAGGTTCCAGGGGCAACACCGAAGAAGCCGGCCTCGGGGTTGATGGCGAGGAGCCGCTTGCCATCCTTGTCCGGCTTGAGCCAGGCGATGTCGTCGCCGATGGTGGTGACCTTCCAGCCGTTGAGTTGCGCCGGCGGGATGAGCATCGCGAAGTTGGTCTTGCCGCAGGCGGAGGGGAACGCGGCGGTGACGTAGGTCTTCTTTCCCTCGGGGGACTCGACGCCGAGGATGAGCATGTGCTCGGCGAGCCAGCCGTCATCGCGCGCCAGCACGGAGGCAATGCGCAGCGCGAGGCACTTTTTGCCGAGGAGGGCGTTTCCGCCGTAGCCGGAGCCGAAGGACTTGATGGAGCGGCTTTCCGGGAAATGCGCGATGTAGGTGTTCTCCGGGTTGCAGGGCCACTTCACGTCCTGCGCGCCAGGGGCGATGGGCCTGCCCACGCTGTGCAGGGCGGGCACAAAGAAGCCGTCCTTGCCAAGCGCCTCGAGCACCGGTGTGCCGATGCGCGCCATGATGCGCATGTTGACGACCACGTAGGGCGAGTCGGTGATCTCCACGCCGTATTGCGTGAGGGGGGAGCCGATGGGCCCCATCGCAAACGGGATGACATACATCGTGCGCCCCGCCATGCAGCCGTCGAAGAGGCCGTCGAGGATCTGGAGCATCTCGCGCGGGTGTTTCCAGTTGTTGGAGGGGCCGGCGTCCTCCTTGCGTTCGGAGCAAATGAATGTGCGGGACTCGACACGGGCAACGTCACGCGGATCGGAACGGAACAAGTAGCTGTTCGGGCGCTTCGCGTCGTTGAGCTTGATGGCCATTCCGCTGGCGACCATCTCGCCGAAAAGCTTGTCGGCTTCGGCCTGCGAACCGTCGCACCAATGGATTTTGGCCGGTTTACACTGGGCCTTGATGACTTCCACCCAAGCCTTGAGCTTGGTGTGGGGCGTGTTGGGTGTTGAACTCATAACAGGCTCGGAACTCTGCCGGGGATGCCGCGTCCGGGCAACGTAAAAGTGAGGGGCGCACGCGTGCCGCCGGGAGGGGCCGTGCGCAAGGGGAGGCGGGGCAAGGGGCGCCGCCGGCGGCCCGGCGGGACGAACCCGGCGCGCATGGGGGAGGACATCGGCGCGCACGCCGGTTTGGCGGAAAGGCCGCCGAGGCGGGGAGGAACCTTTTTTGGGACGCCCTGTCTCCCCGGCCTCTCACCGTTTTTTCACCAACACACACCGCCACCACATGCGACACACACTACTCCCCGCCGCCCTGCTTTTTGCCGCGGCCCTCACCTTCGCGCCGGCCGGCGTCCAGGCCGCCGATGTTGATGCCGTCAGGACCGAGCAGGTCCGCGCCAGGCTCGCCAAGCTCTCGACCGCCGAGAAGCAGCAGCTGGCCGAGGCCGCCGCGAAGATCGCCGCCGACAAATCGGCCGCCCTCAACGTCCGCGTGGGCGCCATCCGCAGCATCGGGCTGCTGCAGGAGGCCTCCAGCGTCGCATTCCTGCGGACACTCTTCACTGATGCCGCGGTCGCCGACGAGGCCCGCGCCGCCATCCAGCGCATCCCAGGCCCGGACAGTGTCTCCGCGCTCATCGCCGGCCTCGCCCTTGTCAAGGACCCCGTCCTCGTCTCCGGCTTCCTCGAGGGCCTTGGCAGCCTGAGGGCCGCCTCCGCCGTGCTCACCATAAAGGGGTTTATCGGCGCCCCGGCCCCGGCCTCCGAGGCCGCCCAGCGCGCCCTTGCCGCGATCGCGACACCAGACGCCTTTGAGGCGCTGAAGGGCGCGCCCGAGAGCGACTTGAAGCGCGATCTTCTGCTTGATGCCGCCGCCAAGATCCTGGTCTGCCCGAAGTGCGATGCCGCCACCCGCGCCAACGTGCTCGCGACCCTGCGCGCCATCTCCTCCGGCCAGGACAAGGAAGCCGCCTTTTCCGCCCATCTTCTGCGCCTTCGCTTCCAGGACGCGGACGCCGCCACGGCCCTTAACAGCGCCAGCGTCGAGGAACGCCGCGCGGCCACGGTCTTCCTTCAAAACTCCCGCGACACCGAGTCCGCCAAGGTGCTGGTGGCCAGCCTCGAGAAGGCCTCCGGGGATGACCTCGTCAGCATCGCCGGCGCCATCGCCGCGCAAGGCCTGAAAAACGCGGTTCCCGCCATCAAGGCCCGCGTCGCGAAGGAAGATTCCACCTTCGTGAAGGGGCAGCTCATCAAGACCCTCGGCCAGGTTGGTGGCGCCGGGGATGTCGCCTACCTCGCTGGCTTGTTGAAGGCCAAGGATCCCGTCGCCGACGCGGCCAAGGCCGCGCTCATGGGCATTCGAGGCCAGGGGGTCACCGATGCTTTCGTCGCCCTCATCTCGGACGTGAACATCACGAGGGACAACCGCCTCGAGCTTCTCAAAATCGTCCGCAGCCGCGAGTTGCGCGATGCCGTCCCCGGCCTCCTGTCCCTGTTGACCGACCCGGAGGAGGATATCCGTTTCGGCGTTCTCAAGATCGTGGACGCCTTTGCCATCAAGGCCCAGCTGCCCCTCCTGAAGGCCGCGAAGACGACCCCGGACACCGCCGAACGCCTTGCCAGCAAGATCAAGAAACTGGAGGAAAGCAAATAAGCCACCCGCCCAGCTTCCCAAACTCCACGCCGGACCCCCAGGTCTGGCGTGGTTTTTATGGGGGGGATGCCTTTCTGACTGAAGAACGGGCTTGCGGGCGCAGGCGGCAAAACCAAGCATGGGAAGGCCTTGAGAAATGAAAATTTTTGTGAATGACGAACCCCGTGAAATCAGCGCTCCCATGACGCTTGAGCAATTCATGGACGGGACGGGGATGCCCTCCCTTGCCGGTGTCGCCATCGCGGTCGATGAGACCGTTGTCCCACGCCAAAGCTGGCGTGATTGCGTTCTTGCGGAAGGAGCGCGCCTGCTCGTCATCCAGGCCGCCCAAGGCGGTTGAGTCCCTCCCGGCGCCCCGGTGCCCGCTCCGCAATCCAGCACCGCCCCCCTCCAAAACGGCTTACCCACACCCATTATCGCACATTTTTTCCACCAACAATGGCATTACGCAAAATCCTAAACTGGCTGACCGGCCGCGGCGAGGAAGCCGCCCCCCAAGCCGACACAGACACCGCCCCGGACCCAAGCCGCGACGCGTTTCGTTCGCCGCCGCGCGGCGCGCAACACGGAGGGCGCCACCCCGGCGGGGGTGAACGGCGCGACTTCCGCCGCGGCCCCCGGCGGGGCGACTCCTCCCGCCCCCCTTCCCCGCCCTCCGACGACGCGGCCGCCCCGAAGCTGGAATTGCGCGAGGGCGAGCCGTTCTCCGTCGTGATTTCCACGCCCGATTACTACCGCGGCGAGCATGAGATCCTCGAGGGCCTGTTTGAGGCCGGGCTTTCGCGTTTCCACCTGCGCAAAAACCGCTTCTCCTTCCGCGAATGGTGCGAATGGGTCGAGGCCGTTCCCGAAAAATGGCTCGACCGCATCGTCGTCCACGCCCAACCCGTCATCGCCGGCAAATTCTCGCTCGGCGGCCTGCATCTGCGCGCCGGAAGCCGCATTCCCGACGGTTGGTCCGACGAGATCCCCCTGAGCTATTCCTGCTCAAATTTCGACGACCTTGCGCGCTCCCGACGCGCCCAGTACGCCACGCTTGGCCCTGTCTTCCCATCCCTTGATGGCGGAGGCAAATTCCGCCGCAACCGGGACGGACGGGACAGCGAGCCGCAGCGCACGCCCGAGGAGTATTCCACGATACTCGAATCCTGGCGCGACAACCCGCGCTGCTGCCCGGTGCTCGCCCTCGGCGGGATCTCCGCAGAGAACGTCCACACCGCGCGGGAGCTTGGTTTCGCGGGGTTCGCGGTCGTCGGGGCCGTGTGGGATGCCGAAGACCCCGTGGCGGGCTTCCAGGCCCTCCACGCCGGCTGGAGCGGGGCGCGACGATAGCGCGCGGCGGTCCCTCCCATGGCGGCCGTGCAACACGGCACGCCAGGGCGCGGGCAAAAGGCCCATCCGGCGGGTGTGCGAACCACCCAACCGCCCCGGTGGGCCTTTTTCACGCCCGAGTCGCGGCATCACACGGCGCCCCGCGCACCGCCACCGCGCCTCCCGCGCCTTCCGGGCGGCGGCCGGCACCGGCGATTTTTTTGCCATTTGTCAAAAAGTGCTTGCATCCCCCGTTTTTTCCCGCACTGTCCCGCACCCTCTTCCAACGGCCTGGTAGCTCAATTGGTAGAGCAGTTGACTCTTAATCAATTGGTTCGGGGTTCGAGTCCCCGCCGGGCCACCAATTTGCGACCCGCTCCCACGAGCGGGTCGCTTTGTTTTTCCCTGCGCCACGCCTTTGCCGTTGCCCCATCCGGCCGCCCCGCGCACACTTGCCGGGACTTTTTTAATGGCTGGGCACCGCCCATCCGCCACACCACATCGTACCATCCACGCAACATGATGACGCCCCTTCAAGAACTTCGCCACAGCGCCGCCCACATCCTCGGCGCCGCCGTTTTGCGGCTCTTTCCGCAGGCCAAGCTCGACATAGGCCCCCCCACCGACTCCGGCTTTTACTACGACTTCGACCTCGACCACAAATTCACCGCCGAGGACCTTGACGCCATCGAGGCCGAGATGCGAAAAATCACCAAGGAGAACCAAAAATTCGAGCGTTTCGAGTGCTCGCGGGAGGAAGCCGTGCGGCACATCAACGAGATCGGCCAGGCCGCCTACAAACTCGGGCGCCTCGCGGACATTCCCGAGGGCGAGCCTATCAGCTTCTACCGTAACGGCGAATTTCTCGACCTGTGCGCCGGCACCCACGTCCGCTACACATCCCAGGTCAAGGCCGTCAAATTGCTCAGTGTCGCAGGCTCCTACCATCGTGGCGACGAGCGCAACAAGCAGCTCCAGCGCATCTACGGCACGGCCTTCGCCACACGCGACGAGCTTGAGCAGCATTTGCGCAACCTTGAGGAGGCAAAAAAACGCGACCACCGCAAGCTGGGCCGGGAGCTGGGCCTGTTTCACATTGACGAGGATGTCGGCCCGGGCCTCATCCTCTGGCTCCCCAACGGCGCCATCGTCCGCCAGGAGCTTCAGGCATTCATCTCCGCCGAGCTTGCCAGGCAGGGCTACCAGCAGGTTTTCACACCCCACATCGGCAAGCTCGCCCTCTACAAAACCTCCGGCCATTTCCCCTACTACAAGGCCTCCCAATTCCCACCGCTGGCCGACCCGGACCTGCTCGCCAAAATAGCGGACGAGGGATGCTCGTGCTGCGACCTCACAAACCGCCTTGAGGCCGTTTCCGCAAAATTCCGCGAAACCCTCAATTCCCGGACCGCCACGGAGACAATCAAGCAGGACCGCGTCCTGCCCGACGCCTCCCTGCTCGACGGCTTCCTGCTCAAGCCGATGAACTGCCCGCATCACATCAAAATTTTCGCCTCGCAACCCCGCTCCTACCGCGACCTCCCCATACGCCTCGCCGAGTTTGGGACCGTCTACCGCTGGGAACAGTCGGGGGAGCTTAACGGCATGACCCGTGTGCGGGGCTTCACCCAGGATGACGCCCATCTCTTCTGCACGGAAGAGCAGGTTGCCGACGAGATCCGCGGATGCCTCGGCCTTGTCAAAATCGTGCTCACCACGCTCGGCATGAGCGATTACCGCGTCCGCGTCGGCCTGCGCGACCCCGATTCCGACAAATACACCGGCGACCCGGCAAACTGGGACAAAGCCGAGGACGCCTGCCGGGATGCCGCCAGGACGCTCGGCGTCCCATTCACGGAAGAGCCGGGCGAGGCCGCCTTTTACGGCCCCAAGATTGATTTTGTCGTCAAGGACGTGATCGGCCGCGAGTGGCAATTGGGGACGGTCCAGGTGGACTACAACCTCCCCGTCCGCTTCGACCTCTCCTATGTCGGCGCGGACAACAAGCCGCACCGCCCCGTCATGGTGCACCGGGCCCCGTTCGGCAGCATGGAACGCTTTTGCGGCGTCCTCATCGAACATTTCGGCGGCGCCTTCCCGACATGGCTCGCCCCGGAGCAAGTCCGCATCCTCACCCTCAACGACGACCTCAAGGCGCACGCCCAGACCCTCGCCGGGCAGCTTCGCGACCATGGCGTTCGCGTCACGGTGGACAGCCGCAGCGACAAACTCGGCGCCAAGATCCGCCGTGCGGAGCTGGACAAGATCCCCCACATGCTGGTCGTCGGCGCCAAGGAAAAAGAGCTGGGGCAGGTCTCCGTGCGTTCCCGCGCCGACAAAACACTCGAGGGCACCCATCCCTTTGACCACTTCCTCTCCCGCGTCCTCGAGGAGATTCGCACGCGCCGCCTTCACATATGAACGGCGGCGGCGAGGAATGGCGAAAAACGACCAGCGCCCTCGCGGTGTTCCGGCGTTCAAGGCCGGAAAAATTCTGACGCTGGACCATCCTGACAAGGCCTGCCACCCGACACGGCGGCAGGAGACGCAACCGGCGGCGTTCGGCCGCTGACGCGACACGCGGGCCACGCCATCCGCCGGCATTCCGGGACGACACAACCAGCGACGGCCGGGCCGTTGCCGCGACAAAAAGCCTTGGGAGGTCTTTCTGGAAAAACCATCAAGGAGCCTGGCTTTTATGGCACATGGTCGCCGCCAGCCACGCGAAGCCACGCCCACGCACAACCGACGCCAAAGACGGCAAACAGACGATTCGACGCGCCAAAGAGGACACAGCACGAAAACACATCTGGCCGTGAATGCCCGCAACACATGCACGCCACCTCGGCCCTGAGACTGGTTCAGGATTGCTGCAAGCTAATGCGGCCTGGATGCCCGCACATGCACGCCACCTCGGCCCTCCTGCCGCTCGACCACAGGCCCGCACTGGCCGTATTCTTGGGCGGCACGTTGCGTGTGCGCGCCGGAATTGGCACGGTGCTCAGTCGGTACCCGCACTGGCCGCATTCTCCGGCGACACGCCACGTGCCACCTCGGCCGCCAGCCGCCGCCCTGTCTCACACGCCACCCCTGCCCTTGCGCGCCTCTTGCGGCGCAGCCGCCGTGGAGCGCGGCACCCCCGTGCCGCTTCGGACAACCCGGAAATCCGGAATGCTTCGAAACGCAGCACCCGGCGGTCCGCGCGCGGATCCTCGCGCTTCGGACAGACCGGCAGGGCGGAATGCTTCGAAACTGTTCGGCCAGCCTGCGCCCTGGGAAACAACGGCGGAAGCGACACTGCGCACGCCCATGAACCAGCTTCTGAGCTTTCCCATGAGCCGGATTCCGATCCCTGCATGACTCCCGCCCATGGCGCGCTTGGCAACACGTGGCCCCATCTTGCACGCAAACCGGACTCCAAGCCTTGCACGCCTCCGGTGGCGACGAAAGGCCGCCGTACGCCAAGGCTGCTCTCGTTGGACACGCTCCATCCTAAGGAGAAGGCAGGGGCGGCACGTAAAGGCGCACGGAAGAGCCGATGCCGCGCCGCGTTTTACAACACCTCCCAAGGAGGAAGAAGTGACGCCCAAGGCTGCGCATGCAACCGGCCGCTCCTGCTGGCCCAAGCCCGCCAAAGCCGCACAGGAGTTCCGCCCTCCATGGCGGCCGCGCCGCGACACAACAGCCTCCGTGCCGCCAACGCGACGGGTGGCGAAGCCATCGGCCTTCCTGAAAACTCACGCCCCGTCGCCACGCCACATAGCGCCACCACGGCATCCGGCGGAACATCCGCAAAGGGAAAACACACACCGGACATTCTTGGTCACGCGCGCGTCCAGCGCTGCCACAGCAACCAGCGGAGCATCCGCAAAGGCATTCCCCACGGCGGCCTTCACAGCACCACACAGCGCTGCCACGGCGTTCGGCCCGGATTCAAAGCTGAGGCCGCAGGCAAACGCCACCCAGCGTCTGGCCCGGAAGGCGCGTGAGGATTGCGTGTTCGCCCTTCCCTGCCGCGCACACGGCGCCGCTGCGGCGCTGCCACGGCGGCTGGCTGGGGTTTCCGGAGACGGAGCTTGGGGCGAAGGCGTGGGCGGTGCCAAGGTAGGCGGCGGCTGGTGGACTTGCGCGGCTGCGACGGCGCCACGCACGCTGTCCAGCCGCGTGCCCAGCGGAGCTGCGGCGGCTGGAAGAACATCGGCAGGCGGTTCATCACAGCGGCCTCCCACAGCGTGACACAGCGCTGTAGCGGCGTTGCCACAGCAGCTGGCAGGGGTTCCGGCGGCGGCGCTTGGGGCGGCGGCGGACGGAGGCTCTGCGCGGCTTCGACGGCGCCACGCACGGTGTCCGGCCGCGCACACAGTGCTGCCACGGCGTTTGGCCCGGATTCAAAGCTGAGGCCGCAGCCAAACGCCACCCAGCGTCCGGCCCGGAAGGCGCGTGAGGATTTGCGTGTTCGCCCTTCCCTGCCGCGCACACAGCGCCGCTGCCACGGCGGCTGGCAGGGTTTCCGACGACGGCGCTTGGGATGGAGACGCGAGCCACACCAAGGCAGGCGCGGCGGTCGGAGGCCAGCGCGGCTTCGACGGCGCCATGCGCGGTGTCCGGCCGCGTGGCCAGCGGCGCTGCGGCGGCTGGCGGAGCATCGGCGAATGCAGCTCATCACAGAGGCCTCCCATAGCGCGACAGCGCGCTGTAGCGGCTCTGCCACGGCGGCTGGCAGGGGTTCCGGCGATGGAGCTTGGGGCGAAGGCGTGGGCAGCGCCAAGGCTGGCGGCGGCGGCTGGAGGCTCGGCGCGGCTTCGACGGCGCCACGCGCGATGTCCAGCCGCGCACACAACGGCCCTGCGGAGGCTTCGGCCGCGCCAAGGCAGGCGGCGGCGGCCCCGGCATGGCCCCTCTCCATCCCCGGACAAAACCGAATGAAAATCTTTGTTGACATTGCGAAAAAAAGAATTTCTAACGTTGCGCCATGTCTTCACTCACATCCTCAGCCCCGGTCTCAGGGGCGTTTTTCGGTCTATTGGTTGCCTCGGTCTCTTCCTTTGCCCCAACCGCATTACACGGGGTGATTGATCTGGGGTATCAAGACTATCTTGGCCTCTCACATGACGAAATCACGAGGGTTCAGGGCGAATCTACCGGTGTCATAGCTGGCGACCCTCTTCCTCAGCTAAAAGATATCAATTTCACATCAACGGATCCAGGAATGTGGTGTGGCTTTGGTCTTTTTATCGAAGAAAACGAAAACGTCGTCTTTGCCTCCCCATCCGACACATTGCGTGTCCAGCCATCAAAATTCGGATATATCTCAATCTGGCAAAATTCCTCGTTGGAAATAAAAAACCGGACATCTTCCTCATCCGCTTATCCGATAGTCGGCGGGGCGGTATCCATCGGGGGGGGGGGGGGGGGG
>JAIRPL010000021.1 GCA_031256995.1 Puniceicoccales bacterium
CCCCCCCCCCCCCCCCCCCCCGCCCGCCCCCCCCCCCCCGCCCCCGCCCCCCCCCCCCGCCCCCCCCCCCCCCCCCCCCCCCCAAAGTGTCTTGTACATGGGTCGCATTCATCTTGTAAAAAGAATCACGCAACAGGATAAACCTGCCTGTGTCAAGTGGTTTTCCAAAACAAAAAAGAATTTTTTTGCGAAAGTCGGCCCCATCGCCAGTTCCCATTCGACTGTGAACATGTCACGTTATTCATGCGCAAGCATTTCTGACAAAGGGAAATGGTGGCAAAAAACAATTTTAAGAAAACGAAATGGGTAAAAAAAACGTAACGCCCCCCCGGTTTTCCTCACATTATTTTCATTTTTTTGCCTTTTTTTCCTTTTTTTCCTTTTTTGCCTTTTTCCGTCCCACCCGCTTTTCCGCCCCACCCATGAACGACGAAAAAACGGGAGCCAGAATCCATTCACGAAACACCTTGAGCCACCCGCATTCCGCGCAAAGCGCCCCGGAATGCGGCAGGCCGGACGGCGACACTGGCAAGAAGTTTCCTCTTCAACGATGCCCCGCCGCACGACGTCACATGATGCGAGCAATCCGCTTCCAGAATCCCACGCTTTTGGGATCCATCCCCAAACTTATCCCGCGATGACACCCTCCAACCACGGCAGGTGTCGCGCGGTCGTAAGGCCGTCGTAGCGCCGTCGTAGCGCAGCAACGGTGATCAGCGGGCAAGGGAAAAGTTGCGGCGGCAGAGGGCGGGGTCGCAATGCGCGAAGGGTTTTGGAATGCGGTGGGGAAGCAGGTTTGGAAACCCGCGCTACGACGGCGGAAGCCTGCCGCACGCCAAAGCCTGCCACATTCCAGACTGCCGCGCGCCAAGGCCGCCTGCAGCGGCAGCAAAAGCGGCGCCGGCAGAGAGCAGGGTAACGAATGCGCGAAAGGTTTTGGAACGCGTCGTGGCGCGGCTGTCGTAGCGCGGGCTTCCAAGCCTGCTCCTTGAAGCCTGTCCTACCCCAACGTAAAAAAGGGGCGGCCAAGGCGGGAAGCAGCTCCAAGCGCTTTTCGTTGGACATCTTCATAGGCCCGCACCCTCCAAAGCGGCAGAAACCTGCCGCGTGCCAAGACTGCCGTGCTCCAGGGCCGCCGCGCGCCAGACTGCGTGCTCCGAGGCCGCTTTCAACGGCGGCAAAAGTGGCGGCGGCGGAGGGCGGGGTCGCAAATGTGCGAAGGGTTTCGAAATGCGGCGGGGGAGCAGCTGTCGTAGCGCGGGCTTCCAAGCCTGCTCCTTGAAGCCTGTCCTACCCCAACGTAAAAAAGGGGCGGCTAAGACGGGAGCCAGATCCAAATGCTTTTCGTTGGTCTGTGACCTCTCCCAAAAAGCGACTTGAGAGCTGGTTTGGAAACCCGCGCTACGACGGCAGTGCGGCGGCGGTGGCAGAGGGCAGGGTCGCAAATGTGCGAAGGGTTTTGGAACGCGGTGGGGGAGCAGGCTTGGAAACCCGCGCTACGACGGCGGCAAAAGTGGCGGCGGCGGAGGGCGGGGTCGCAATGCGCGGAGGCTTTGGGAGCGCGGCGGGGGAGCAGGTTTGGAAACCCGCGCTACGACGGTGGCAAAAGTGGCGGCGGCAGAGGACAGGGTCGCAATGTGCGAAGGGTTTTGGAACGCGGCGGGGGAGCAGGTTTGTAAACCCGCGCTACGACGGTGGCAGAGGCGACGGCGGGTCGCGGTTGCGCCACGATAGCGGGGGCGGCTCATTAGGCCTTGCGGGCCAGCGGGTATTCCCAGTTGCGGCAGACACAGCGACAAGCACCTGCGCTATGCGCTGACGGCGTTCAGATCCAGCGGGTATTCCCGGTTGCGGCAGGCACAGCGACTACTTCAGGCACAGCGACTACTTGTAGCTGTTCCACAACTGGTCCAGCTGTTCTTTTCGTTCTGCCTTCTTTGCCAGCTCTGCCTGCCTTGTTTGCAGCTCTGTCTGTCTTGCTTGCCGTGCCAGCTTTGCCTGCTCGGCTTGCCTTGCCTGCTTCGCCTGCTCCTCCTGCTCTGCCTCTTCGTCTGACTTCTTGATCACCCTGCGCAGAACTCTCTCTATCCCTCGCATCAGGATGAAGAATTTTACACATAGCCACAGGAACAGTAGAGAGACCAAGACACAGAAGAATGCCTGGAGGTAGTATGGAATTTGGATCATTGTTTGTTCTGGTGTTGGTTGTTATGGAGCCGATCGTCCATGGCACCCGCCGCCTGGTGTGCGATTGCGCAAAGGCCAATGCCTGCGGAGCTTGCGCCCCTCACAGGTCGCTGGTCCTCGTTCTCACGCGTTTCCATTTATTTTCCGCCCGGAAGTTGCGCTCAATGAGTGTGTCGGCGTCTTTGAGGGTGAGGACGCGATAGTCGCCGTCGTGGCCGCGGGGAGTGGGGAGGCGGAGACTTTTTTCCGCACTGGAATGGATCTGCATCCTGATTGGAGCCGGGTATTGGGATTTCCACCAGCCTTCCAGCGACATGAAAACGGCCACGCCGTCCGCCACCCTGATCTCAAACCTACCGCCGTTGACGCTGTGTCTCCAAACTCCGGAGAACTTGTTCATCCACGACGCGCCGCGCTGGACGGCGGCGGAGGGAAGCGATCCTTCGGAGACAATGTAGCTCCGGCGCATCTCGGACCCACGTCCGCTTTCGCGAATGATCGTGCCGGATTTCGTCAAAATGCGTCCGTTGGAGAAGGTGATGCGATTTTTTGAGACGGACACTGCCTCATGGACGCGCCGCTCCGGGTTGATGAACCATGTTAACCGAATTTTTCCACCCTCTTTCCAGATCTGGATCTTGTCCTGCGGGTTGTCTTTGTTCGTGTGAATTCCAAGAAATTCGTCGCCGGGATCCGCTTCTGTCACGGCCTTTCCGTCGAGGATTTCCTTGATCTGGGCCGCCAAGGCGTAATCCCCGGCTTGCGCGGCCTTTTTTTGGAGGGCGACGTATCGGGCGCGCAGGGTGGCCTGGACGCGTTTGATAACGGCAGCCTTCGCGGCCGGGCGCGCCGCCAGCACGCGCTTGTACTCCGCTAAAAGGGAAGCCGAGACACCCACGGACGGAACCACCCCATCGGGTTTCGGCGCGGGTTCCTCCCCGGAAAGAAGGGCCTTCTGGGCGTCCGCAAAAAACGTGGCCAGGACATAGTCCTCGGCTTTCGCGGCGCGTTGCTCGAACGCGCCGACCTTGGTGCTGTCGGCTTGGTTCAAGGATCGCATAGTTTCCCGCACCTTCAGGGCAACCTCGCTCCGCAGAGCCTCAAATTCACGCCGCAGCGGGCTTTCCTGAATCCGAGGCTCGGAGTCGCCCTCGGCAGGATCGTCCTCCTCCGGGGCGGTGCTTCCGGAAGTGGATGAGGATCCGGGTGAGGGCGCAACCCGCGCGGGCTTTTGGGCGCCAACCGGCGTGCCGAAAGGCGTGGTTTGGGCCAGGGCGTGTTGCGGAATGGCGGGGAGGCTGAGTCCAATGGCCGAAATCAGCGCAAGGACGGACAGGGAAGGATGGAAACGTTTCATGGCAGAGGAGAGCTTTTTATGTTGTCCGTGAAGTTTTTGCGTCCGGTTTGGACACCAAAAAAAACGCGCGCCGGGCAAAATGCCGGAATGCGCGGAAAAATAATCCAAAACCTCTTTTCCAATAATGAATTAAGGAATTTTCGGGGAGGAATGGGGCGGGGAGAATTTCTCTTTCACCCAAAAGCGAGCCTGCAAACACACCCTCATCGCGCGCAAAGCCACGTCCAAGAACAAAAGCCGCCATGCCCGCGCCGGCACCGGCAAAAAACCCGTGCGGCCACCCATCCATTAAGCATGCGGCGCGTCGAACACAGGGTGCTGAGAGAAATTTCACGATTTATCCTCGCCGAAAACAGCAATTCACGCCCTCCCACAAGCAAAAAACGTGTTGATTGGGATTCGTCGTGTCCAGCGGCCCACGCCCCCGCACCACGCACCTCTTCCAAACAGCGGAGAAAACAGGCTCGGCGAAAGCAGGGATTGTGGAGGCAACGGCCATTGAAATGAAAACGGCGGCAGAAACAACGGGAGTAGGAACGGGAGTACGGAAAATTCATTCCGCGCATTTTACGTCAAACCGAACGTGAAAAACCAGCAACGCCGGAAACAACATCGTGGTTTTGATTCTTGTTTTCATGACGATCGGCGCCGTCAAAGGGATTCCCAAAAGGCGGCCAATGGGGTGCGGCGCAAAAAAAGCCCCGCGTGATTATTTTTTCTTGGGTGATGGCAAAACATTGGCGGATCGGGGGACAGCACAGCGTGGCGCCATTTCCGGCCTCAGAAGGTTTGCCCAAAACAATTCTTGCTATTTTTAGTAAAAATAACCTAATTAACAAATTCTCGCTCCACCACCGCAAGAAACCCTGCAAAAAATCCATGAGCACCACCAAAACCTCCCATCGCAACGTCCGCTCAAGACAATCCGCCAAGCCCGCTGCCGGCGCGCCGTTGGCGAACGCATCCGCGCTTCCCGCAAAACATCCCCCAAAGGCCATCCGGCAAGCCGGCGGAACCGTCCCCCAAGGCAACCCGCCCGCCGGGGACGGCAAAAGCGGGTCCCCGCCTGTTTTCGCGCCGGAGACCCTGTGCATCCAGGCCGGCTACTCGCCAAAAGTCGGCGAACCGCGCATCCCCGCCATCGTCCAAAGCACAACCTACAAGTACGACGACATCGACCAGGTCAACCGGGTGATGACCCTGCAGGAATTTGGCTACAAGTACACCCGCACCGGAAACCCGACCGTCACGGCATTGGAAGAGAAGGTGCTTCGGCTTGAGGGCGGTGCCGCCGCCGTCGCCACAGCCTCGGGTCAGGCCGCCACATTGCTCTCCGTCGCAAACATCGTCCGGGCCGGCGACCACATTCTCGCCGCCTCCACCCTCTACGGCGGCACATTCACCCTTTTCAACGCGACGCTCAAAAAATTCGGGGTCTCCGCCACATTTTTTGACCCGGAGGCCCCCGCGCGCGAGATCGCCCGCCTTTTCCGTCCCGAGACAAAACTCCTCTTTGGCGAGACCATCGGCAACCCCGGCCTGAACATCCTCGACTTTCACAAACTCGCCGCCCTTGCCAGGGCCAACGGGGTGCCGCTCGTGGTGGACAACACCCTCGCCACGCCCCTGCTGTGCCAGCCCTTCAAGCACGGCGCAAACATCGTCATCCACTCCGCCACAAAATTTTTGGACGGCCACGCGGCGGCCATCGGCGGCGTCATCATCGACGGCGGAAACTTTGACTGGGCCGGCGGCGGCCGTTTTCCCGACTTCACCGAGCCGGATCCCACCTACAACAACGTGCGCTACACCGGAAAATTCCCGAAGGCGCCCTATCTTGCGAAGGCACGGGCGCAGCTCCTTCGCGATTTTGGCGGGTGCCTCGCCCCGCAAAACGCCTTCCTCATCAACCTTGGCATCGAGACCCTGCATCTGCGCATCCCGCGCCACGGGGAAAACGCGCTGGCCCTGGCCCGCTTCCTCGCCGGGCACCCGCGCGTCGCCTGGGTCAACCACCCCCTGCTCTCAAAAACCGGGCGCTCCCGCGTCGCCACCTATTTCAACCAGCGCAATGGCGGCGGTGTCCTCACCTTCGGACTCAAGGGGGACGCCGGGAGCATCCGCCGCTTCGTGAAACGCCTGCGCATCGCCGCGCTTGTGGTGCACGTCGGCGACCTGCGCACAGGCATCCTGCACCCGGCATCCAGCACCCACGCCCAGCTGACCGCGGAGGAGCAGCGCGCCTGCGGCATCACCCCCGACCTCATCCGTGTCAGCGTCGGCTTGGAATCCATCCACGACCTCGTCGCCGATTTCCAGCAGGCGCTGGAGTGACTCACGTCCGCTGGACGAAGCCAACCTTGCGGTAGACCTTGGAAAGCGTGCGCCACGCGGTGCGCTGGGCCGCCTCGGCGCCCGCCTTGAAAACCGAATCGAGGTGGGCGCCGTCCTTCATGAGGGCCTCGTACCGGACGCGCACCGGATCAATGCGGGCGATGACGGCATCGGCGACGGCCTTCTTGAAATCTCCATACCCCCTGCCCTCAAACCGCGCCTCGATGTCCGCCACAGGCTCCCCGGTCACGGCGGAAAAAATCGCGAGCAGATTCTTGATCCCGGGGCTGCCCGAGCACGCCCGGATCTCGCTCCCGGAATCCGTCACGGCGGAAAGGATTTTTTTCCGCACCACATCGGGCGTGTCCACCAGGTAAACAACGCCACCCTGGTTGGGGTCGGACTTGGACATCTTGGCCTCCGGGTTTTGCAGGGACATGATGCGCGCGCCCGCCTGCCCGATAAAGGCGCCCGGGACATTGAATGTGGGCGAGAACTCGCGGTTGAATTTCTCGGCGAGATCCCGCGCGAGTTCCATGTGCTGGCGCTGGTCCTCGCCGACAGGCACCGCGTTGGCGTTGTAGAGCAGGATGTCCGCCGCCATGAGCACGGGATAATAGAGCAGCCCGGAGCCGACGGATTCCTGCTTCCGCGACTTGTCCTTGTACTGCGTCATGCGCTCCAGCCAGCCCAGCGGGCAGATGCAACCCAGCACCCATGCCAGCTCGGTGTGGCCCGTGACATGGCTTTGCACAAAAACATGGCTGCGAGCCGGGTCGATCCCGGCGGCGAGATACTGGGCAAGGCAGGCGTGGGTGTTGCGCCGCAGCTCGGCGGGCACCTTTGGGACGGTTATCGCGTGCTGGTCGGCCACGCCAAAGTAGCACTCGTAGTCATTTTGCATCCGCTCCCAATTCACAACGGCACCAAGGTAATTGCCGAGGTGAAGACGCCCGGTCGGCTGGGCGCAGGTGAGCACCACGGGCCTGGCCGGGGACGCGGCGGCGGCGTTGGTTGCGATTTCGCTACGGTTGGAGGACATGTTGTTGAGCCTTGGAGGAAAGCCTCCCGCCGCGCCCCGTTCAATCCCGGATAAGAAAACGCGCCCCGGGGCACCGCCCTACGTGGCGGCGCGTTCGAGGATCTGGTAGATGCGCGCCGTCATGGCCTGGGGGTTTTCCAGGAGACCGGCGGCCAGCAGCGCGCTGTCAAACAACTGCGCGGCGACGAGGCGCGCCAGCCCGGGGTCCGTCCCGCGGATGGCGTCAAGCCGGTGGATGAGCGGATGGCGCGGATTGATCTCGAGTCTCACGGCCGGCGTCAGCGGCGCCGCCGCATCCCCATCCTTGGACATGGCGCGCATGAGGCGAAGCATGGAGCCGCTGAGGTGGCGGTCGGTGTTGAGGGCGACAATGGGGCTGTCCACAAGGCGCTGGCCGGTCCCCACCGCCTCGATCTTGCGGGCGGTGTCGGAGGAAAGCTCGGTCTTCAGCCAGTCGCAAAGCTCCGCCGCGCGGGCCTCGGGCAGCGGCTCGGCCGCCTTCGGCGCGCCATCGGGCAGCTGGCCAAGGTCGAGGTCGGCCTGGTCGGCCGGCACGAGCTTCCTGTCCTTGTAGGTGCCGAGGTGGCCCATCACATAATCATCGGCGGCATCGTAAAGAAAGAGGACCTCAAGGTGGCGCGCCCGGAAGGCCTCGAGATAGGGGCCTTGCTCGAGCGTGGCGCGGTCCGCCCCCGCCAGATAGTAGATGTCCTTCTGGGACGGGGCCATGCGGGCGACATAGGCGTCAAGCGTCGTGAGTTTTGAGGCGCCATTGGCGGTGGCGGGCGCGGCATCGCCCTCCCCCTTCGCCTCCCCGGCGCCATCGGGGGCCGCCGGCTCCTCCTTCGCCCCGCTTCCCTCCCCCTCCCAGCTGCTCTCATAGCGCAGGAGCGACGCGAGCGCCTCGCGCTGGGCGTGGTCGGTGACGATGCCCTCCTTGATGTGGTGCGAAAACTCCCTCCAGAACTTCTCGTAACGCGCGGCGTCACGCTTCGCGAGGTCCTCGAGGAACTTGATGAGGCGTTTCACGAGCAGGCTCCGCAGCTTGGCGATGATGGCGCTGTCCTGCAGGGTTTCCCGCGAGATGTTGAGCGGCAGGTCGGCGCTGTCCACCACGCCGCGCAGGAAACGGCACCACTCCGGGAGCAGATTTTGCGGGGCGGCATCAATGAGGATTTTCCGGCAGTGCAGCGAGACGCCCGCCTCCATGCGCCCGAATCCATTCTTTTCCGTGTTTGTGGAGGGCAGGTAAAGCAGGGCGTTGATGAGCAGCGGAGCGTCGGCGTTGAAGTGAAGCCAGTCCAGCGGCTCGTCCCAGGCGTGGCAGTGGAACTTGTAGAACTCCTTGTACTGCTCCGGCGTGACCTCGTTTTTGCCCTTCAACCACAGCGGCGCGACGGTCTGGAAAATGTCCCCGTTGAGCCGGATGGGATGCGGGATGTACGCCGAGTAGCGCCGCAGGATGCCGCGTATGCGGTCAACAGCGGCAAACTCCTTGTGCCCGGGCTTCAGGTGCAGCGTGATGCGCGCGCCGCGCCCCTGCCCCTCCCCCTCCGGAAGAGGCTCGATGGCATAGGTGCCATCCCCGTCGCTCCGCCAAAGCAGGGCGTCCGCGCCGGGGCGCCAGGAGCGGGTGCGTATCGTGACGGTGCCGGCGACCATGAACGCGCTGAAGAAACCCACGCCAAACTGGCCGATAAGGTTCTCATTGGCCGCGCCGGCCCCCTGTTCGCGCAAGGCGGCGAGGAAGGCCTTGGTCCCGGAGTGCGCGATCGTGCCGATGTTCCCGACAAGCTCCTCGCGCGTAAGCCCGACCCCGTTGTCGGCAATGGTGATCGTCCCGGCCGCCTCGTCGGTGGTGATGGAGATCTCCAGCGGCTCCCCGGAATCATCCGCCGCGGACGAGGCAAGCGCCTCCCTTTCGGTGAGCCGGATGTGCCGGAACTTCTCAAGCGCGTCCGAGGCGTTGGAGACAAGCTCGCGGATGAAAATGTCGCGGTCCTTGTAAAGGGAGTGGACAACGATGTCCAAAACCTGCCGGACCTCCGCCTGGAAGGCGCGGGTCTCGGCTGCCGGCGCGGGGACGGGGGGCCTGCTGTCATCGGCCGCGGCGGCGGCATTCGCTGCGTGAGTGTCGGTGTTGTCGTTCATGGCGTGGCGTGCTCGGCGTTAAAAAACAAGGGGCGCGGGTATTACGGGCGAAGCGGTCGTTTTGAAGCCAAAATTGGGGGGTCATCAGGGGAACCGCAGGCCGAGCATGCAGGAGGCAAGCCCGCTCCCGATCCCCAGCAGCGCGGCCTGCGCACCGGGCGGGGCGGCCCCGGCATCCATGGCCAGGGAGAGCGTGGCGGGCAGCGAGACCGAGCCGACGTTGCCAAGGAACTCGAAGCTGCGCCAATCGCGCTCCGGTGGAAGGCCAAGGCGCCCGAACAGCAGGCGCGAATGGCGGACCCCCACCTGGTGCGTGACAACCAGCGACGGTGTCCGCGGCCCCCAGCCCAATTCGCGCCCGAAATCCGCCCACGTCCCGGCCGCGAGCGCCACGCCCGCCTCCAGCAACCTCTCCGAATCCGTGCGCATGACAAGCGCGCCATCCCCCCCGGCATCCCCCTCGCACAGCGCGCACGCACCGGAATCCACCCGCGCCGCGCCACCAAGCAGGCGGGGCGCGGCGGACGGCGCCAGTGAATCATGGCAGACAACCGCCGCGGCGGCGCCCGCGCCAATCGTGAGATTGGCAAAGTAGGGCTTGATGGAATTCCGGTCATGCCCCCCGCCGTTGAGCGCGGCGATCGTGCTTTCCACAAGCGGGCGCCCGTTCTCGCCGGAACACACAAGCGCCTGGCGGATCTGCCCCGACTCGACAAGGCCCGCCGCAAGCACCACGGCGTTCAAAAAGCCAAGGCAGGCATTGGAGACATCAAGGAATTGCGCGGTGGGCGGCATGCCAAGCAGGTGGTGAACATACGCGGCGGTGGAGGGTTCAAGGCGGTCGCGGCACACCCCGGCATGGATCAGAAGGTCGATCCCGTCCGCGCCCACGCCCGCGCGCCCAAGGGCTTTTTTCCCGGCAAGGGCCGAGGCCTCCGAGGGACGCATGGGGCGCGACCAGAAACGGCGCTCGCGAATCCCGGTCATCAGCTCCAGCCGGCCGGCTGGAAGGCGGAGGCGCTCATAAAGCGGCGAAAGCCTCTCCTCTATGGACGCGGAGGTCCAAATCTCGTCGGGAAGCTCGCTGGCAAGCGAGGCAATGGCGGTATGGTCAAAACGCATGTTTTTCTTGGAGCTTGGCCCGGTGGAAAAAAGGGACGCGCGGCGCGAACGGCAAACCATCCAGCCGGCAGGGCCGCCGGCATCCCTTGGGACAAAAGGCAAAACCTCCGCCAGGGGGGACGACACCTGGCGCCTGGGAATCAATCCTTGAGACGGGCATCAACGCGTTGCTGGAGGATGGTGAAAGGAAACTGGGCCGCGCCCCCGGCAGCCCCCGTGGACATCTCAAGGAGCGTGTCGAGCACCACGACGGCATCCGCCCGGGACGCGCGCACGAGGATGCGCAGGCGGGCGCACTGGAAGGAGACCTCCGCGCCAAGCGCCGGCGGCACGCCGGCACGGGAAAGATCGGAGGCATTGCGGTAAACCACGCCGGAGGCGGCGGCACGGCCGGGGACCGCGCCCCCGGCGGAAAGCGTGGAGACCACATCGCCGGAGTCCTCCCCGTCCCCGCGCCCCTGAAGGATGGCATCCGGGGAAAAACCATGCCTGGCGGCGAGAATCTCAAGAACGGCGCGCGGGGCGGTGTTCACATTGGGGCGGGTGCTTTCGGACAGAAGGCTCACGGCGGCGGAGAAACGCCGCCAGAGATCATTGCCGGAGCCGTCCTCATTGAAAAACACCTCGCGAAAGCCGAGCACGTCGCGCAGCTCCCCAAGGCTCCGCAGGGGGCGGTTGGGCGGCGCCACACCCTCGGGGTAACGATCGCGCTCGGCCCCGTTGGCGCGCGGGACATCCCCGGCGTCCGTCCAATCCGCAAGGCAATCGGCAAGCCGGGCGGCCTCGCTCTCGCCAATGCCGACGTCGGAAAGAAACCGGCGCATGGCGGCCGTGTCGGCGGCAAGCGCGTTGAGGCCGTAAAGGCCGCTTTCATCGCGCAGCGTCACCGTGAGACCAACCCCGCCCGCCGCCACATGGCTGGAAAAAACCAGGGGGTCCCCCCAGCCCTGGGCCGGGCCGTGAAGCGCGCCATCCGTGCGGGCGAACACCGCAAGCACGCCAAGCGTGGACTCCAGCGCGGAGAACGCCTCGCGCCGCAGCTCGTCATGCCCGGAGCGCCGCGTCTCCCATGAGAGAAGACGCACGCCGCCGGCGATGATCTCCGTGGCGACAAAACCCAGGAACGCCGCCGCGATGAGCACGAGCACGAACGCCGCCGCACGGCGTCGCGCGGGGCGCCGCACGCCACCGCCCGCCGGCGTCAAACCCTGGCACGCACCACTGCCATCTCGGCGTAAAATCTTCGGCACGGGGGCAACGATGCCGACACCCCCGCCTTTGGAAACGCGGAAGTTGCCCCTCCGCGGCAAAGCCCCTCCCCCGCCCCGCGCGCCTCCCGGATTGCGGCTTGAAAACACCAACGCCCCCAAACAGCCTCCCGGCGCATGCACAACGCCAAGCCACGCCGGATTTCACTCGGGGTGAACATCGACCACGCGGCCACACTGCGCCAGGCCCGCTACCGCGAGATGCCGGAGACGTGCGGCGGCATCATCGAGCCGGACCCCGTCCACATCGCCCTGCTCGCCGAGGACGCCGGGGCCGACGGCATCACCGCGCACATGCGCGAGGACCTGCGCCACATCCAGGAGCGCGACATCCTGCGCCTGCGGGAAAGCCTGCGCACGCGCCTCAATCTCGAGATGTCCTGCGAGGAAAGCATCGTCGCCTTCGCCCTGCGCCTGCGGCCGGACAGCGTCTGCCTCGTCCCCGAGAAACGCGCCGAGGTCTCCACGGAGGGCGGCCTTGACGTGGCCGGGCAGCTTGGCCGGATCTCCGGGATCGCCGGCCGCATGAGGGATGCGGGCATCACGGCCAGCCTCTTCATCGACCCCGCGCCGGAGCAGGTCGCCGCCGCCGCAAAAACAGGCGCCCCATGCGTCGAGCTGCACACCGGGGCCTTTGCCAACGCCCGGCGCGACCCCGCGCGACGGGAGGCCGAGCTTTCCCGCCTGCGCCGCGCCGCCGGGCAGGCCGTGAACCTCGATCTCACCGTCAACGCCGGGCACGGCATCAACTACCACAACGTCCGCGAAATCCTCTCCATCCCGCACCTGAACGAGCTGAACATCGGCCACTCCATCCTCTCCCGCGCCCTGCTGCATGGCATCGGCCCCGCTGTCCACGAGATGCTGGCCCTCCTGCGCGGGGAGTAGAAAACGTGAAAACCGGAGGCCGCCCGTGAATCCAAGTCCCTTGAACGGCATGCCGCCCCCCCTCCCACGGCCCGGCGGAAGGGTGATCGGTGTTGGCGTGGACCTCGTGGAGATCCCGCGCATCCGCGCCCTCGTCGAACGCCACGGCGAGGCATTCCTCCAAAAAGTGTTCACGCAGGAGGAGCGCGCCTGGTGCATGGCGCTCGGCACCCCCTGGCCTTCCCTTGCCGCTCGCTTTGCGGCCAAGGAGGCCGTCTCCAAGGCTTTCGGAACGGGCATCGGCGGCGAGCTCGACTGGAAAAGCATCGGGGTCTCGCGCACCCCGTCCGGCGCGCCGTTTGTCGTGCTGGACGAGAA
>JAIRPL010000031.1 GCA_031256995.1 Puniceicoccales bacterium
GGGTGGGGGGTTTTTTTTTTGGGGGGCGTTTTGCCCGTGTGGGGGTTGGGGACCCGGGCGGGGTGCATTTTTTGGCCGCGGGGTGTCCCCCCCCCCCCCCCCCCCCCCGTAATTGCGAAAATTTGCCTTAAAGGCTGTGAAATAAATTCAGGATTTGCCGGTCATCCAAGGCCGCGTGCGAGCGGTGATTTTTGTGTCCAACAGCCGTGCCTGATTTTGGGGCGACGCATTGGATCAGGATTCTATTTTTCCCAAACGGGAAAGGAATGCGACGCAGCTTTGCCGTCGCTTCGTCATAAGATTTGCCTGTGGCAACCGGAGAATGGGCGGGGAAATTCCAGCCGGAAGAAAGCATTGCGTGAGCCGCAATGCCCCGGATCTGCCAATGCACATTTTCCAGCGCCCGCCACCTTTCGTGGGCACTGCATCACCAACCACATAACGAAAGAACACCATGCCAAACCCAATCAATGAATTCATAATACAAGGGAAGCGTCCTTTGCCGGTCATCGTCGCGGTTGATCGCAGCGGAAGCATGTCCGATAATGGAAAAATCCAGGCACTGAATCTGGCTTTGAACGAATTCCTATCCTCCCTGAAAAACGAGGATGCGGGCCGCGCGGAATTGCAGATTGCAATTTTCAGTTTTGGTGACGCTTCCGCTTCTTTTGACCAACCTCTCGTGCCTGTCTCACAAATTCAAGGCGTGGCATACTCCGCGAGTGGAGGAACGCCGATGGGGGATGTGTTTCAAAAAATCAAGGCACTCATCGAGGACACAGCCGCCATCCCCCACCGTGCCTACAAGCCGTCCATTGTCTTGCTCACGGATGGGCAACCCACAGACGAATATGTCCAACCGCTCGCGGCACTTGTCAACGAGGGGCGCTCCGCAAAGGCTTTTCGCATTGCGATGGCAATTGGCGAGGATGCGGACCGGAATATGCTGGCAAAGTTTGTCAGCAGTCCTGAATACCTGGTGACCAGCGCCGATGCGCGGGACATCAAACGTTTTTTCCAGTTTGTCACGATGTCCGTCACACAACGCTTGAAAAGCCAGTCCCCGAATGCCCCGCAACCTCTTCTCCCCTCGGCTGGCGGACAAACGATCAGCTTCTGACAAAGAACTTGCGATGAACATTGCCGCGGTAACCGCCATCAGGAAAGGGCGAAAGCCACCACATATTCCTTGTCAGGACGCCTTTCTTGTCTTGCGCACACAGGCATTTTTCCTCGCCGTTGTGGCGGATGGTCTTGGCTCGTGTCCAAAATCCCAGGCGGGCGCCCAAATTGTCTGCCATGCGGTTTTGCGCTGTGTCAAAGAGGAATTGAAAACACGAGATTGGGATTCCCTTCGCAATAAAATCGCCAGGGAATGGGAGACTCGCGTGTTTTCAAAACAAGGAAAGTTGCGCGACTATTCAACGACATTTGCATTCATCTTTGTCCCGGAGAATGGGGATATGATTATTCTGGGACGAAAAGGGGACGCCCTCGTTGCTTTGCAGCCTGGAACATCACAAGTCATCTTTGACGAGGAAAGCGCAAAGGAGTTTTCCAATGAGACCGACGCGCTTGGTGGCATGTCAAATTCGAAAATAAGCATCCTCACCATTTCGCATAATCGCAATTTCCGCTTCCTGCTTGCCACGGACGGCGTCGGCGACGAACTCGAAAAAGACAAACTCGCCCGATTCCTCGATTTCCTTCAGGACACCTATTCAAGACAAAACAGGAAGTCGCGCAACACGTTTTTGAAACGCGAAATCCTCCAACATTTTAACACCAGGAATGACGATGACAAAACACTCGTTTTCGGTTGGTCAACCCCATGAAAAAAATCGCGACAACGACGGGGTGGAGAGCCTTGTTGATACGCGCGAAATACGCTACAACGTCGACAAAAAACTCGGCGGTGGCGGCCAAGGCGATGTTTTTTTGCTCGAGGGCGGAAAGCACATCGCAAAATTGTTCAAATCCAAAGACGATCCCACAAAGCTCAAGGCGAAGGTTAATTTTTTAAGGAATCTCAATCTTGATAAAGACATCTTTGCGTTGCCGCTCCGTGAGGTGGCCCAGCCCGGCGTCGGCTATGTCGCTGAATTTGCCGGAGGGATGGATGAGTTGGCCGGACTGTATCTCGAAAAGAAACCGCCGGACAAAACCGCCGCCGCGTGGTTGGTTGAAAGCGGAGGTCTATGGAAACGTTACCGCATGCTCGCCAGCATCGCATCGGCTTTGAAAATTTTGCACTCAAAGGGTCTTGTCTATTGCGACCTTTCGCCGAAAAACATTTTTGTTTCCTCCTCGCCGCTGAATGCGAACGTTTTTTTCATCGATTTGGATAACCTGACACACAAGGTCAGCCTTCGTGATGTTGTTTACACACCACGTTACGGCGCGCCCGAGATCGTGACGCGCAAGGCTCCAAACACAATGGAATCCGATTGCCATGCCTTTGCCGTCATCGCCTATGAATTGCTCGTTTCTGGGCATCCTCTCATAGGGGACTATGTTGATTCCGGAGATCCCGAACTTGAGGAAGACGCCTTTGCAGGAAAAATCCCGTGGGTTGACCATTCCAAGGATGACCTGAATCGTCGCACAACGGGTCTTCCATCCGATTTTGTCATCAGTTCCGCCCTCATGCCCCTCTTCAAAAGATCTTTTGAGGAAGGTTTGGGGAATCCAGGGCGCCGCCCGTCAATGGCGGAATGGTTTGAGCAATTAACCAAGGCGACCAACGAACTCATAAAATGTGGCAATCCCGATTGCGCATTGCATTTCCCCTATAAAAAACACCGCTGTTGCCCATTCTGCAAGACAAAGGCGGAAATGGTGACAAGAATCCAAATGCGCCGCTGGGATGAGGTCGGGCACTACGATCCGGAAGGAAACATTATAACAGAAAAATTCGCCATTCAGCCCGAGATTTACGATGAGATTTTTATTGACGCCAACACGCCAAAAGAAATTGCGGCATGCAACTTTCTCATCGAAAAGACGCCCCTGCAACTTCCCGTCTTGCGAATTGAGCAAATTACGGAAAAGGGTGAGACAAAGTTCAGGGTCAAACCACTAAACGGAAAAAAATTCAGGGTGTCACGACGCACGGGGGAGAAAACAAAGGACGAGATTTCAACCGAGAAGAAAATTAAGATTGGGGATCCAGGGCTTCCTGACTCTCAAAAAAGCATGCTTCACGTTGAGGACCTGGACGTCCCGCAACGTGTCCTGATCATTGATAAATTCGAAGAAAAATAGCAACGCTTATGCAACACATCAACGTGATTACGGACCAATTTCATGATGAGATCATCGAGCGAAAGATCGATGTAAAACTCAAGCGTGATCCTTTTTCGGTCGACGCATTCGGCGCTTTATGCTGGAGGGGAAAACCACCGAAAGGAAAAGAAGAAAAAGTCAAGACATCCTCCATTGTCAAAAACAACGAGCATGTTCTTTTCGTGTCCCCGATACGCAAAGTAGGCGAAAGAGTTGAATTTTCCTGTCAGGAAAGGCATCTTGAGCTTTGTCTTGCGGATGCGGATGATGCGGGCCTGCCTCTTTCCGATGACGATTTCAAAAGTGCCACAAATTTTGAGAATCTCTTCTGGCTTTTCATAAAAATCATTGAAAAAGACGATGGTACGCCATGCATCGGCACAGTGAGGCTTGGATGGCTTCCATGCGGAAAAGGGCAATGTTTTCCAAAAGAAACATTTGAGATTGGATATGGTGAAAAATACCTGCATTCCATCGGGAAGTTAAAACACGAATTGACGATCAAGGAAATCGAGAGTCGCCTCAAGGATGAATATGTTTTTGATGAGGATGGACGTTCATTCCTTTTTGTGCAGACCTATTCCACGGAATCGAACAATATCACCCTGCATGGTTTCAACCGGCGCGCCGAAGTCGCCATCGAGGACGGGAAATGGGTGATTATCAAGGAAATTAATAACAAACGATTTTGTGCAAAACTCGACGATTTTCGTCGACTTGGAATTGTCGTCTACGATGATGTCAATTTTGTTGAAAAGAGCAAGGCTAGAATCGCTTTGAACGCCATTAAAGCCGCGTCAAAAAAAGGAGAAACGCTTTTGGAATTATGGAGGAAATACGGGGAGATGGAGGAAAAGCGCGCGCGTGAATTCGCGGAAAAAATCGGGGAAATAAAATTCAAGTTTGTCCGGCACTTGGATGACGCGGGAACAACCCTTGTCCGTCTTGAAAACAAAACGTTTGATCCCGGGGATTTGGAAGAGCTTTGCCAGTCATCCCTGAAACTCCTTCCAAAAGACACGCCAAAAGTGGAAGAGGACAATGTTTTTGAAATCAAAACAATTAAGGCTCATGATGTCCGTGAATGGGAGGTTTATGACGAGGACGAAATCCTTTCCGATGAAAAGGATGGAATTTTCGTGATTTCAACACAAGGGGATTTGGTTGTGCGCAAACGCCGTGTGCGGGCAATCGGGCAATTAACAGGGGAATCAAATGAGTTAAAGGAATCCAGATATCTTTTAAGAAATCTGAGAATGATAGTGGAAGGACAGGCGGAATCCATCGAATCACCCGCAAAAAAGATCAAATCAGTGTTGTCCACGGAAACCAAGAAATTTTTGAAAGAAAATTTTGGAATTGAAAAATTGACAGAAAATCAGGAGGAGGCTGTGCGCATCGCGCTTGAGACACCTGATATCGCCGTCATTCAGGGACCGCCCGGGACCGGTAAAACAACAGTGGTCGCGGCCGTGTGCCACCGCCTGTTCGAACTTGCGGATAAAGACAGGAGATATCGTGAATGTCATGACAAAACAATTCTCGTGTCCGCGTTTCAAAATGACACACTGGAGCATATTGCCTCCAAAATTCATACCCTTGGCTTGCCGACAATAAAACTGGGAAGAATATCCTCAAGCGTCGCGGCCGAGGATGTTTTCATCGAGAAAATGAGGAAAACGATCGACACAATGCGTCAGTGTCTTGCTCCCCAAAACGAGGTTGTCCGTGTTTCCGCAAAACTGAAAAAAATATTGGATACCCATGAGAAGGAGCGTGATTCAGAAAGAACCAGGAAGGCAATCGCGCCCATTGTTGACCGGCATAAAACGGAGATTCCGGAGGATCTACATCGACGTTGGGAGGAATTTCATTTCACAAGTGTTCAAAAAAATGAAAACGAGGTCATCAAAGCACTGAACGCATTGCCGCTATCAGAAATTGCCTATAAAGACGATGGCTTTGTGCGGGTGAGAAAGCTGTTGACGGTATTCAAGGATCTTGCGCAGGAAGACAAGGTTTTCTTGGAAAGCGCGCCATTGGAAGACGAGGAAATGCCAGACGGATTTTTCCAGAGGCTGGAAAAATTGAGGGATAAATACCTTATTCCACTTCGTGATGCAAACACACCAATTTCATCGGGGACGGATTTGCCCCTTCTTGACTGGATCAAGGACGCAATTAAGTTTTTCAAAAAATACGAGAAGACCGCCAGCCAGGACCGCGATACGTTCTTCGCAAGCGTTCTTGAATCATTGCGGGAGGAATTGGATGGCAACCCGGAATTCATCCGCGAATCCATCCGCAATCACAGCGAGGCAATTGCCGCCACAAATCAGCTTTCCGGTGGAAAGGAAATGGCGGACTATCCAGTGCAAAATGTCATTTTGGAGGAGGCCGCGCGCTCCAATCCCCTGGATTTGCTCATTCCGATGACCAGGGCCTCAGAGCGCATCATCCTCATTGGCGACCAAAAACAACTTCCGCACTTATTGGATGAAAGCATAGCCGATGAAACTTCGAACCAACTTTCTCACGTTGAGGATGCGCGCGAACGTCTGAAGGAGGCGCTTTTCGGAATTATCTTTCGCAACCTTGAAAAAGCCAATCCGGTTCGCCGCATTACCCTCAATGAACAATTCCGCATGCATCCGCACATCGGGGACTTTATCAGTCGTGTCTACTATGATGGCAAGTTAAAATCCGGGCTTGGCGACGCTCCCCAAGCGCTGGCAAAAAGCCATAAACTTTCCCTGCCGTGGGCGAAAGGGAAGGTCGCCGTTTTTGTGGATGTCCAAGGAGAGGAAATAAGAGGAAAGAGCAAATCCAACCAAGCCGAGGCAAAACGTGCTCTTCGCATCCTGAAAGAGTTGTTTTCCGACCCTGAATTGAATGCCGCCAACATGACTATTGGCATCATCACCTTTTATGCTGAACAGGTGAAACGCCTGTTCATCGAGGCGAAAAAATCCGGTTATGCCACGGAGAATAATGGCGAATTTGAGATTTTGCCAGAGTTTCGGACCACGGATGATGGCAGGGAAAAGTTGCGCATCGGCACAGTGGACTCCTTCCAGGGCAAGGAGTTTGACATCATCATTTTAAGCACAGTGCGATCGAACAGCATTAAGCGCATTCCTGAAAATGCGAGGCGCGTCTTTGGATTTCTTCTTCTTGAGAATCGTCTCAACGTGGCTTTTTCACGTGCGCAACGATTGCTCATCGCCGTGGGAAATGGCAAAATGTTTGCCGACGACTTTGCCAGGGACAACGTGGCCGGACTCCACGAATTCCATACCACCCTTTCAACGCACCCAGAATATGGAAATCACGTACAATAACATTCTTTTTCAAAAAAAAGGCAAGCCCCCTGGAGAAAAGGACAGCCGCCTCATGATTGCATTGCCTTTCAATCTCTGGCGTGTTCAAACCAATGAATTTTCCTATGGGATGGACTTTTTCCTGCGCGCGGTTTTGCAACTCAAGGTCGCAGCCGTCACCCCTGCTGAGATCTCCAAGTTGCTCGGTTTCGACCCCAAGCTTGTCGAAAAAATCCTTGATGAACTGAAATATAAAGGATTTCTCGACAGTAATTATGTGATAAACAAAGCGGGGAGAGGCGCCATTGAGGAAGAGGATGACTTGGTCATTTCTCCTAAAAAAAGGGAAACCGGTTATGTGCTTCAGCGTTTGGATACTGGCGAACTCTACCCCTATTATGTTTCGAGGATCCAGAATGCCGATTTACGTGATGGAGGCGGTCAGCGCCCGCGAGTTGTTGTCGGTCAAAAGGGCGATGGCGACGATTATGCTGAATATGTGCAGTTTATCGAGGAACCTTGGATTAATGCCAAGACACAAGCAAAGCCTTCGCCCAGGGATATTCTGTCCCTGATCCGGAAATCCAACAAGAAACGTCGCCATTCTGACGGAGACGGACCGGATGAGGCGATTCCTTTGGATGAAAGGTTGCGCTTGCTGGACATTCAATTTACAGAGGAAAATCCAGTGCCAGAGCCACGCTGGGTTGCTACTTATCTTTATTTTACAAAGCGTCCGGACGGCTCATTTTCACCGGATTGGAAAATCCGTGACCCATTCGGTTTCGGGAAAACTTCCGCATTCTGCCAATTATACGCCGGCAACCCTGACAACAAAGGTTTTCTTAAGTGCATCGACAAAAAATTTGGTGGAATCAAGGTAATCGGAGAAGAGAATCTCAGGGAATTCAACAAACAACGGAATGAAAAAATCGCAGCCGAGTTGAGGAAATTTTCAGGCCGGCTTGCAAACGCGGATGAAGAGTTGAAAGGATATGTGCACACATTGGCAGAATCGTACATTCTATACGAGCAGCTCTCTGAAAGAGGCCGATACGATTCGCTGTTGGTCTATTTGCAGAAAATCCTTGAAAACATCTTTCTGCAGGACCAGGAAAAAAATAGGCAACTCTATGAAAGGACTTCTTCTATTTTCGACAAACAGGTTAAACTTAGGGGCCAGGAATTGTTGAAAATGTGGAAATTTGGCTGGTTTTCCCCGCGTGGCGAACCTGTTCCAGATTCCCTCTTTAAAGCAACCACAGAATTGCGTAATTGGAAGTCGCTTCGCGGATATCTGCTGGCGTGCATTCTTTCATTTTCTTTTAAGTTGGACAAAACGCGCCCATTGCATGGGCTTCTCAATGGAAAAATTGATGGCATTTTGGAAATTGCCTCTCTGCGCAATGAATCCGCGCACGGGAAGACGGAAAATACGTCGCTACCCTCCGCTCGCGTCTCCGAACAGGAGATCAAAAAACACTACGAATTCGTTCGTGATTTCGTAAACGACTTTCTCAGTTGCACTCATCCATAACAATCAAAGGAGAACAAAAACATGGGTAAAAACAAGAACAAACAGAAATCTTGGCATCAAACGCCGGCACCGTCGCCGAAACCAGCCTCCAAGGAAGTGGTCATGCAGGCTGTGGAGCAAACGACGCCCAAGATTGACGAATTTCGCACAACTCTCGACGCCGAGCGGGAACTCTCCGGTTTGTCGAAAGTGAATCATGCCGGAGATTCGCCGTTGCCGCCAGATGACACGCGCGTCTCTGATGCCAGCAAAATCAAGGATGAAAATGAGTTGTCCGCTTGTTGGGAAAAGGTTGAAGAACTCAGGATTTCCCTCGAGGGGCTTTTGGCTTCAGAGAGGGAATTGCGGACAAAAAACGAGACAATCACCAAGGAATTGCAAGAAAAACGCGATCGTCTCGAAATCGAAAAGAAAGAGGTCGAAAAGGAAAGGGGCGTCCTTCAAAGTAAAATTAAAGACGCGGATGCGCGACACAAGGAATTCATGGAAAAAGCGTTTAGATTGGATGCGGGTGAATACACCGGAGTCGTTCGCAAACTTTTCGACACCATTTCAGAAACTGAACGGGGGATTACTGAGAATACGGAAAAGTTGTTGAAAGACGTCGGAAAGATTCACCGGGAAAACATGGGCGAACTTTCCGAAATTCACCAAAAAAACATGGGAGAATTTGCCAAAATTCTCCAGGAAAACATGGGAGAACTTGCCGGGCAGCTCAAGGACTTTTCCGGATTGCGCCGTGAGCAGAGAAAGCTGGAAGCTGACCGAACGATCTTCCAGGAAGAGCTTGGCGAGTTTGAAAAGGAAAAAGCGGAGTTCGGAGGTGACTGGCGCACCCGTCTTCAGAGCACAACCAGTGAGCTGGAGCGCTGGATGGAGCGCCACGAGCGTCTCAAGGCCGAGAACGAAAAGGTCATGGCGTTGCTTGCCCGTTTGAAAGCGGCTTTTGGAATCCAGGAGGACGAAATTGAGGGAGCTCAATTTAAGTCTCTCTTCGATCTGAGAGAAGAAAACGACGCATTTAGGGAGGAACTGGACGATCGTCCTACTTGGGAGATGATTGAAAACAAGGAGCAGCAAATCAAGGAGTTGAAAGCAAAAATCGAAGAACTCCGGAAAGACAGTGGCGAGAAGGAACTCCTTGAACTTCGCCGTTTGTTGGATGACGAGGGAACATTCGCCATTGAAATCAGTGGGTTGAAGGGGCAGGTCGAGAGTGCGAAAGTACGCGAGAAATCCCTCAAAAAAATCAATGGCGAATTGCAAAAAACCATTGAATGCCTCAAGGGCGAAAGCGATAAGAAGGTGGAGGCTGCCTTTGAGTTTGCCAAGGATGCGGATGAGAAAGCCTCTTTTCAGGAGAATCCATTAAAGGATGTGAAACCCCGTGGAAAATTTGAATTGATTGACCTCATCCCTTATGTCAGGGATAGGATTGCTGGCGAAGGGTTTTACTATGACGATCGCACCTTGCGCACATTTCTTTCCGGACTGCATATGTCGCCGATCAGCATTCTTCAAGGTATTAGCGGAACGGGAAAGACCTCGCTTCCCCGCGAATTTGCAAAGGCTCTTTTGGCCCATGAAGAATATAAGAACGATCCCCCATGCAGAATTTGTGCAATCCAGTCCGGTTGGCGGGACAACATGGATTTGATGGGACATTACAATTCCTTTGAAAAACGCTACAAGGAAACCGAGTTTTTCAAGGCATTGTATCTTGCCAACCTGCCTAAATTCAAGGACACCTTGTTTTTCATCATCCTGGACGAGATGAACTTGTCGCGCCCTGAATATTACTTTGCCGACTTTCTTTCTCTTCTGGAGCAATCGGAACATTACATCCCGCTCTCCGATGTCCCCATGGCGGCATGGCCGAAATTGGTCAAGGATGGCGAAGGGCGTCTTTCCATTCCGGAGAATGTACGTTTTATCGGAACCGCAAACCATGATGAGACGACGCTTGAGTTCGCGCCAAAGACCTATGATCGCTCCAATGTCATGGAAATGCCAAGAAATCATCCGAGACAAAGTCGGGGTAAAGATTGCAAACCGCTGGACATTTCCTATGGATGGCTTAAGAAAAAGTTCGAAGAATCAGAGGAAGAACATTCAAGTGATGCGAAAAAATTTCAGGATTTCCTGAAAGACAATGAGGATCGGCTGGCGGAAAAAGGAATCGGCATAGGCAACCGCTTTGAGAAGCAGGCGGAAAGGTTTATCAGTGTTTTTCGTGCTTCGGGAGGATTGCTCGCGGAGGCCGCCGACCATTTGATAACCAGTCGTATTCTCCGGACATTGCGCAATCGTTATGACTTGGACGAGAAAAATTTGCAAGAATTTCGGGATGACTTCGATAAACGGTTTAGATCGCATTTTGGGGACATCAAGGAGCCGCACTGTATTGGTTTTCTCGACAGGGAGATCAAAAGGAAACAAGGACAATGAAAATTTTCGACCGCCTGACACAACGCGAAATCAGCGAGGACGCTTTGCCTGATCAAATCGACCTCGGGCGCTATCTACTCCTTCGGGATGACGGGGAAACGCGGGAGTTTGTTGATTCCGTGCTCACATCCCGGCTTTCTGTTGACAAAAGAATCAGGCAGGAACTCTTGCTTGAGATAAACAAGAGCATCCAGGACGTTTTTCTCGACATTTTTGTCAAGACACAGGGACCGGATGGCGGGGGAGGCGCCGATGTTGGCAAGGCGGTCTTCCCCCTTTTGCAGGATATCGAGGATAAATTGGAACTGGATGATTTTGAAAGAGAACTCCATGAAAATCTGTTCCATTTGGAGGAGATTTTCAGAAGGCCGCATTCCTTGTTAAAACTTGAGATTGAGAAGGTGAATGTCTGCCGCGCCAAGCGCATTGCGAGAAAGAGTTTCCAGCATCTTTCCGCGCACACGGAGGATTGGCTTCATAAGAGCCTTGTCAGTTTCAGGCCAGGCCGGATTCTTCACGAGGAACTCAACGAGAACCCCGATGTTTATGAGAATCGATTCACCGTCCATTTTGTCAAACGCTGCCTCGTCCGCCTTGAGGCGCGTTTGAAGGAGGTCCGGGACCTGGGTGAATTCATGGACCGCTACGGGAGGCTTCTGACCGACAAAGAGGGGAATTCAGATTATTGGAAAAAGTGTTGGCGAAAGATCCAAAGAAATCTTACCCTGATGGGTGCTGTTTACAAGGATGAGAATTATCAACACAACAAGGAAAATTCCGATGTACTGAAATCGGCTGGGGAGAAACTCAAACAAATGCGGCAGCGTTTGCGTCAGTTGCGGCAGCAACCCCTATGGGAGGCGGTGGATTCCCGCATCAAACCGGAATATCATGACACGAATGTCTTCACCGACGGCCGGCATTATCGTTATGTCAGGCGGTTGTGGACAAAGTTTGTTTCCGAAAATGACAGCGAGGAAAGTGAGGAGAAAAAATCACACCGGGAGCAGGAGATTGTCCGCGCGTTGCGCACATACACATGCTCGCTCTTCGCATACTGCTTGAAAACCGAGGGATATCTTGGGTTCAAACTCACCGGGACATTCGACAATTTTAAGGCGAAACACGAGAATCCGCTCTTTCCGGAATTTCGTTTTCATTCTGATGAGCGGAAGACGACGCTAATCATCGGGAATGGTGAAAACGCAAGGGAAATCCGTCTTTTAACCATTGGAAACAATCCCGGACACGCCGAACAATTGACCGGGCAATTGAAAGAGGAAAACGCTTGGATTCTTTATTTCCAGGCGGATGATCCGGAGGCGGACGATGGGGCCTTCCTTGGTGGGAAAAATGATCGTTTTATTTTCGTTTCGCCTTACGATCCAGATAGTTGCGAGCGCATCGCCGCGTTCATACGCAGGTTTGTCCTTGAGTATTATCTTAAAAAAATTGCCGAACCCCATCCCTTCCCGAATGCTCTTTCAAGATATGCCGTAGATTTTTCACAATGTCTGGGATGTATTGCGGTTGAAAAATCGACATACGTTTTCACATCCTTGCCAGAAAAAGCCATTTTAGCCGACGCGATCAAGGAAAAGATGATGGCGCGGGAACCAAGGGTGAGGAGAGATGGTTTGGAAAACGAAATAAATCGATTTTTGAGTGAAATGAATACACGCCTCAATGAATTGAAGGGGAATGTTTCCTGCCCAATCTGTGGTGCGCATTTTTCTCGTTATCCCATTGATCTTCGTTCTCTTTATTTGGAATGCCGGGAATGTGAATTTCGACTATCGAAGGATTCGAATGGGAAAGTTCTTCTTTCCAAAAAGGGCCTGTTGGATGCTGACAAAGGTAAATGGGGCATGGATTATATGGAATTCAATATCCATGAATTATGATTTCCATGGCATTGGATCTTTCGATCGCCCCCCCCGGATGGCGATTATCGGTGCAATTGAGTTTTTCTGGATGATCCTCGGAAAATTTAGTGGAATTTTGGGACGTTGGAATGGGGGCGCGATTCCGATGCGCCAAAGTTTTGAATGGGGTGATGGAAGCGATGGGATGGTTGCGGGAATCAGGCTGTGTCGGGCGGAGGCATCCGGGTGGACGAAGACTTGATCGCACATGCCAACGCCTTGGGCGGTTTCATTTTCATCGCCAGTTTTTCCGTGCGCATGGGGTGTTGCTCTTGGGCAATATGCCTGCGGCCTGTTTTGCGAATCCGTCGGGAGAGGTTGTGGACGGGTTGTGGCGCGGTCAGAGGCGCACCGGCTCGACCACGGTGCCGCGCAGGCGGTGTTCGATGTTTTTTGGGGTGCCGGTTGTGAAGTAACGATGGGAGGGGGTGGCGGATGGCGGGGCGAGCAGCCCGCGTGTCTCGAGCAGGCTGCGCACGCGGCGTGCAACGGCGTCCCCGGAGGAGAGCAGCCCGACCTTTTCTCCGGTCACGCGCCGGATCGCGTCCTCCAAAAAGACATAGTGTGTGCAGCCCAGGACGATGCAGTCCGCCCCGGCCTCCAGCATCGGTTTGAGGTGGCGGCGGAGCAGTGCCTCGCACTCCGAGGAATTTTCGCGGCCGGCCTCGACCAGCTCGACCAAGCCCGTGCCTGCCACGGATATTATGCGGGTGCCTTGGGCGTGCCGGAGGCAGGTCTCCTGGTAGAGGCGTCCGTGGAATGTGCCGGCCGTGGCCAGAACGCCGATTGTGCGTGTCCGGGAGGTGCCCGCCGCCGGCTTTATCGCCGGTTCCATGCCCACGAAGTCTGTATGCGGAAACTCACGGCGGAGCGTCTCGACGGCCATCGCTGTTGCCGTGTTGCAGGCCAGAACCACAAGTTTGCAGGGGCCGTGCCCGAGGAGAAAGCGTGTGATGGCGTCGCAAAATTTGGCAACTTCCGCCGGTTTGCGCTCCCCGTAGGGGCAATGCGCGGTGTCGGCGAAATACCAGATGGATTCCCTGGGGAGCAGCCGGGCGACGGCGTCGCGGACGCTCAGCCCGCCTGTCCCGGAGTCGAACATGCCGATGGGGTGTTCCGGCGCGGCAGGCGGGGGCGCCGGTCTTTGCGGCACGGCAAGATTGTCACTCCGCCCTTGGGGTTCCTGTGTCATGGCATTCTGTCAAAATGGTTTTTTCGTCCGGACGTCAACGCGCGGGGGCCTCGCGGATATTGACGCGCGGCCTGGCGGAGGCGGCATGTCCTTGCATCCAAGCCGGGAGGTGTGTGGCTGCGTTTTTTGGGTTTGCCGGGATGCGTGAAATTGCTGCCTTGTCGGGCATGGAGGTTTTTCACGCGGAAGTTTGGTTTGCTGGCCACGTGCAGGGGGTTGGTTTTCGCGCGGGCGTCATGCAGGTTGCCCGCAGCTTTGACGTGACGGGGTTTGTGAGGAATCTGCCTGACGGGAGGGTGGTCCTGCATGCCGAGGGCTTGTCGTCGGTGGTGCGCATGTTCATTGATGAGGTGCGCAAGAATCTCGGGGTTTTCATCCGTGGCGAGGATGTTCGCGAGTATTATGGCGCGGCCTGCCACAGGGAGTTTCGCATCGCGATTTGACGTGCCCGCGCCCTTCGTTTGTCTCTGTCGTGAGCACGGCGCACAAGCCTTCAACCTGACGCATTATTTTCACCCATGACCGGACAAGCCATCGCCGTCGAGCCTCGGGCCGCCACCGGCCCCGCCATCCCCGCCATCGAGATTGACGGCCTCATCAAGGATTTTCGCACCGGTTTGCGGGGGGTGAAGCTGCGTGCCGTGGACGGCTTGTCCCTGCGCGTTCCGGAGAATTCGATTTATGGGCTGCTTGGCCCCAATGGTTCCGGCAAGAGCACGACGCTGAAAATCCTGCTTGGCCTTGCCACTCCCACGGCGGGCGGATGCCGTGTGTTTGGGCGGGCCGCCGGGAGCCTTGCCGCCCGGGCGACGATGGGGTACCTCCCGGAGGCCCCCTATTTTTACCGTCATCTTAGCGGGCGTGAACTGGTTCGTTTCTACGCCAGGGTTTCCAGCGTGCCCGCCGCCGTGCTGGATGAGCGCGTGGAGGCGGCCTTGGAGATTGTCGGCATGACGGACGCGGCTCCGCGCCTTGTCGGCACTTACTCCAAGGGGATGCTTCAACGCATCGGGCTGGCGCAGGCCATTGTCCACGATCCGAGGCTGGTCATCCTTGACGAGCCGACGGCGGGGGTGGACCCCGCCGGGGCGGCGGCGATCGGACGGATCCTTCTTGAAATGAAGGCGCGCGGAAAAACCGTCGTGCTTTGCTCCCATTTGCTTGGCCAGGTGGAGGAGCTGTGCGACCGCATTGCCATTCTCGACAAAGGGCGCCTTGTGCTCGAAGGCTCGCTTTCCGATGTCCTGGAGAGGCGCGACCAGACCCAGCTTACCATTGAAAATCTGCCGCCCCCGGTCCTTGCCGAACTGCGCGATTTTCTTGCCGGGCGCGGCGCGCGGCTTCTCGCCGTGGAACACCCGCGGGCCAGCCTTGAAAAGCTTTATCTTGAAAAGGTTGTTGGAAAATGAGGCGTTCCGCCGTCGCGGCGCCGCCATCCGCGCGGCAGGGGTTGCGGATTGAAACCCTCCCGCGCGCGACAAGCCCCCGCGACGTCCGGCCGCCTTGCGCGGAGGCGTGGGGCGCGGGTTTTTGCCACGCGCCCCTGGGTGGTTTTTGCTCCCCTAAAACGCCGCGTTGCCGGGGGTCCGGGCGTAGGGGATGACGTCACGGATGTTTCCGACTCCGGTGACAAACATGAGCAGGCGCTCAAAGCCCAGGCCGAATCCGGCATGGGGCACGGTGCCGTGGCGGCGCAGATCGGCATACCAGCGGTAATCAGCCTCCTTGAGTCCCTGCCTTGCCATGTTTTCCAGCAGCACGTCGAGCCGTTCCTCGCGCTGGCTGCCTCCGATGATTTCCCCGATTCCCGGCACGAGGACGTCCATGGCGCGGACGGTTTCGCGTCCGGCGGCGTCAGGGGCGTTGACCTTCATGTAGAAGGGTTTCAGGGCGCGCGGGTAGTCGTGGACGGTCACCGGGCACTTGAAATGTTCCTCGGCAAGGAAGCGTTCGTGCTCGGACTGCAGGTTGTCGCCCCAGGCGACGGGGTGTTCCCAGGCGTGCCCCGAGCTGGCGAGAATCTCCACGGCTTGCGTGTAGCTGCAACGCTGGAAGGGGCGCTCCATCACGAATTCCAAGCGTTCCCGCAGGCCTTTGTCCACGAATTTTCCAAGGAATTCGAGATCCTCGGCGCAGTGTTCGCAGGCGTCGCGGACGAGGTGTTTCACGAAATCCTCGGCGAGCTGCATGTCGCCTTCAAGCTCCAGGAAGGCGGCCTCCGGTTCGACCATCCAGAACTCCGCTGCGTGGCGCGAGGTGTTGGAGTTCTCCGCGCGAAATGTCGGCCCGAATGTGTAGATGTTTGAGAGCGCGCAGGCGAAAGTCTCGCCCTCCAGCTGCCCGGACACCGTGAGCGAGGTTTTTCGTCCAAAGAAATCCTTGGAGTAATCCACCGAGCCATCGGGGTTTCGCGGGGGCTTCGCGGGGTCAAGTGTCGAGACGCCGAACATCTCGCCGGCGCCCTCGCAGTCGCTTGCCGTGATTATGGGCGTGTGGACGTAGTGGAACCCGCGTTCCTGGAAGAATTGGTGGATGGCGTAGGCCAGGCGGCTGCGAATGCGGAACACCGCCCCAAAGAGGTTTGTCCGTGGGCGCAGGTGGGCGATTTCCCGTAAAAACTCGAGGCTGCAGCCTTTTTTCTGCAGCGGGTAGTCGGCGCCGGCCTCGCCAATCACGGCGAACTCTGTGGCAATGACCTCCCATTTTTGACCGGCGCCCTGCGATGCGACCAAGCGCCCGCGCGCGCTGATCGCGGATCCGGTCGCGGCGCGCCGCATGAGGTCGGCGTAGCCCGGAAGGGAGGAATTGACGATGACCTGCATTCCTTTGAGGCAGGAGCCGTCATTGAGTTCCACGAAGGAAAATGTCTTCGCGTCACGCCGCGTGCGCACCCATCCCTGCAGCCATATGTCGTCCACCGGGGCCGCGGCACCGTGGGCTTCCTTAACAAGTGTGCGTTTGATTGACATGCGCCCCTGACATTTGCCCGCGAGGCTTCGCGAGGCAAAGCGCAAATGTCCCCAATGTCTTGGGGATGGCCGTCCATGCGGCAAGGTCTGTCCGGGGGGGGGCTTACTTTTGGCCGGCCGGTTTTGACGGCATTCCCCCGGGCTGTTTTGTGGCGTCGGTGTCGAGGAATTTTGAGAAGAGCGGCGCGAGCGCGCTGGCGCCGGCGTCGTTGAGATGATCCTCGTCAAAGTAGTAAAACTGCCGGTTTTCGCAGTAGCGGATGCTTCCGTCGGGGCTTAGGAGGCGTTCCTCGGTGCGCAGGATGCGCAGGTTTGGATGGCGGCTCGCGGCCTTCTCCACCACGGCGAGGATGGCAGCGCGGGCTTCCGTGAAATACCTTGGCTCGCGGAATGGCGCGAGCGTGCCATCGGGCGCGGCGCGAAACTCGGCGACAGCCCGGGGATTCATTTGCTCTCCGTGCGGAAGGACTGGAACCTGCGTCACAAAAACGACTTTTGTGCGAAGCGGCTTGAGTTCCTCAAGGAATGCCTCCAATTGCCTTGCGAAGGCGGACAAATCGCCCTCCTCCCACGCGTACCAGCGATCCCAGCGCTCGCACAGGAAAAGCACGTCGGGGTTCCATTCGCGAAGCCAGCGCATCTTGTATTCATGGAATTGGCGCGTGGATTTCACGCGTGCCTCCGGGAAGACTTTTACCACCACGTTGAAGGGCGGCTCGGCGTCTTTCCCAAAGAATGCGACGGAGCGTTTTCGTTCGCGGCAAATCCTGTCGATCATCGGCGAAAACATGTTGGCGTGGGAACTTCCCCAGACGACGACGCTGGGAGGTTCTCCTCCATGCAAATGGAGCAGGCCTCCCTTTTCCAAAACCTTGCGGGGCACCCCCTCGACGGGGATCTCCCCGGAGGTGACATCATAGGCGAAGATCCCGCCGTGGACGGGGCTTCCCGCCTTCAGCGGATCGGAGAGTTTTTTAACGCTTGGGGGAGTGGAACCGTGGAGAGCGTAATAACCGGAGGAGACGGTCCTTGGCGCGAATTGTGGAAATGTGCGAAACGGCTTGCACCATGCCTCATAGAGGCAGAGGGCAAGCGTGCCCGCAAAAAGCACGGACAAAGCCGCCAGGCGGCGCCCGCGCCCAGGCCCCCGCCGGCGCATGGGGCGCTCGACGAGAAAATAGGCGGCCACGCCCGCGGCCAGTCCGGCCAATCCGCCCCAAATCGCGCCCTCATCCCATTCCCGGTCAATGAGTTCCGCACGCATTCGTCCAAAGACAATCCATGGCCAGTGCCAGAGATAGAGCGAATAGGAGACTTTGCCGACCCCCGTGAAAGGCCTTGTGGAAAGCAGGCGCGAGAGCGAGCTTTCACCCGTGGCCACCGAGAGCAGGACCGCCCCTGTGCCAAGTGTTGGGAAAAGGGCGGCCCAGCCTGGAAAGACGAAATGCCCGGCCCCCATGAAGAACGAGGCCAGGATGAGCGCCGTCCCTCCCCATCCGAGAATCTCGCGAGCGACGCGCGGGAAATGTCTCTTGCGCGCCTCCGGGGTGGAAATGGAAAATCCGGCCGTGGCCAGGAATGATCCCAAAAGCAGCTCCCAGACGCGTGTTGGAAGCCAGTAAAAAGCGAACCCCGCGCGGTTGTAAGAAGCCCAGAGGCACAGCGAGAAGCTCGCAAGCATCGCCACGAGCAGAAACCAGTGGACGCCGCGTTTCACAAAGCGGCTGGCCAGAAAAAGAAAGAGGGGGAACAGCAGATAGTACTGCTCCTCGATTCCAAGCGACCAAAAGTGGGTGAGATATGCCCATTCCGCGTTTGTGCCCCAATAACTTCCGTGATTGGCGTGGGTGTAAATGTTGGAGAGGTTGAGGAGCGTCCAGACACCATGGCGCGCGGTGAGGATCTCCAGGCCGGCCGGGATGAGGAATGTGAGTAAAAGAATTGTTATCGCGACGGTCAGGGTGGCATTGGGAAGCAGGCGTTGGATGCGCCGCAGATAGAATTCCTTGAAGGAGAATGTCCCGCCTTGGATGTCACTGGTCAGTATGGACGTTATCAGGAACCCCGAGAGCACGAAAAACACATCCACCCCCGCGAAACCGCCGGCGAGCCATCCCGGGCGGATGTGGAAGAGGATGACGCCCGTCACCGCGATTGCCCGGATCCCGTCAAGCGCGGGGACGTGTTCCCGGGAGGAGGGAGGGTTGCCCTTGCTCATCCATGCCTCCTGAGTTGGGCGGAAACGAGGCGGAGTGGGAGGGCGACGGCGATGCCCAGCAAACAGAAAAACACGCACAGCAGCATGGTGCCGGTCATGAGCATGCAAACTTGCAGAAAGGCGGCGTTGTAGCTGGCGAGCGCCTTGGCGCCGAAGAGAAATGCGATGACATTCGCGAGGGTGACAAGCAGCACAAAACAGGAGGCTCCCGGCAGCGCGCCCTCGATGTCGGACTTGCTCAGGTTGACGTGGAGGGCGATGGCGAACGCCGGCACCAAATAGAGCCACCAGAGCGGGTTTGCGATGTTGGCGCCGGAGAAGAAATCGGTGAGCGCCCCCGACAATGTCTCACGCAACAATCCCAAGGGCATGCCGCCCCCGCCGGCGGCGGCGGCGAGAAGGCGCAGGCGGTTGTGAAGGCCTTCAAATGTGTGCGGCAAAAGCATCCACAAAAGCAGGGCCAGTATCGCGGCTCCGAACGGAATCGGGCCGATCCCGATGAAAAAACGCCCGGTTTTTTGGTAAAAACTGCGTGGATTGAACGAATGGCGCACATGGCCGAAAGTGTTGCCGCGCGGCGCATAAAATTTGATTTCGTGGATCTTGTGGCGGAACAGCAGGCAAAAGAAGGCGTGTCCGAATTCGTGGACCGGCGTGCCGATGATTCCGGTGACCCTTGCCACGCGCGCCGCCGCCGCCCCGCATTGGGAGTAGAAAATGGCATTGAGGCGCGCGACAAGGAATCCCACGGCGGCGAGCGCGCCGATGCTGTGGAGCAGCTGCAGGAATGTGTTGGTGAATAGCGTGGAAAACATGGAGTCTTGCCGTGGCGGATGGCTGGCGGGAAGGTGCGCCGTGCATTCGCGAAAGGTCGCGAAAAAGGCGGCACCCCGCGCGCGTGTCAACGTGTGAGAGCCGGGAGGATGCCTTTTCCGGCGGCGCGCGGACCGGGGGGCATGCCTGTCCCGCCGCTTGCGCGAAGCATGTGTCCAACTTTGGGGTTGTCGCGGGATGGGGGGCGCTGGTTTGCTGGCACCATGCTGAACGTGGGGCTGCATCACTATGTCACGCTGGCCTGCCTGTTGTTCGCCATTGGGTTGGCCGGTGTCCTGTCTCGCAGAAATGTCCTGGTCATTTACATGTGTCTCGAATTGACGCTGGCGGCGTCAACCCTCGCCCTTGTGGCCTTCGCCCGCTTTAACGACAGTTTGGATGGGGCGGTTTTTGTCTTTTTCGTGCTCACCGTGGCCGCGGCGGAGGTGGCCGTGGGCCTGGCCCTGTTGACGGCCATCGTGCGCAAGCGCGGGACGGCCCGGTTGGATGAAAACACGACGCTTGGTCATTGAGGGGATCCCGAAACTCCGTCCGCCGCCCCCCGCCTGAAAAACTCCCGCACCACCTCCGATGAATCCGAATTTGACGCCTCCCGCCTCCTGCCCGGGGGCGCTGCCGTTTAAGATCAGCGTGCTCGTCTTTTTGCACGACGAGCGCGGCCGCCACCTTCTCATCCGGCGCCGGAAGGCCCCGAATCGTGATTGCTGGAGTCCCATTGGTGGAAAGTTGGAGATGGCCCTTGGCGAATCGCCCTTTGAGTGCGCCATTCGTGAGACCGCGGAAGAGACCGGCCATTCCATTGCCGCCGCGGACCTGCACCTTTTTGGCATGGTGTCCGAGCGAGCTTATGAGGGCGGGACGCATTGGCTGATGTTCCTTTTTGAGTGCCGGAAACCGCTCACGGCTCTTCCGCCGGAGATCGAGGAGGGTGTGTTTGGTTTTTTTGACCGCGCGGAAATTGAGAAACTCCACCTTCCCCCGACCGACACCATGCTTGTCTGGCCTGTCCATGACCGGTTCCACGCCGGCGGTTTCCAGGTTTATCGGGCTGATTGCGACCCGAGCCGTCCCCCGAAAATGACGGTCGAGGAGACAATGGGCCAGATTGCCGCCACTCCATGAATCCGTCATCCACTTCAAAATCCGTGGCCGGCGATGCCGTGGTGGCAACGGCGGGCGATGCGGGGAGGGCCGTTCCGCCCGCCGGTCCTGTTCCTGCCGGGTCTGCCGTTCCGCCCGCCCCACCGGCTCCACGACGCCCGTCGTTTGCTGGCATTTTGAAGATTTTGTGGCGCGCATCGTTGCGGTTTGGCGTCCGGCTTGCGGCCTGGGTGTTGTTTTTTGCGCTGGTTTCCCAGATTTTGCTGTGGGTGGCGTTGCGCAATGACTGGCGGTTGCGGATGCCAGGGTTTGCGCTGCAATTTGTCCTGGACCGCCTGGAGGAGAGCGGGATCGAGGTTCGTTGCTCGGATGTTTACGTGCGCCCGACGGGGGTGCTGGAGGCCGAAAGCCTTGACATGTGTGCCCGCGGCGGCGACTCGCCCAATTTCACCGTCCGCCACGTTGCCGCCAGCGTCAGCCTGCCCGCGCTCCTCAAAGGGAAATTTGTGCCGAAGCGCGCGGTGCTTGAGGGGGGCGTTTTTTATTGTCCGCCCTCGGTTTCGCCGGATGGGCGGCGCCGTGTCGTGCTTGAGGACGTGCGCGCCCTGCTTGAGCTGGCGCCGGATGGCTGGCTGCACGTGAACACGGTGCAGGGCCGTTATGGAGCCATGCCCATCGTCATGCGCGGGGAATTCCTGCCCGGGGCCAGGAAGCGCAAACGAACATTGGAGCCGCCTTCGCTCACGCCGGAGAAATGGCGCGCCATCAATTTTATTGCCGCCCAGCTTCTCGAGATTCGCCCCAAATTTGAGACTTTTGGCCGGTTCTCCCTGGAGGTGAACGGTTCCCGGATCGAGGAGAACAATGAAAATGGCGCCGTCCTTTTCAACATCACGGCAAGGGGCGAGGATTTTCGCCTGCCCGGTTTGGACAAGGCGCGCGCGCACGGCGTCCAGCTTGCCTGTGATTCGCTTTTTGACGGCTCGCGTTTCCGGCCATCCGGCCCGGTGGTGCTCTCCGCGCGTGGTTTTGAGTGGGTTCTTCCCCCGGATGCGGAATTTGCCCCCGAAAATGCGACGGAACCGCCCACCCTGCGCGCTGGCGATGTTCGTTTCAGCGTCGTGCCGGGGGCGAAGTGGCATTTCCCGTCCAGCATGGAGTTCGCCGCTTGCGACGTGACGATGGCGGGGGAGCGGATGGATTATCTGGACGGTTTTCTTGATTGGAGCGGCCTGCCAATGCTTCTTTCCGCCAGGTTGCGTGCCACGTCCGGCACGGACACGCTTTTTGCCACGGCCAAGGGCAACCCCATTCTTCGGACGCTTGAGGCCTCATTTGCCACGCGCGTCACCCCCGCGCGCTTCCTGGAGCATCCTGCCGTGCGCGCCAACCTCCCGGAACGCCTTGCCTCGCTGGCCATCCACCACCCCGTCCATCTTTCCGGCAATGTCCGCCTTGGCGCCGGCCTGCGCTTCAAGGAGCTGCGTGCGCATCTTGACGCGGGGGCCGCCACTTACGAGGACTTCGAGGTGGCCGGCGCCAGCGCGGACGTGCATCTCACGCCGGCAGGCATCGAGGTTTCCAACGCGGATGTTCGCGCCGCAAACTACCGCGCCATGGGCGGGTTTCGCACGGGGTTCGGCGAAGGGGACGAATTCCGCTTTCTGCTGCGCGGATCCACGCACCCGGGTTATCTGGGCCGCTTTCTGGGACCGTTCTGGGTGGAGCTTTGGGAGCAGTTTTCCTTGCGCGACGACTCCCTGCCGCGCGCGGACATCGAGATACGCGGCAATTGGGGCGTGAAGCACGAATTCATCTATTGCGGGGCCGCCGGCGAGAATCTTGCCTTTCGCGGCGCGGCGTTTGACAAGGCCAGCCTGCGCATCCACGAGTCCCCGGACTGCATTGCCCTTTACGACATGCGGGCGTGGCAGGGGGAGCGTTCCGCCACGGGCACCTTCCAGCTCCATTACATCCCGCCCCCCGTCCACGAACGGGAGAGCTTTCGTTTCCGGTTTGAGGGTGATTTTCCCAAGGAAACCAGCGCGCTCCTTGGAGGGGCGGAGCTTCATGACTTGCTGCGGCCGGTTGTCAGCGATGACCCGGTCTCGCCTGTGCGGACGACCGTGACGGGGTATGTGCACAGCTGGGCCAGCCCCACGCCGGAGCGCGTCCAGGTTGTCGTCGCCGTCGATGCCCCCGGCAACACCGTGGCCTGGCGCCTTCCGTTCAACAACTTCAAGGGCAGCGTTGCCTATGACACCGGCCAGGCGGTGATCACGGTGGATGACGCCACGTTTGCGCGCGGCAGCCTCGGGCAAAATCCCGCCCCGTGGAGTTCCTCGCGCCCCGTTGACCGCCCCCAGCGCGCCTGGCTCGACCTTCGCCCTTCCAGCCCGACGCTCCACCTTGATCTGGAGCTTCTCGGTGCGCGCCGCGATTCACTCGTCGAGGCCGTCAAAAGCCTCGCGAAGGTCAAGGATGATCCTGTCGCGACACCCCGGCTTGCCACGCCATCCGCGCCAGTCCCGGCCGCCGGGGTGGCCGCTCCGGCCTTGCCGATGCCCGTTGGGACGGCTGGAGCGGGCGCCACGGATCCGCCGCCCGCCGCCAAGGGAGGCACCCTGGCCGCCTTGGCCGCGCCCGGCGCGCCCGCCGCCCCGCCGGAGGCCCCGGCCGCGCCTGCCGCCCCGCCGGACAATTCCAGCGTGGATATTGTCTTTGTCGGCGGGATCACCCTCCCTCATCTGGACACCTTGGATGGCTCCGGCTCCGTCCGTTTCTGGGATCCCGAATTGCCCAACCTGCGCCTTTTCTTGGGATTTTCCCGTGTTCTCGAGAAAATCGGAATCAGGGCGTCCACGTTCAACATTGAGCATGCGCAGGGAGATTTCACCGTCCGCCGCATGGGCGTCTATTTTCCCATGCTCAAGATCACGGGCAAAAACGCCCTGATAGAATGCGTTGGCAATTACGGGATTGAGACGGACGCCCTCGACTTTCGCGCAAGCTTCACCGCGAAGGTCGCCCAAAACATTCCCGGCGTGAAGGAGGCGATGAGTGTACTCTACAAGTGGACCAAGCTCGTCCCCGTGAGCATCACCGGGACGCTCGACAAGCCCGAGTGGAAACTTGACCCAACCCTTTTCCGGCCCGTCCTTGACCCCGCCAAGGGCAGGGCCTCCGATTAGCGCGGGAGATTCGGGGCATGGGCGGATCCTGATCCGGAAGGATTGCGGGCAAGGGGGGCGGTTTCGGAAGGCGGGCGAGGAGGGCGGAGAAAGGAAGCCCATTCACGGGGATTTGACGTGATGGCGTGAAAACGGCATTGAGAGTGGTTTGCAAAATGTCCGACAACACGCCGCCCGCATCCCCGCTCGCCCCCGACAATGCCTCCGCCCTGGCGCCCTCCGCAACCCTTCCCCCGCCGCCGGACGCTCCCGTCGAAGTGCGTGACGCGTGGTGGCGGGAGCATGTCTATCGTGGCGACAAGGAGCCGCAGTTGACATGGCGCGCGGTGTTTGTGGGCGGCGTCATTGGCGTGCTTGCGTGCGCCTCGGCGCTTTACACATCGCTTGTCATTGGCTGGGCGTTTGGCGTGGCCATCACCGCCTGCATCATCACCCACGTCACCTTCAACGCCCTGAGAGGCGCGAGCGGCGGGCGGATACGTGCGATGGGGATGCTGGAGAATGGCGCCGCCTCGTCCATTGCCAGTGTCACCGGGATAACCCCGTCGCATACGGTTGTCGGGGCGTTTGGCGGCCTGATCCTGCTTGGCGGCACCTCGGCGGGCTTGGTGGATGGCGTGGTCCCCTGGTATGTCATGATGCCCACGGTGCTGTTCTCCTCCTTGCTTGGCACACTCATCGCCATTCCGCTGAAACGGCGCGTCGTGAACGACGATCCGCTGAAATTCCCGAGCAGCATCGCCTTTGCCGAGACCATGCGCACGCTTTATGCCAACGGGCGCGAGGCGGTGGACAAGGCGCGCTGCCTTTGCGCCGGCATGGCGGCGGGCGCGGTGCTTGGCGCCGGCAACAACATCACCGGCCTCACCAAAATCCTGCGTGATGCCTTCGGGCTGGTCTGGCTCGATGATTTTGCCACCCGCATCGCGCTTCCCGCGCTGGTGCCGTTTGAGGGGCCGCTCAACCCGCTTAACTGGTGGCGCATCCACGATGGCCGTCCGGCGCTTTATGGATTTGAAATCAGCCTGCTTTTGCTTGGCGCGGGCATGATTGTCGGCCTGCGTGTGTCGCTTTCCATGCTTGGCTCCGCGCTTTTGTTGAACTGCCTGGTGCTGCCGTTGCTTGTGTTGCAGGACAAGGCAAACGCGGGCATGCCCGGCTGGGTGCCCAATCTGGAAAGCAAGGTTGATGCCGTCACGGGGGTCACCACCTATCTCACCTACAAGTGGTCGCTTTGGTGCGGGACATCGGTCATGGTGATGTCAGGCCTGACGGCGCTGGCCTTGCAATGGCCGGTGCTTGCCCGTGCCTTCGGCTCGCTTTTCAGACGCCGCAAGGCAGGCGCGGACAGGCCGGCCGACCCCGTGGCCGACCTCGAGGTCCCCATGCGCTGGTTTGCATTTGGGATCATCCCGTCCGCCATCGGCCTTGTCATCACGCTATGGCACGCCTTTGGCATCGCGCCGCACCTGAGCCTGCTTGCCGTCGGGCTTTCATTTTTGACGGGGCTGATTTGCACGCGCACCTGCGGTGAGACCGATGTGAACCCGATTGGCGCGATGGGGAAGGTTGCGCAGCTGCTGTATTCGGCGCTCCCCGGCGCGCGCGGCCACGCCGACATCAACCTCATGGTTGGCGGTGCCACGGCGACGGCGGGCGGCTCGGCGGCGGATCTTGTCTGCGACATGAAGATGGGGCATCTGCTTGGCCTGAACCCGCGCAAACAATTCTGGACGCAGATCATCGGTGTCGTGCTTGGCACCGTTGTCGTCGTGCCCGTCTGGATGCTTCTCGTGCCCGACCAGGCCGCATTGCTGAAGTACAATCCCCCGGCCGCCTCGATGTGGAAGGCGGTCTCCCAATTTTTAACCGAGGCGAACACGGCGCTTCCGCACAGCACGCAGGTCTCGATGGTTGTCGGGGCGGTGATCGGCGTGGCGCTGCCGCTGCTGGAAAAGGCCCTGCCGCGTTGCCGCCATTATCTTCCCTCGGCGATGGGCGTGGGCCTTGCGATGGTGCTGCCCTCATGCATCCCCAACTCCCTGGCATTTGCCGTCGGGGCCTTGGTCGCGTGGCTCTGGGGCAGGCTCGCCCCCTCCAACGGTGAAAAATACTGTGTTCCGCTCGCCTCCGGTTTTGTGGCGGGCGAGTCCATCATCGCCGCCTTTATTGCCATTGCGGGCACGCTGGCGCTGAAATGGACGGACGTCTCGGCATGGCTGGGGCAGGTTTTCTGAGCCGCCGCCGCGCCCCGTACGTTTTTCACCGCCGCCGCCCCTTGTCACAGACAAAAAAGGCCCCGCCGGAATCCGGCGGGTCCTTTGCAAGAAGGCGGGAGGGAAGGGGAGAGGGATTTCGCGCGCGCCCCTTCCCGCGGCCCGTGAATCACAATTTTGCGCCAAGAGCCTCGGCGGCGGTGTCGCGCTCCTCGGTGAGTTCTTTCACGGAGGCCGCGATCTTGTCCTTGGCAAAGCTGTCCAATGCCAGCCCGGGGACCACATTCCACGAGCCATCGCCATTTGAGCGCACAGGCAGGCCGGTCACGAGGCCGGGCGTGGTGCCGTATTCCCCTTTTGAGACGACGCCGACGCTGAACCATTCGCCATCGGGCGTCTTGTTCACGAGATTGCGCACGGTCTCGATCGCGGCATTCGCGGCGCTGGCCGCGGATGAAAGCCCGCGGGCGTCAATGATGGCGGCGCCGCGCTTTTGCACGACGGGGATGAAGGTCTCCTTCAACCACGCCTCGTCGTTGATGACATCCGAGGCGGGCCTGCCCTGGATGGTCGCGTTCTGGAAATCAGGATACTGGGTGGAGGAGTGGTTGCCGAAGATGGTCACGCCCTTCACGTCGGTGTTGTGCACCCCGGCCTTGATGGCCAGCTGTGCCTTGGCGCGATTCTCGTCCAGGCGGGTCATGGCGAAGAAACGCTCTTCCGGCACGCCCGCGGCGTTGCGCAACGCGATGAGCGCGTTGGTGTTGCACGGGTTGCCCACGACAAGCACGCGGACGTCCTTGGCGGCGTTGGCGGCGATCGCCTGCCCCTGCCCCACGAATATCCGGCCGTTGATGCCGAGCAAATCCTTGCGCTCCATGCCTTGTTTGCGCGGCACGGAGCCAACGAGCAAGGCCCAGTTGACATCCTTGAAACCTGTCGCCAAGTCGCTGGTTTGGACGACTTCCGTGAGCAGCGGGAAGGCGCAGTCATCGAGTTCCATCGCGACGCCCTTGAGGGGCTTCAGGCCGGGTTCAATCTCGATGAGGTTGAGGGCCACGGGCTGGTCGTGCCCGAAGAGGGCGCCGGAGGCGATGCGGAACAAAAGGGCGTAGCCAATCTGGCCGGCGGCACCGGTGACCGCCACGCGAATAGGTTTTTTGGTTGCCATGGATCTGTCTGTGTTGGGTTTCGGAAACAAGACTTGAAGGAAGTCGAGGCATCCTTGGCGCGCAATGCCAAATTCCGGCGGTTGACGCCCACGCGCCAGGACGCAAGCTTCCTGCCCGCATGAGCACCGTCCCCTCCCCAGCGGAGACACCGCAACAAACGCCGCCCGCGCGGACAATCTTCCAAAAGATCGCGGCCCGCGAAATTCCCGCCCAATTTGTGCACGAGGACGGGCTGTGTTTCGCCATCCGCGACATCTCGCCGCAGGCCCCCGTGCACATCCTCGTCATTCCCAAGCAATTGGTGGCCCGTGTGGAGCAAGCCGGCGCCGGGGACGCGCCGTTGCTGGGGCACCTGCTCCTGACCGCCGGGAAGATTGCCCGCGAACAGGGGCTTTCCGATGGCTTCCGGCTCGTGGTGAACAATGGCCGGCAGGCGGGGGAAACCGTCCCGCATTTGCACGTGCATCTTCTTGGCGGGCGCGATTTTGCATGGCCTCCCGGCTGACGCCGGCCCCGGAATGTTCCCCAGACGTCATGAGTTTGACTTCCACCCAGCCCATTTCCGCCGCCAGGGCGGGATCGCTCCCCGCCGGCGATTTCCTCTACATGGATGCCGCGCGGCGCGAGCCGTTTGTGGGGATTTTGCGGACCGGGCCGGAATATGCATGGGTTGACACACGGCATGCCGGCGGCCAGGCCGCCACGGAGGGGCTTTTTGGGCTGCTTGCGGCCGTCGGCGCCACGGGCGCAAGATTGGAGAGCCTCGCCGGATTCATCTTCGCCGAGGGGCCTGGTTCCACCCTTGGCATTCGCATTGCCGCCGCCGTGCTGCGGACGTGGCATGCGCTTCCGGTGCTCAACGGGAAAATTATTTTTGCCGTCAACAGCCTTACCCTTGGCGCCCATTTGCTGCTTCGTGCCAAGCCGGGTCTGCGGGATTTTTCCATTATTGCCGATTCGCGCCAGGGCTGGTGGAACACGGTGGAGGTTCGTGGCGGCCACGTGCCGGCTGATTTCCGGGAATTCCCGGCAAGCGGACTTTCCACGCTCCCCGCGCCGCATTTCCGCGTCGTCCAGCGCCCCCTTTTCTCTTCGCCGCCTGTTGAGACGCAATTGTTCCCCGAAAACGCATTGGAGCTGGACCCCGCCGTGCTTGCGACCCCCGGTTTGCTTCGTCCGACCAGCGCGCCCGATGCCGCCAACCTTCCCGGCGCGTTTGTGAAATGGACCCCGTCCGGCGTCGCCCATTCCACGCCCCCGGACTCCACACTTTCGCCTTGACCGGGGAGGTGTGCCCGCCAAACTTGTTTGATAAAGAACTTCTCCGAAAAACTTCCACGATGCATTTCGATAACAGCACTTTCCTAGTGCGCCAACATTCATCACGGGCCTTTCAGATTGGCAAATTCGCGGAGAACCCTGTGCGCGGGCCTGCAGGGATTTTCCATCGCCGGCGGGCGGGAAGCGTGGCGGGAGGCGTGCTGGTTGTTGCCGCCATGCTGGCGCTGCTCGGCCTTGGTGTCTGGTTTTTTATTGGGAACCGCGGGCGCGGCGGCGTTTCCGTGCGTTATGAGACCGTGAGCCTTGGGCGGGGAAGCCTGCGGCCGACAATCACCGCCATCGGCAATCTGAAGCCGCTTTCCGAGATCACGGTTGGCAGCGAAATCTCGGGGATCATCCGCAAAATCAATGTCAGGACGAATGACACTGTGACCAAGGGCCAGGTCATCGCGCAAATTGACACCGAGCGTCTTCAGCGGCAGGCCGAGGCCCTGCAGGCGGCCGCGGAGGTCGCAAAAACACGTGTCACCGAGGCCGAGGCCACGCTTGCCGAGGCGCAGGCCACCCATGACCGCAACAAGGCACTTTTTGAAAAGAGCCGCGGGACCCTCCCTTCCCGTGTGCGGATGGAGGCTGTGGAGGCGGATCTTCTCCGTGCCAGGCACGCCCTTGAGGCGGTGCGTTCCGATGCCAGCGCGGCCCTTGCCCAGCTGCGCACGGTTGAGGCCGACCTCGCAAAAACCACCATCAAATCCCCCGTGGACGGCGTGGTTCTCAGGAGCAATTTTGAGGAAGGGGCCACCGTTGCCGCCGGATATCGTGCACCCGAGTTGTTTGTCATCGCGGAGAAACTCGACCTGATGAAGGTTGTCGTCAGCGTCGCCGAGGCGGACATTGCCCGCGTGAAAGCCGGCCAGAAAGCGGTGTTCACTGTGGACGCCTGGGGGGCAAAGACCTACGACGCCAACGTGACGAAAGTGGAGAAGGCTGCCACAAACACCAGCAACGTCATTACTTACAGCGTGGAGATTCAGGTGCCCAACGCCGATCTTTCCCTGCGCGCCGGGATGACGGCCACGGCCACCATATTCACGGAGGAAATTCCGGACACGTGGCAGATTCCAACGGGCGCGCTGGGTTTCTCCCCGGCGGGCAGGCCGCGTCAGGAGGCCAGGCCGGGCAATGCCGTGATTTGGAGGCTCGAAAAAAATGGTCCCGAGCCGATGGAAGTCCGCACCGGGCGCGGGAATGCGCAAAGCACGGAGATCTCCGGCGCCGCCCTTCGGGAAGGGTTGCGGATCATAGTCGGGGTGGGGGAGGGCTGATGGCTCGCGGTGCGATGCCCGCCTTGGCGCTTTTTCCCTTTTTTCGGCCCACTTGGAAGCCAATGCAATGAATCCTGAGGTTTTTGGGGCGGTGCAGGAGCGGTTTCCGTGGTTTTTCGTGGCTTGTTTCGCGGTGTTTGGCGCCCTTGTGGGCAGTTTCCTGAACGTTTGCATTTATCGCCTTCCCAAAGGGTTGTCCGTTGTCCGCCCTGGTTCCCATTGCGCCTGTGGCACGGCGATCCCGTGGTGGCGCAATGTGCCTGTGGTCTCATGGTTCGCACTGCGCGGGCGCGCCCCATGTTGCGGACGGCGTTTTAGTTTTCGTTACCCGCTGGTCGAGAGTCTGACGGGCGCGCTTTTCGCCCTCTGCTGGTATTTGCTTCCGTGGCAGCAAGCTTTGCCGGGCATGGTGTTTTTTGGTTTTCTTATCGTTCTGGCATTCATTGACCTTGATACGATGTTCCTGCCGGACCTTCCCAACGGCGCGCTTGCTTTCGTCGGACTGCTCTTTTCGCTGCTTTTTCCAGGGCTTCATGGCGAGGTGGCGGCCGTTTTTTCGATGGGCGGACATGAGCCGGGCATGGTGTGGGATTGGAGCCTGCCGGCGGCCTTGCGTTCGGTTGGCGACTCACTGGCGGGCATGGCTTTTGGCGCCGGATTGATTTACTGGGTGCGTTTCACGGCCACCAGTCTTGCCGGGCGGGAGGCGATGGGCGAGGGCGATGTCATTCTTTGCGGCGGCATCGGGGCATTTTGCGGCTGGCAGGGCGCGCTTTTTTCGCTGCTCGGCGGCGCCGTGCTTGGCAGCCTGGTCATGCTTCCGGTTTTGATCGTCGCCCGTTTCTTCGCGCCCGCCGCCACGCGTGGTGACGCGCGCCGCCGTGCCGCCTCGCTGGCCTCGTTTGAGGATGGCGGGCAGCAGCCCTTGGAGCAGGAGACCTTGGGCAACATTGAAGTTCCTTTTGGTCCCTGGCTTGCCCTTGGCGCGGTGGCCTGGTTTCTTTTCTTCCGCCTTCCGATGGCCCATTACGTCGCGAACGCCATGCGGGTTTTGGGTTGGTGAAGGGCGCCCGCAAGATCCGCCGGAGTGGGGTGGGTGTTCAAATCGTGGGGAATTTCCACGGGGCGCGGTAGGCCGGGCGGGCAAGGGCCAGAACCTCTGGCGAAGGATTTTTAAGCGCGTTTTCCTGGCAGAGGATCGGTGTTCCGCCGAGACGGGCGGAGATGTTGCCAAGGTGGGCGAGGCGCGAGCACAAGGCGCCAGTCTCCACGGGGCAGTTTGTCTGGATGTCATGCCTGCGCACGCAATCCAGGAAATTTGCCGCGTGGCGGATGAGCGCCGTCTTGTTTTCCATGCCATCCCCGCGTTCAGAGCGCTCTGGGTTTTCCGCCGTGCCTTTGTAAAAATCCCAGCCGGAGCGGTTGGCCACGACAAGGCCTTTTTCGCCCCAAAAGGCCAGGCCATAGCTTTTGCCGAATGGTCCGCGCTGCAGGAGGGTGCTGTTACTCCACGTCAAAAGGAATTTTTCGTATTCCCACGCGGCGGAGAGGGTGTCGAAAGTTTCGTGCGCCCCGTTGGGCGCGGCAAATTTTCCCCCGATGGCGCTGGCGCGCAATGGCAGCGTGCGTGTGTTTGTGGCCCACAAGGCGATGTCGAGCAGGTGGACGCCCCAATCGCTCATCAGCCCTCCGCCGTAATTCCAAAAACAGCGCCACGAACCGTGAAAGTGCAGTTTGTTGAAGGGGCGGGCTGGAGCCGGCCCAAGCCATGTGTCGTAATCAACCCGGGGTGGCGGGGCTGAATCCGGCGGGGCGGGCAATTGGGCGGCGTAATCGAAGTTGGCCCAGGCGTCCACGCGTGTCACCCGCCCCAAGCCGCCATCTTGGATGAAGGAAACCAGCCCCTGCCAGCAGGGATCGCCGCGTTGTTGCTGCCCGACCTGAACGACGCGGTCATGCCGCCGGGCCATTTCCACCATCACCCCGCATTCGTCGAAACTGTTGGCCAGCGGCTTCTGTACGTACACGTCCTTGCCAGCCTTGCAGGCGTCCGAAAATTGCAGGCAATGCCAATGGTCGGGCGTGCCGATGAGCACCGCATCCACGTCTTTCCTGTCGAGGATGCGGCGGTAGTCTCCTGTGGCGAGAAAGTCCGGCGGGAGTGGATGGTATTTGCGGGCAAGCTCGGCTTTGCGCGATTCAAGCACCGCCTCGTCCACGTCGCAGATGGCCACGCAGCGCGTGCCGCCGGCTTTGAGCATGTTTTCGAGGTCCTGCCACCCCATGTTGCGCGCGCCAATAAGCGCGAGGTTGACCCGGTTGGAGGGGACGGAATCTTTCGCCAGCGCACGCGCGGAGACAACCCCCGCCGCCTCCACGGTCGAGACGGCGGCGAAGGCGGCGGAATTTTTCAGGAAACTGCGCCTGGAAATTGTGCTGGGCATGGCAGGATTGGACACCCTTCCGGACATAAAGTTCGGGCGTCACCGGGGCATTGCCGGGAAGTGGAAATCGTTCGTGCCGCGATAAATCACAGGCCTGGAACCTCCCAGCCTTTCCGGTATTCCTGGCGGACGAATTGGTTGGCGGGGGCATGCTCAAACCTCAATGCGGCCGCATCCCATTTTAGGTCGGTGTTGGGAAAACGGGAGGCCACGCCGCCAAGCAGGACGGCTTCGGTGAGTGGTCCCGCAAAATCAAAATTGGCCTCCGGCTTGGGGCCGCCCCGCACCGCCTCGATGAAGTGGTGATAGTGGTTCATGCTTTTTTCGAGGGGGAGCTTCACTCCCTTGAATTTGGCGCTGGGGAAAAGGCGCGCGGGGACGGAGGAATGCTCAAGGAAGAGAACCCCGTCGGTTCCGATGAAGATGCTGCCTCCTTGCGGAATGCGGCGACCTTCGAGCAGGGCGGCCACCTCGGCAGGGAGGCGTTGGGCGCCATCATACCACGTGAGCTTGAGCGGGCCGTTGGTGCGCGCGCTGCCTGCGAAGGTGAGGATGACTTTGGCGTCAAGGGCCCAGTTGGTGGCGTTGGGGGCGGGGCCTTCGGAGCGCACGGAGAGCGGCACGGAAATGTCGAGCGCCGAGAAAACGGGGTCAAGGATGTGGCAGGCCATGTCGCCGAGGGTGCCGACGCCAAAATCGAGGCGTTTGCGCCAATTGCCGGGGTGATAATACCCTTTTCCAATGAAGGGCCGTGCCTCGCGCACGCCAAGCCAGAGGTCCCAGTCAAACCCTTTGGGCACAGGGTCGGTGTGCGTGGGGAGAAGGGAATTGTCCCCCCATGTCTTGAAACACCAGGAGTGCACCTCCTTCACTTTGCCGATCAGGCCATCCCGGATGGCGCGGACGCCTGTCCGATAATAGGCGCCGGAATGGCTTTGGATGCCCATTTGTGTCACAAGACCTTTTTCGCGGGCGATTTCCGTCATCCGGCGTGTCTCGTGGAGATTGTGCGCGAGGGGCTTTTCCCCGAAAATGTGCTTGCCCAAGAGCATGGCGGAAACGCCGATGGGGGCATGCATGTGGTCGGGTGTGGCAACGTTGACGGAGTCGATGTTGCCGGCCTCGGCTTCGAGGAGCTTGCGCCAGTCCGTGTAAAACCTCGCCTTGGGGAATTTCTTGCGTGCCTGTCCCGCCCTGCCTTCGTCGACGTCGCACAAGGCGACAACTTCCAAGTTGGGAGCGGAACTGATCTGGAGGAGATCCGCCCACGCTTGCGCGGAAGTGCCGAAGGCGGCATGCCGGACGCGGCTGGAGGGTGGGTTGGCGCGCAACTCGCTGGCAATGAACGGCATGGCAAGTGCCGCTGTGCCGATGGTTTTGAGGAATTCGCGGCGCGGGGTCCACGCTGGGCGATGCTTGGCGGGAAACGGGTTCCGGGGAATCATAGGGGCCGGGGAGACATTCAAGAAGAGGCTAGGTTCCAAAGGGGATGTCCGGGGTGAGGTTAAATCTAACGCGGCGGGGCGTGCCCGGCGGACTGAGAACAACCCAAAAACAAAAACCGCCGCACGCAAACAGGCGTGGAGGGCGGTTTTGCTGGCGCCAAGGAGAATCCCCCCTGGCTTTGTGCCGGACGCAGGTCAGGCGAGGAAACCTTTGGCGTGGGATGTCGCCTTGACGAGTGCGTTGGCCTCGGCGTCATCCTTGAAGGTGCCAGTCGCGGCGTCCCAGTTCAGGGTGCGTCCGAGGCGCTGGGCGATGACGCCAAGGAGGATGACCTCCGCGAAGGGGCCGGAATAGCCAAAGTGCGAGGAGGCCTGGACGTTGTTCGTGATGGAGTCGATCCAGTTTTTGTAGTGGCTGCCTTTGACACGGGCGATGCGTTCCGCTGGCGCCTTTGCAAAGAGTTCCTTGCGCTGTTCCGGATCCACGAGCGGTTCAAAAGTATTGCCCCAGCCGCAGAGGGAGAGCGTGAAATTTTTGCCGTGCAGATAGCTGCCGTTGTCCGGCACTTTGTAACCTGCGGGGGCGCCGGCCGGTTTTTTGGGCAGGATGTTTCCGTCACTCCAAGCAACACGGACGGGGCCGCGGTTGCCATTGGCGGGGAAATGGAAGATGATGCGGCTGGCATTCGGGAAGGCGACGCCGCTTTTCCCTTTAAGCTCGGAAACCTCGATTTTTGTCGGGGCGGTCAGGTTGAGCACATAGAAGGCATCGTTCATCAGGTGGATGGCCATGTCGCCAAGGGCGCCGCAACCATATTCAAAGAAGCCGCGCCAGGCGAAGGGGGCGATCTTCTTGTTGTAGGCATGGCGTTTGGCCGGCCCTTGCCAAAGATCCCACGAAAGAAATTCGGGCACCTTCTGCGCCTCCGGGAATTCCTGAAATCCCTGTGCCCAGATCGGGCGGTCGCTCCATGCCTCCACAAAATCCACGTCGCCCAGCAGACCGGCTTCGTACCATTCCTTGCCTTTGCGGATGTGGGAGCTGGACTGCCCTTGGTTACCCATCTGGGTGATCACTTTCTTCTGGATGGAGAGTTTGGTGAGCCGCCGCACCTGGTCGATTGTGTGGCAAAGCGGTTTTTGAACGTAAACGTGTTTGCCAAGCTCAACCGCGGAGTATGCCACGGTGAAATGGGTGTGGTCGGGCGTGGAGACAACAACCGCGTCGATGTCCTTGCCAACCACGTCAAGCATCTCCCGGTAATCGGCAAACTGCCGCGCCTTGGGCTGTCTTTTTGCCGCATTGGCCAGCGAACGCGCGTCCACATCCACAAGGGCCACAACGTTGGCACCCGCTGAGGCGATTCCCTTCAGGTCCCCGCCGCCCATGCCGCCAACACCGACGTGGGCGGTGTTGACCCGGTTGGAGGGGGCGTTTTCCCCCCGCAACCATCCGGTCGGCAGAATGAGGAAGCCAGTGGCGGCACCAGCGGTTTTCAGGAAGTCGCGACGCGACGAAGTGGAATTTTTCATGTTTTTGAACAGAATTGGCTATGAAGTGGAAAGGGTATCGTGGACAACATTCCCACCCTGCTTGTTCCCCAAAAAACGGCGGAGCGACAGCAAACCGGCACGCACACTGTGGGTTGCGTGCCAGCCGAGTCGTGCGCGGCACACCCGCAGCCATGCCAGCCGTCGTCGGCTGAAAAGGCGGGCGTTGGCGGGGAGGTGAGAAGGGGAGGGGAAGGATTCCGGAAATGGGGCAGGGGTGGATGCTGAAAATGTGCGGGCGGGACGGGTCAGCCCTCGTGGGCGGCCTCAAGAAGAAGTTGTTCCGTGGTTTCCCAGTCGATGCAGGCATCAGTGATGGAGATGCCATACCGGAGGTTGGAAGGGTCCGAGGAGAATGGCTGGTTTCCGGCGTGGATGTGGCTCTCAAGCATCACGCTGGCGAGGGCCTTGTTCCCGGATCGGCGTTGGGCGAGGAGATTGCGAAAGATGTCCGCTTGGCGTTCATGGTGCTTTTCGGAATTGGCGTGGCTGCAATCCACCATGAGAAATTCCCGCAAATGGGCTTTCCGGAGGGCGGCGATGGCGGCCCGGACAAACTCGGGTTCGTAGTTCGGGTTGTCCTTGCCGCCGCGCAGCACGATATGGCCATGTGTGACGCCGCGGCTGCGCACGATGGCGGTGTAGCCTTCCTCGTCCATGCCGAGAAAACTATGGGGGGACTGGGCGGTGATCATGGCGTCCAGGGCGATTTGCAGGGAGCCATCGGTGCCGTTTTTGAAGCCGACGGGCATGGACAGCGCGCTGGCCATCTCGCGGTGCGTTTGGGACTCGGTGGTTCGCGCGCCAATGGCGGCCCAAGTCACGAGGTCATCAAGGTATTGCGGGGTATAAGGGTCAAGAAACTCGGTGGCCGCGGGAAGACCCAGGGAGTTTATTTTTATGAGCAGACGACGCGCCATCGTGAGACCGGCCTCGATATCGTAGGTGCCATCAAGCCATGGGTCGTTGATAAGACCTTTCCAGCCAAGCGTCGTGCGGGGTTTCTCAAAATAGACACGCATGACAATGCAGAGCTTGTCCTCCAGTTGTTTGCGCAGCGCGGCGAGGCGTCTGGCATACTCCATGGCGGATATGAGGTCGTGAATCGAGCAAGGGCCGACGACAACCAGCAGGCGCGGGTCGCGTCCGTCGAGGATGTCCCGCACCTGTTGGCGCCCGGCGAGCACAGTGGACGTGGCGGCATCGGGCGACGGATATTGAGCCTTCAAGTCGCGGGGTGCGCGCACGCGCACAGTTTCGTGGACGCGGAGGTTATAGGTGCTGGCTGGCTTTGTGTTCATGGAATGACTGTCCGCCAAAACAATGCCAGTGTTCCCAAAAAAGAAAACAAGGGAAAGCGGGGCAGGGTGGCGCATGGATGCCGCGTCCGGAACCTCCGCCTGAAATCTGTCCTTCGCCGGACACCCACCCGAGGGGGGGCTGCGCCAAGACCATGACATGCTCATGCACGAAGTTGTCAAAGACCGTGGTCGTCACGGAGGATCTGGTTTGGCTTGTTGAAGGCCTATGTGATGCCAGCCTCGACGCCGCTGGCGGTTTCGGTGGCGGCGGGGGCGGGGGGGGCGGAGACGCCGATTCAAGAAAGATGGCGTGTCAAGAAAGATGGCGTGGTCCGTGGGGATGGCCGGGATTTTCCCGGCGAGTTCCCCGGCGAATTGAATATCTTGGGACGTCCGGGAACGTCAGGGATTGGGGTGGTGTGAAAAAAGATGGGAGGCGTGCATTATGCTTTCTGGGCCGAACGGGAGAAACTGAACAAAGGCATGGTTTTCCGATATCGCATCGAAAAGTGATGCGGGGGATAGAATGAGTTGGGAAACGTGGTGTGGCATTTATTCCACGGTAAATTTATTCCGATGAGGACTCGATATTTCTCCTCACATTCAGGATCGTTTTCATGATCCATTTGAAATTTTCGGCGTACAAAAACTTGAATTGCATCATTTTCTCGCTCCCGATTATCCCATCAAAAAGTTCTTTTTCGCTGCCGTCGAGGTCGCAGGTGGCGGGGACGGGGGGGGTGGCGGGGCAGGAGACGCCGGAGGGGATAGGCGAGGCCGCTATCATACGGTGACGGGGATGGACAGCTGGTAGTGGCGGACGAGGCTGTTGTTGTCGCAAGTGAATGCGCTGTATGAAATTAAATCGCCGTTTCGTTTGTGTTCCTGGTAGCCGACAAGGCGCCGGGTGGTGTCATGGAGGTTGGTTCCCCCTCACTCTCATGGCCTTAAAAATCTGCGCAAGATTCAGGACGTTATCCATGCGGGAGATCCGCCGGCGAACGCGCGCGGTGGGAGCGTTTCCCGACGGCAACTCGGCGATGATATTGGTTGCCGCGCGCCTGCGGCATGTGGCCGGAAGTCAATGGGGCCAGAAACGCTATCTTGACATGAG